>JAQBQH010000027.1 GCA_028287105.1 Myxococcales bacterium
GCGTGCGCGCACTACCACAAGCAGCTGGTCAACGTCCTGGCCGAGACCCGCGACATGTTCCAGCAGCTCGAGCGTGGCATCGGCGGCGGCAACCTGGAGGCGCTGCCGGGGCTGCTCGGTCGCGCCAACGGCACCAAGTCGCGGGCCGAGGCGCTCGCTCGCGAAGAGCGCGAGATCAAGAGCCGCTTCGGGATCTAGCGGCGCCATCGCGTCGCCTCGTGGCAGTCGGCGCAGTGGCCACTCGCCTCGCCGACCGCGTGCGCCACTTCCTGCAGGCTCTTCTTGGCCGCCGCCTCGGCGATGTCGTCCGCGTCGCCGCTGAGCGTCTGCGACATCGACGCCAGCACGTCTGCATGCGCCTTCGCCCGGGCTCCGTCGTCGGCCATCACCTTGGTCAGCTCGACCATGCGCCGCGCGTCGCGCTCGATGCGGGCGAAGTCCTCGTCGCGCGGATGCTGCACCAGCATCGACGCCAGCCGCGCGTTGATCGACGCCCACGACGCCCGCACCTGTCTCATCGCATCGAGAAAATCGGCCGGCCGCTTCGTCGAATCGCCGACCGGTGGTGCGAGCGCGCCGTCGCCCGCGGCGCGCACCGCCATGCCGGCGTGGAAGACGAGCACCTCGCCGCCGACCCAGCCGGTGAAGCCCGCCACGCCGGCCACGGCCATCGCCAGGGCGAGCGCCGCCCGCGACGCTGCGACCTCGGGACGGCGCACGATCAGCCGCGCCGCCGCGAACGCCGCCAGCGACAGCGTCGTCGCCACGCCGCCCGCCAGGTGGACCAAGCGCCACGACTCGAGCCCGCCCGGCCATGGCACCACCGCGTTCGAGACCAGCCCGAACGTGCCGGTCGCCACCGTCAGCGCCGCGGTCACGCACAGTGCCGCGTCACCGACGAGCGTCCACGCCGTCGAGCGCCGCCACACCGCGACCGCATAGGCGATGACGATGAGCGGCAGCCCGCCGATGGTGAAGTGGGCCAGCGCCGGGTGAACCGTCGCCAGCCGCAGGACATGAAACATGCTAGTGGAGCTTGATCTCGGCAGCCGACTTCGGATCGATCTTCTTCGCCGAGACGTCGACGCCGTTGGCCTTCAGATCGAACGCCAGGATCTGGTAGTACTCGTCGACCGTGAGACTGCCGGGCTTGTTGGCCGGCATCTTCGTCGCGACGAACTCGGCCACATCCTGCGCGGTGTGAAACTGCGACTTGCGCACCTTCGCCGTCGCCGGCGCATCGAGCGGCAGCGCCGCCTTGCCGACCACCGCCGGCGCCTTCTTGGTGCCTTCACCGCCGGCGCCGTGGCACTTGGCGCAATGCTTCGCATAGAGCTTGCCGCCCTCGGCTGCCTGATCGTTGCCGTTGCTGTCGGCGGCGCGTGAGCTCGTCGCCCAGCCGGCGAGCGCGACTGCCGCCGTGAACGTCGCTGCGAGGATCGTGGAGCGTCGGTGCGTCATCGGTCCCTCCTTCGGTCTCGTCAATGGAGAGCCGCCGCCGCGAAAGGTTACAGCCCCGCGCGCACTTTTCGCTTCGCCACGCTCGGCCTGACCGCCGCTCAGAAGAGCGATCTCGTCGAGTATCTGAAGTCGTTGTTGACCGCGCTCGACGGCTAAGCAGGCGGGTGGCGCGTGCCATCGGGCGTGCACTTGAAGGCTTGTTCGCTAGGCTTAGAACCAAAGCGGCACCGTCTCGCACGATCTCCAGGTCGGCGCCGGCGGCCTCTGGAGGCTCATGACCGAATCGGCGGTTGTCTATACCAACGCGGCCAGCAGCGGCGAGGCCGCGGCGTCACTCTGCAAGAAGCTGGCGGACGCGCTCCCCGGAGCCCCGGCGGACGTCCTGGTCCTGTTCGCCTCGCCGACCTACGATCAGCAGGCGCTCCTCAAGGCCCTGAAGACGAGGTGCCAGCCGAAGATTCTCGTCGGAGCCTCCTCGGCCGGTGAATTCACGCACGAGACGCGGGGCGCGGGCCTCGCCTGTGCGCTGGCGCTGCGCTCCTCGGACCTCCACTTCTCGGCAGCCATCGCGCGCGATCTCAGCAAGGATCCGGTCGCCGCCGGGCGGAACCTCGCGGCCGGCTTTCGCGGTCTGACCGACCGCGGCTACGCCTATCGATCCGCGCTCGTCATGACCGACGCGCTGGCCGGCCACGCCGACGAGCTGGTCGACCAGCTGACGGTGGCGACCTCCGGGCAGTATCAGTTCTTCGGCGGCGGAGCCGGCGACGACGCGCAGTTTCGCCGCACCAATGTCTTCTTCGATGACGAGGCCGTGACCGACGCGGCCGTGGCGCTCGAGATCCTGTCCAATAAGCCCATCGGAGTCGGCGTGGGCCACGGCTGGGAGCCGATCGGCCCGGCGATGCGCGTCACCGAGATCGACGGCAAGCGGCTCGTCAGCTTGAACGGGATGCCCGCCGTCGAGGCCTTCGAGCGCCATGCCGCCGAGACCAGCCAGACGCTCGACCGCGAAGCGCCCATTCCCTTCTTCCTGCACAACATCCTCGGCATCGACACCGGCAGCGGACATCGACTGCGCGTGCCGCTCGCGATCAACGACGACGGATCGGTGCTGTGCGCATCGGAGCTGCCGATTGGCGCGACGGTTCACGTCATGCGCACGACCGAGCGCTCCGCGGTCGACGCTGCCGCGCGCGCCACCTCCGCGGCGATGCAGGGGCTCAAGGGCAACAAGCCGCAGGTGGCGCTCTTCTTCGACTGCGTGGCGACGCGGCTGCGCATGGGCGACGCGTTCGGCTTCGAGCTCAAGGCGCTCGCCGAGCAGCTCGGCGACGCCGAGTTCGTCGGCTGCAACACGCACGGGCAGATTGCGCGCGCCGAGGGGCAGTTCGGCGGCTTTCACAACTGCACCGCCGTGGTGTGCGTGTTGCCGGAGTAGCTGCGCGCGTGGCCGACGCACGCACGCTCCGATCCATCTTTCAGCTCGCCGGCGCGGCGTCGCGCGCGGACGCTGCGCAGGCGCTCGCGGCGCGGCTGGGCGCGGACGCGCTCTTCATCTTCGTGCGCGATCCGGAGGTGAAGGTGCTGGTGCCGGCGCCCGGCGTTCGGCAGACGCTTCCCGGCGGTCCGGCCTGGCGCAGCTTTCTCGGCGCCTGCGTCGAGCGCGGCGTGCATCAGGGCCAGGTCGCCTATCCCGATCAGTCGACGCTGCGCGCCGCGACCGCGTTCATCGTCGACGACGGAAGCACCTTCGTCTTCGTCGGCGAGCCGGTGGCGCTCGACGAGGACGAGCGAGGGGCCCTGGCGCTGGCAGGGGCTCTCCTCCGCGCCGAGCACAGCGCCGTCATCGCCACCGGGATGACCATCGCCGCTCGTGAAGCGGCGCAGCACGCGCGCATGTTGACCAACGCGCTCGACGTGACGCGAAGCGACCTCGAACAGGCCTTGACCGAATCGGCGCGCTTGAACCGCGAGCTGACCAACGCCGCCGACCGCGAGCGCGAGGCGCGCGCCGAGGCGGAGAAGGCCAATCGCGCCAAGGACGAGTTCCTGGCGATGCTGGGCCACGAGCTGCGCAATCCGCTCGCGCCCATCGTCACGGCGCTGCAGCTGATCAAGCTGCGCGGCGACGGCGGCTCGCGAGAGCACGAGATCGTCGAACGTCAGATCGAGCATGTCATCCGCCTCGTCGACGATCTGCTCGACGTCTCGCGCATCACGCGCGGCAAGGTCGATCTCGAGCGTGCCCCCGTGGAGCTGGCGCGGGTGGTGGCCAAGGCGGTCGAGATGGCCAGCCCGCTCCTGGAGCGGCGCCGCCACCGCTTCTCGGTCTCGGTGCCCGCGCGCGGGATGATGCTCCACGCCGACGAGGCGCGTCTGGCGCAGGTGCTGTCGAACCTCTTGACCAACGCGGCGCGATACACGCCGGCCGGTGGCGAGATCTCGATGCGGGCGACGCGCGTCGGCGGCGACGTCGAGATCGCGGTGCGCGATTCGGGCATCGGCATCGAGCCCGCCATCCTGCCGCACATCTTCGATCTCTTCGTGCAGGGCAAGCGCTCGAGCGACCGCGCCGAGGGTGGGCTAGGCCTCGGCCTGGCGCTGGTGCGCAACCTCGTTTCGATGCACGGCGGAACCGTCGAGGCGCACAGCGAAGGACGCAACTGCGGCAGCGTCTTTTTGGTGCGGCTGCCGGCGCTTCCCGCCGACGTGGTCGCGCCCGCCGTCGAGCCGCGCGCGCCGCGGCCGGCCCAGGCCAGCGCGGTCCGTAGCCTGCGCGTGCTCATCGTCGACGACAACCGCGACGCCGCCGAGCTGCTCGCCGAGGCGGTGCGCCTGCAGGGCCACGAGGTCGTGGTCGTGCACGACGGACCGGAGGCGCTCGGCGTCGTCGAGGACTTCGATCCCGACACCGCGATCCTCGACATCGGTCTGCCGGTGATGGACGGCTACGAGCTGGCGCGCCACCTGCGCGCGCGACCGCTGGGCCGCGAAACCCGCCTCATCGCGGTCACCGGCTACGGACAGGAAAACGATCGCGCCCAGGCCAAAGCCGCGGGCTTCGACTCCCATCTCGTCAAGCCCGTGCAGCTGTCGGTGCTGATGGAGCTGCTCTCCGTCTGAGCGGTCGTGCCGCTTTCGTCGTGCATCTCGGGGATTGTCGCTTACAACCCTATTAGATGACCCGCCGCCGCAGGCTCACTGGACTCTGGGCAGAGCTCGAGCGCGAGGCACACCAGCTGGTGCTCGACATCTTGAAGAGCGGTAAGGCGATCGAGGATCCCGAGAACGTCGCCTCCAAGGTGCTGTTCGCGCGCAGCGACATTTCGCCGTCGATGCGTCAGGAGTATCTGGACGCGCTGACCGAGACCGTAAGAAAACAGGTCGAGCTTTTGCACAAAAAGGACAGCCCCTGAGAGCCTGATTCGCGGCCGCGCGTTGCGTAAGCAGCGGCACCGGTAGAAGGGCCCCACCGTCGAGAAGCCCGTCGACTAGCGAAAGTGCGCGAGCAACTGCGAGGCGCTCTTCGCCAGCGGCCGCCCCAGCTCCTTCAACGTCTCGCCCATCGAGCGCGGATGCGTCTCGGCGGACGCCGCCAGCGCCGCCATGAAGACGACGGGGAGCAGCGCGGTTGCGATCAGCGCGACGAACATACTGAGGATCATGCTGCCGCTGCGCGGCACTCGCATCGTCTTCATGGGCTCTCCTCGTCTGCCTCTCTCTCTTCGCAAAGATCGTGCAAGGCGACGCTTCGCGCACTTGCAGGCCGCGGTGGAGCGTGAATTCCGCGGCGCAGGCACTGCACTTCCTGCACGTCGTGGTTTGCACTGTGGCCTGTCGCCGACGACTCGACGCTTGTGCCTGATGAACGTGTGCCGCGCAATACCAGGTCCGGGTGGCGAGAAATTGCGCGTCGGGAAACCACCTGCCGCCGCGCGTCGTCCGACAAGATAGCGCTGCGGTTGACGACGGATAGCTGAGCACTAGAACTCCACAGTCACGCGATCGTTTTTCGTTGGTTTCGCGACTTTCAGGAGAATGAATCACCCACGCTTCGTTCGAAGGAGATGCTTTTTGCAACCGTGTGACCACCCGCGCGTTCCAACATCGGTTCTTCTGGTCGACGACCAGGTCGCCAACGTCGGCGCGCTCGAAGCAGCGCTCGCCCCGTTGGGACACCGGTTGGTACGCGCGACCTCGTGCGAGCAGACCCTGGCGCTCTTGTCCCGCGAGGAGTTCGCGCTGGTCGTGATCGAGGTGCGCATGCCCGCGCTCGAAGGCATCGAGACCGCGGCGGCGATCCGGTCGAGGCCGCGCACCCGCAAGCTGCCCATCCTCTTCTTGACCGCCGCGGAGCTCGACGGCGAGGTCGTCGCCAAGGCGTACGGCCAGGGCGGTGTCGATTTCATCGTCGAGCCGTTCGATCCGCGCGTGCTGCGCTCGAAGGTGGCGAGCTGCGTCGATTGGTACTCGCATTCCGAAGAGCACAAGCGCGAGCTGGCTGCGGTTCGCCGGCGCGACCGGCAGCGCTTCGAAGAGCAGACCGCGAATCGGGTGCGCAACCTGACCGACGTCATGCCGCTGTGCGTGTGGGCGGCCAATCGCGACGGCCGCATCACCTACACCAACAAAGCGTGGACCGACTACACCGGCCTCGGAGCCGACGACGCCAACGAGCGCGCGCATCTCGAGGTCATCCACCCCGACGATCGCGACAGCGTCACCGAGGCCTGGCGGGTCGGCGTCCAGGAGGGGCGCGAGCTGGTCGTGCAGTACCGCATCCGCCGCAAGGTCGACGGCAGCTACCGCTGGCATCTCGGCCGCGCCATCCCCGAGCGCGGTCCGCGCGGCGCCATCGTCGGCTGGATCGCGACCGCCACCGACATCGACGATCAGAAGCACGCCGAGGCGCGCATGACCGAGCTGGCCGCGCGTACCGAGACCGCGCGCGCGGAGGCCGAGGCGGCGCGCATCGAGGCGGAGGCGGCGCGCATCGAGGCCGAAGTGGCGCGTGCCGAAGCCGAGGCGGCGCGCGTCGACGCGGAGGCCGCCAGCCGCATGAAAGACGAGTTCCTGGCGACGCTGTCGCACGAGCTGCGCACGCCGCTCAACGCCATCTACGGCTGGACCCGCATGATGCGCTCGGGAGAGCTCGACGAGCGGCGCTCGCGCAAGGCCGTCGAGACCATCGAGCGCAACACGCGCGTGCAGATCAAGCTGGTCGAAGATCTGCTCGACGTCTCGCGCATCGTCGCCGGCAAGCTGCGGCTCGATCTCAAGACCCTGTCGCCGGCGGACATCGTTCGCACCGCGGTCGAGATGATGATGCCGGTGGCGTGTGCCAAGAACGTGCAGCTCGTCGCGGTCTACGATACTTCACGCTGTCGCGTGATGGCCGACCCGAGCCGCATCCAGCAGGTCGTCTGGAATCTGCTGTCCAACGCCATCAAGTTCACACCGGCGGGCGGGCGCATCGACGTGTTCGTAGGGACCGTCGACGGCTGCGCCGAGATCGCCGTCACCGACTCGGGGCAGGGCATCGCGCCCGAGTTCGTGCCCCACGTCTTCGATGCCTTCCGCCAGGCGGACGGCTCGTCGACGCGCGCGCACGGCGGCCTCGGGCTGGGGCTGGCGATCGTCAAGCACCTGGTCGAGCTGCACCAGGGCAGCGTCGAGGTCGACGGCGGCGGGGAAGGGCGCGGCGCCCGCTTCCTCGTGCGCCTGCCGACGCGCGATCCCGATCGCGAGTGCGGCAGTGAGTGGACCTCGCCGCCGAGCGGATCGTTCGCCGAGCTGCCGCACCTGACCGGCGTGCGCGTGCTGGTGGTCGACGACGATGAAGATTCACGCGACATGCTGACGATGGTGCTCGAGCAGTACGGCGCCACCGTGACGCGCGCGGCCTGCGCCGCCGAGGCGTGGGCGTCGATCGCGGCGTCGCGACCGGACGTGCTCCTGAGCGACATCGGCATGCCGGGCGAGAATGGCTACGCGCTGGTGCGCCGGATTCGCGCGGCGGAGGAGGAGAGCGGCGTCTTTTTGCCGGCCATCGCGCTCACCGGGTATGCGACGACCGAGGATGGCCAGCGCGCGCTCGACGCGGGGTTCCAGCTGCACATGGCCAAGCCCATCGAGCCGTCCGAGCTCCTGATGCTCATCGCGCGGCTGTTGAAGCAGGCGGTTCCGTCGGTGGCACCGGCGGAGCAGTCGGGCCGTTTCGTCAGCGGCAACGACCCCGATTCGTCGCATCGTGCGTCGCATCGGACGCTGTGACGTGCACAACTTGATCACCACCCGCACATGCTTACGCCTTCAAAAGGGGTGAGGGAGAAGATGGAAAAGACTCGTGTGCTGGTCGTCGACGACGACCCGAATACGCTCGCCAGCGTGGGCGATCTCTTGCGACACAGCGGCTTCGCCGTCTCGACCGCGACCACCGGCCGCGAGGCGCTCGGTCGCCTTCTCGACGACGAGCAGCCGTCGGCCATTGTCCTCGACGTGCGCATGCCGGTCATGGACGGCCGCGAGTTTCTCACCATCGTGCGCGCCTACCACCGGCTGGCGTCGATCCCGGTCATGGTCTTGACCGCCGTCGATCTGACGCCGGAGCTCGCCGAGTCGGTCGAAGTCGTCATGCGCAAGCCCTTTCGCGACGAGGAGCTGATCGCCAACGTCGAGGCGCTCGCTGCGAAGGGCTTTTCGCGTGGCGCCGAATAGCCCGGAGCCGCGGCCGCCCGTCAACATCCTGATGGTCGACGACCATCCGCCGAACCTCATGGCGCTGGAGGCGACGCTCGAGCCGCTCGGCGAGTCGCTGGTGCGCGCCCGATCGGGTCGCGAGGCGCTCGCCGAGGTCGAGAAGCGGGAGTTCGCGCTCATCCTCCTCGACGTGCGCATGGCCGACATGGACGGCTTCGAAACGGCGCGGCACATCCGGCAGCACGCTCGCGCCCGCGAGACGCCCATCATCTTCTTGACGGCGATCCACACCGAGACGCACTACGCGCGGCAGGGGCTCTCGCTCGGCGCGGTCGATTACATCTACAAACCGTTCGACCCCGACCTGCTCCGCGACAAGGTGCGCTCGTTCGTGGCGCTCCACCGCGAACGGCGGGCGCGTCAGGTGGCCGAGGCGGCGCTCAAGACGAAGGACCTCATCCTCGGCGTGCTGGGACACGATCTGCGCAGCCCGGTGACCGCGATCTGCGCGTCCGCCGATCTGCTGCTGCGCGACGAGGAGGCGGTCGACCGGCGCGAGGCGCTCACGCGGATCAACTCGAGCGCACGGCGCATGGATCGGATGGTGCGCGCGCTGGTCGACTACGCGCGCTCGTATCTCGGCGACCGCATGCCGGTCCACGACGCGCCGGCGCGCATGGACGACATCTGCCGGCGCGTCGCCGCCGACGTGCTCGTCTCGCATCCTGATCGCAACATCGTCGTCAGCGTCGACGGGGACGTCGAAGGGCGATGGGACTCCGATCGCGTGGAGCAGGCGATCACGAACCTCGTCGTCAACGCCGCCGACCACGCCCGCGGCGACGTGCGCATCGAGGTGGCCGGTCACTCCGACGAAGTGGTCGTAGCGGTGACCAACGACGGCGGCCGCTTTCCCGCGGCGCTGCGCGCGTCGCTGTTCACGCCCTTCCGCAAGGGCGATGCCGGCGACCGCGGGCTCGGGCTCGGCCTCTTCATCGTTCGCGAGATCGTGGTTGCGCACGGCGGCAGCGTGACGCTGGCCTCGGGCGCCGACGAGGCGCTCACCCGCTTCGTCACTCGCTGGCCGCGCCGCTCGGCTACAATGCGGCCTTGACGATGATTCGCGCCCTCTTCCTCGTCGGTGCTGTCGTGGTTGCCCCGGCTGCGCTCGCCAAAGCGCCGCCGGGACAGGGGCGCGCCTGCGATGCGCGCGCGAAGTGTGACGCGGGGCTCGAGTGCGTGGCGCAGCGCGAAGGAAAGTCGACCTGCCAGCTCGTCTGCGCCGCCAACGCGAAGTGCCCCGAGGATCAGCGCTGCGTCAAAGACGGGGCCCAGTCGGTCTGTCGTCCGATCAACGACGGCATCGGGCTGTAGCCGGGTCGATGGCGGCGCCGCTCAAGGTCGCGATTCTCGACACCAGCGTCGAGACTATCGAGACGCTGGTATGGGTGCTCGAGCAGGAGGGCTACGCGACCTCGTCGGCGATGATCGTCGACTTCAAGCGCGGCGCCGACCTCGGCGCCTTTTTGACGAAGCACGATCCGGCGGTGATCGTGTACGACGTCGCGCTGCCCTACGAGGAGAACTGGCGCTACTACGTCGACGTGGTCAAGCGGCACGAGGCAGCCAGGGGCCGCTGCTTCATCTTGACGACGACGAATGTCGCCGCCCTCGAGAAGCTGGTCGGCCGGACCGGCGCCATCGAGCTGGTCGGCAAGCCGTTCGATCTGGAGACCATCGTCGACGCCGTCGAGAAGGCGGCCCGTGCCTGCGGGGCGCTATAGGCAGGGCGCCGCAACCGAGCTAGACCGACCAAGCCGTCGTGATCGCTGGTGACCCGTTCGCGCGTCCGCGCGTCGGAGGAGTCCACGACGGAGAAGGCGGTAAACATGTGCAACTCCTGCTCGCGCCCCCGCCATTCTCCCCTCAAGCTGCGGGCGATCTTGCCGATGTCATCTATAGAGAGATGGTTGCGTGCTTGAGCGATACTGATCGCGATTTGATACCGCCAAGCCGTGGCGACGCCGACCTGGATGCATTGATCCGGCTGGCGGCTCGCCTCTTTGAGGCCGGGTCGGCGGCGCTCCTCGTCTTCGACGGCCACCAGGTCTGGCAGCGCGCCGCCTTCGGACCGCGATGGTCCGCAGCGACCGTCCAGTCGATGCGCGTCCTGGCCGAGGCCACCGGCGGAGTCGTCGTCCCCGACCTCGGGTGCGACCCGCGGTTTGCCGTGGCCGCGGCCGCCCCCGACTCGCTGCGCTTCGTGGCCGCGCGATCATTCGCCGTCCCTGGTGGCTCGTTCATCGCCATGCTCGTCATCGCCGATGCGCGCGCGCGCGCCGCGCGGCCGTCGGACGGCGAGACGCTGGCGTCGCTAGCCCAGACCATCGAGGAAGAGGTGGCGCGACGCGACGTGGTGCCGCCGGCTCCGCTGCCGTCGGCGTCCGTCGTGCAGAAGGATGGCTGGCTCGTCAATCTGCTGATGCGGCATGTGCCGGCGCTGGTGTGGACGACCGACCTCGCCTTGCGCTTCACCTCGGGTCTGGGAGCCGGCCTCGGCGATCTGCAGCTCCCTGCCCATCAGTTCATCGGCGTCTCGCTCGTCGACTATTTTCGTCCGGCGGAGGGAGTCGAGCATGCGGCCATCGCCGGCCACCAACGCGCGCTCGCCGGCGAGGCGGTGGTCTACGACTTCGCCTGTTTCGGTCGCATCTTCCACACCCGCGTCGAGCCGCTGCGCGACGGCGGCGGCGCGATCATCGGTACCGTCGGCGTCGGCATCGACGTGACGGAGGGGCGCAGGCACGAAGGGGCGCTCGAGCGCAGCGAACAGCGCCTGCGCGCCATCCTGGCCTCGACGCAGGGGATCGTGTTCGAGCTGGACGGCGATTGCCGCTACCAGAATGTGTGGACCACGCGCGAGGATCTGCTCGTCCGTCCCGCGAGCGAAATGGTCGGCCGCACCATCGCCGAGGTCGTCGGCGCCGCCAAGGCGGCCGAGATGGTCGCGGTCGTCGAGCGCGTGCTGCGTACCGGGCGCGGCGAGACCTTGGAGTATGGCCTCGAGGTCCGCAGCGGCGCGCGCTGGTTCATCGCCGATGCCATGCCGATCGGTGGCGCGGTACCGTCGGTGGCGTTGGTGGTGCGCGACATCACGGATCGCAAAGCGATGGAAGAGGCGCTGCGCGCGACGCAGCTGCGCCTGAGCCACCTCATGACCGCCGGTCCCGCCGTCATCTACAGCTCGACGATCCTCAATCGCTTCCAGGTCACGTACATGAGCGAGCGCGCGCAGGAGCTGACCGGCTTTCCCGCGCAGCGCTTCGTCGACGAGCCGGGCTTCTGGGTCGCGCGCATCCATCCCGATGACCAGGAGGGGCTGCTCGTTCACGTGCAGCAGACGCTCGCGACCGGACGTCACGCCTTCGACTATCGCTTCCTCTGCGCCGACGGCGGCTATCGCTGGATCCGCGACGAGCTGTGCCTGGTGCGCGACGAAGAGGGGCGCCCGATCGAGGTCGTCGGCCATTGGGCCGACATCTCGGCGGTGCAGCAGTCGATCGAAGCCGCGCGCCAGAGCGAAGAGCGCTACCGCCTGACCGTGCGCGCCACCAACGACGTCATCTGGGACTGGAACGTCATCACCGGCGAGCTGAGCTGGAGCGAATCGGTCGGCTCGTCGTTGGGCTACGACGCCAGCGAGGTCGAGCGCTCACTGACCTGGTGGGAAGATCGCATCGCGCCGGAGGACCGTCTGGCGGTCATGAGATCGCTGAACGCGGTGCTCGAATCGGCCGGCGATTCCTGGAGCCACGAGTATCGCTTCCGGCGCGGCGACGGAAGCTGGGCGGACATCATGGATCGCGGCTCCGTCCTGCGTAACGCCGAGGGCATCCCGACACGCATGGTCGGCGCCATGGCCGACGTCAGCGAGCGCAACCGGATGCGCTCGCAGATGGTGCAGTCGGATCGCCTCGCCTCCATCGGCACGCTCGCCGCGGGTGTGGCGCACGAGATCAACAACCCGCTCGCCTACGTCCTCGGCAACATGGAGTTCGTGCGCGACAAGGTCGCCGACCCCGTCGCTGCGGACAACAGCGATCGCGGCGCGATCCTCCAGGCGATCGACGAGGCGCGTGACGGCGCCCGTCGCGTGCAGCAGATCGTGCGCGATCTGAAAATCTTCGCGCGCGGTGACGAGGCGCGCCAGGACGGCGTGGCTCTGGCCAAGGTGGTCGACTCGGCCATCGCCCTGTCGTTCAATCAGCTGCGCCATGCGGCGCGCATCGAAAAGCAGTTCGGGCCCACCCCCAAGGTTTACGGCAGCGATTCTCGGCTGGCGCAGCTGTTCCTCAATCTCCTCGTCAACGCGGCGCAGGCCGTCGGCGAGGGGCGGGCCGACGAGCACACCATCACCGTGTCGCTGTCGACCGATGCGCGCGGCTGGGCGGTCGCGACGGTCAGCGACGACGGACCCGGCATTCCCGCCGAGGTCGCGTCGCATATCTTCGATCCGTTCTTCACGACCAAGCCGGTCGGCGTCGGCACCGGGCTCGGACTGTCGATCTGTCACGGCATCGTCGAGGGCATGGGCGGCAGCATCACGGTCGCGTCGGGGCCGGGGCGCGGCACCACCTTCCGCGTGACGCTGCCGCCGATGACGGGCGAAGCGCACGTTTCGGTCGAGCTGTCCGTGCCCGCACCGGCCGCGTCACTGCGCGGCCGCGTCCTCGTCATCGACGACGAGCCGGCCATCACGCGGGTGGTCAAGCGCGCGCTCGCCGGTCACGACGTCGTGGTCGCGCACAGCGGGCGCGCGGCGCTCGAGCTGTTGCGCGGCGATCCGGCGTTCGACGCGGTCCTGTGCGACCTCATGATGCCGGAGGTCAGCGGCATGGACGTCTACGCCGAGCTCATGCGCACCAACCCCGACCTCACGTCGCGTATGGTGTTCATGTCGGGCGGCGCGTTCACCGAGCGGGCGCGCGAGTTCATCCAGTCGGTGCCCAACGACCTCGCCGAGAAGCCCTTCGACGTACAAAAGCTGCGGCAGTTGGTCGTCGACGTGCTGGCGCGCGCCTCCCGCGGCTAGGCGATGGGCCGGCTCGACGTCACGAGCGCCGCGCATGACGCCGCCGGACATCGACGGCGCGACCTCGCCGCCGATGTTTCGCGCGCGTGTCCGGGCGATGAATGGCTTGGAACCATGAGCCGTCCCGTCGCTGGCAAAATGCGACGAGCGTGGCTTTTTACCTGCATTTCATGAACGCGAAATCGTAACGCAACGCGGCATCGATAGCCTCCTCGACAGATCCTCGGCTCCGGCTCGAGGAAGGAGGCGAAAATGGTCCAGTGGTTCAGCAGGCGGTTCGCAGACCGGAACACGCGCCGCGTGTTTCTCAGCATCCTTGGAGGCAAGCTCCTCGGAGTCGGGATCCTGATCGGTGCCATCAAGTTCATCGATTGGTACTGGTTCTCGTCGGCGCTCGCTGACGAAGCTGCCAAGGTCCCCGAGTACATCAACCCGATCAACACGATGTGGACGCTCATCGCGGCCTTCATGGTGTTCTTCATGCAGGCCGGGTTCATGTGCCTCGAGGCGGGGTTTGCGCGCACGCGCGAGACCGTCAACATCCTGCTCGAGGGCATCGTCGACACCTGTCTGTGCGGCATCCTGTTCTGGGCCTGGGGCTTCGCGTTCATGTTCGGCGCGGGCAACAAGCTCATCGGGCTGCAGTACTTCTTCCTGCACGGCACGCCCGCGACCTACGGCGCGACCGGCGTCCCGATGCTCGCGTTCTGGCTGTTCCAGTTCGCGTTCGCCGACACCTGCAGCACCATCACCTCCGGCGCCATGGTCGGCCGCACCGGGTTCGTCGGCGATCTGCTCTACAGCTTCGGGGTCTCCGGCTTCATCTATCCGATCATCGGCCACTGGGTCTGGGGTCCCGACGGCTGGCTCAACACGATCACGCCGGCTGCCTTTCACGACTTCGCCGGCTCGACCGTGGTGCACACTATCGGCGGCTTCGTCGCGCTCGCCGGCGCGATCGCCCTCGGACCTCGCCTCGGCCGCAAGTTCAAGCGTGACGGCGGCGGCATGCCGCCCGGCCACGACATGACCATCGCCGCCGTCGGTGGCGTCATCCTCTGGTTCGGCTGGTACGGCTTCAATCCCGGCTCGACCCTCTCGGCGATGGACGCCGCCGGCTGCGCGCGCGTCGCCGCCAACACCACGCTCGCGGCCTGCACCGGCGGGCTCTCGGCGATGTTCTACGTCTACCCACGCCACAAGATCTGGGACTGCGGCATCACCGTCAACGGCTTCCTCGCCGGCCTCGTCGCCGTCACCTGCCCCTGCTACTGGGTGAGCCCGATCGGTGCGCTCATCATCGGCGCCGTCGCCGGCGTCGTCTGCGTCGTCGGCATCGACCTCCTCGAGTGGCTGCGCATCGACGATCCGATCGGCGCGGTCCCGGTGCACGGCTTCTGTGGCGTGTGGGGCACGCTCAGCCTCGGTCTCTTCGCGACCGGACAGTTCGGCGCGCCGACGCCCATGGGCGCCGACAACTCGGCGGCCGCGCTGGTCACGGGTCTCTTCTACGGCGGCGGCGTCAACCAGCTCAAGGCGCAGCTCATCGGCAGCGCCTCGGTGCTGGCGGCGACGTTCAGCGTCTCGCTCGCGATGATGTACGTCATTCGCAAGCTCGGCTATCTCCGCGTCTCCGAGGCTGGCGAGCTGGAGGGCCTCGACATCCACGAGCATGGCGGCGGCGCCTATCCCGAGCTGCTCGGTGGCGTCTTCAGCCCCGGCGCGACGCCGCCCGAGCCGACGTCGAGGCCCGCGCCGATGCCGCAGGTGGCGACGTCCAAAGCCTGAAGCGACGGGCCTCGATTCGTACCGCCTGAAGTAGCGCCTCGTCGCATCGGCTGATCACGAATTTACCCTACCGAAAATGCCCGAAGCGTTGACTGTCATGTCGACGCATGACGCGAACCCCACAGCCGCCCTGGACCGAGCAAAAGATCCTTCGCGAGATGCTGCGGCTCTATCGCGCCGGCGTCGCGCTGACCCAGACCGCGCTCTTCCACGCGGGTGAGCACTCGCTGCTCCTGGCGATCAACTACTTCGGCGGATTTCCACGGCTCCGCCGATTGGCCGAGCTGCCGCCGCCGCCGCGCGTGCATCGGCGCTGTGCGCTCGACGAAGCGGACGTGCTGGCGGAGATCCGGCGCCGTCACGCTGCCGGCGAGCCGCTGGCGCCGTCGAAGATTCCGCCGGCGCTGCGCTACGCGGGGCAGCGGCGCTTTGGCAGCTGGCGCCAGGCGGTGACGGCGGCGGGGTTCGACTACGAGCGGATCCGCTTGCCGACGCGGCGACGCTCGGTTGGCTGATCGGGGCCGTTAGGCACACGATCGAATCGCCCCGCGAGGCGGCGCGCAAGGGTCAGGGCGCGGCCGGCAGCAGGTGTACCGGATCGCCGACGCGAACGCGCCCGGCCGTCTCGATGCGACAGTTGAGCCCGAGCGTCCCGTCGAGGGTGCGCTGGATCGTGCGCAGCACCGAGACGTCCTGCACGCCCGTGTCGGGGTCGAACGTGGTCATGATGCAGCGCTGCCGCAGATCGACGGCGCGGATGATGGCGGCGCCGAGCGCGAGACGGCGCCCTTCCCAGTCGCGCTCCTCGAGCCCCTCGACGCCGCCGATGACGAGGTTGGGGCGAAAGCGCCGCCCATCATAGCCCAGCGATGCGACCGCTCCGTCGGTGGTGATGAGGAGCGGCAGCACGTCGAAGCGCTCGAGCCCGATCGATTCGACCAGCGTGGCATCTTCGCCGGCGGCGACCTGAACGTCGTGCGCCACCTTTGCGTCGCGCCACGGCCTTCCGTCGACGAGGGGCTC
This sequence comes from Myxococcales bacterium, assembly GCA_028287105.1. Lineage (GTDB taxonomy): Bacteria > Myxococcota_A > Polyangia > Palsa-1104 > Palsa-1104 > JAQBQH01. The sequence continues at coordinate 16,067 of JAQBQH010000027.1, forward strand.
GCCGCTCGTGCCGATGGTGCCGCGATGGAGCAGGAGCCGTGGACGGCTGCGCGAGGTGAGCACCCGTCCACGCGCGTTCTCGACGTGGACGACGCGGTCGCCGGGAATGCCGGCGTCGGTCAGCTCGGACGACTCGAGCCGCTCGCCGCCCATCGACTTGACCGGATAACGCCAGATCTCTGCGATGAACACTCCGGTACGATGCGGCCGGACCCCGCAGCGTGGCAAGCCGGGTGCTCGCGCTCGCCAACCGGGTCGCCGACCCGTCGAGCGCACCATGCCCCACCGATGCGACTGGTCATCCCTTGTCGCCGCGTCGCCGACGCCCATCATTGCGTCGTGGGAGGTCTGCGATGAGGCAAGCAAGCTTTGGGTTGTTCGCACTGTTGGTCGGTTGCGCGACGACGGCACCCCCGGTGCAACAGCTGACGGCGGCGTCGGCCGCGGTCGGTGCGGCGCAGGAAGCCGGCGCCGATCGCGACGCGCAGGCGAACGCGTACCTGACAAAGGCCCGGCAGGAGCTCGACACGGCGCGTGCCGCGATGGCGGCGGGTGACAACGAGCAGGCACAGGGGCTCCTCATCCGCGCCCGTGCGGACGGCGCGCTCGCGGTGTCGTTGGCGCGCGAGTCGCGACTGCGTGCGCAGGCCGAACAGACCAGCCGTAGGGCCGAGGCCCTTCGGCGCAACATGTGACGGAGAAGACCGATGAAGACCTCAACGATTGGATGGTGCGCCGCCGCGCTCTTCGCCGGCTGCGCGACGACCCCGCCGACGGAGCTTCGCGATGCACGCGCCGAGTACGAGCGCGCGCGCACCGGCGCGGCCGCGCAGCTCGCGCCGGCCGATCTGCATCGCGCCGAGCAGGCGCTGGCACAGGCCGAGCAAGCGTTCGCCGAGGATCCGCGTGCCCCGGTGACCGTGGATCTGGCGTACGCGGCGCAGCGCGAGGCCGAAGTGGCGGAGTCTGCCGCGCGCAGCGCTCAGGTGGCGCAGAAGCGAGCCGCCGACGAGGCCGCCATCGCCGCGGCGCAGCGCGATCTGCAGACGCAGCGTCAGGCGGCACAGACGCAAGCAGAATCGGCGACGCAGGCGCGCGCCGATGCGGAACGGCGGGCGCAGGAGGCGGCGGCGCAGCGTCAGGTGGCCGAAGCGCAGGTGCAACAGGAGCGCGCCTCACGAGAGCAGACCGAGGCGGCGCTGCATCGGGTCGAGCAGTTCGCAACGGTGAGCAACGAGGCGCGCGGTCGGGTCATCACGCTCAACGGCAGCATCCTGTTCGCCAGCGGCACGGCCGACCTCCTGCCGGCGGCGCGGACACGGCTGGACGAGGTCGCCCAGGCGCTGAAGACCGAGCACGGCTCGCGGTTCACGGTCGAAGGATTCACCGATTCGCGCGGGCCGGCGACGCGCAATCAGCAGCTCTCGGAAGCGCGCGCCAACAGTGTGCGCGACTACCTGATCTCGCAGGGGGTCGACGAGGATCACATGCGGGCCGTCGGGCGTGGTGAAGACGAGCCGGTGGCGAGCAACGCGACGCCGGATGGACGCGCCAACAACCGCCGCGTCGAGATCATCATCAGCCACCATCAGGCCGAGCGCTGAGCCGTCGCGCCGACGAGAGAGCAGGCGATCGCAGGCGTTGGCCTTGGGCACGCTACGTGAATCGCTCGCCGCGCAGGAGGTGATTCGTGGACCGTAATCAGATTCGCAAAGGCATGGTCGTCCGTGGTGTCGACGGCGATAAGCTCGGTAAGGTAGCCGGGATCTCGGGAGAGATGTTCATCATCGAAAAGGGGCTGCTCTTCAAGGAGGACTTCGAGGCGCGGCTGGACGGCATCGTCGAGGTGCGAGACGACGAGATCATCTACGCGCGGGCCGACGAGGCGGCCCCGAGCGCCAGGGAAACGCAATCGAGGCCATCGAGCGTGGGAATGGCAGGCGCGGGCGACGACCGGATCGACACCGATGAAGCAGGTATCGGTCGCCGCGACATGACGACGGCGGCCGCCGGCAGCGAAGGGCCCGATCGCGGGGAGGTGCGGGTGCCGCTCGTCGAAGAAGAGCTCGACGTGCAAAAGCAGACGCGCCAGAGCGGCGGCGTGCGCGTCACCAAGAGCGTCGTGACGGAGCAGAAGCAGGTGTCCGTCCCGGTCACCCGAGAAGAGCTGGAGGTCGAGCGCGTGCCGGCCAGCGGCGATACGACGCCCGCCGGCACCGCCGCGTTCGTGGAGAGCGAGATCATCGTGCCGATCGTCGAGGAGGAGGTCGTGGTCACCAAACGGCCGGTCGTGCGCGAGGAGGTGCGGGTTCGTAAGCACGAGGTTCAGGATCAGCGCGCCATGTCGGCCGACGTGCGGAGGGAAGAGGCGCAAGTGGAAGATCTTCAGGAGCAGCGCCGCGAGCGCCCCACGGAGACGAATGAGCCGGGCATGCGGGCGCCGTCGCGCGACGACGACGACACCAAGCGCTGATTGGCTCTCGCCAACCGGGGAGCAGGGCGGTGGCGCCGGCACGACCGATTTGCGCCGGCGCCGCCGCCTCTCGACTTGCGCTACTTCGTCGTCAGATGCCTTGCCAGCCGTTGCGCGTCAGCGGCCGAGCGCAGCGTGATGGAGAGCTTGCCGTCCCTGATGGTGTCTTTGATGACCGGCGCGCTCTCGACGACGCCGTCGATCACGATGGCGAGGCTGCGTCCGCGGTTCTGAGCGGTTGCGCTCTCGAGCGTTTTGGCGACCGACGGGGGCAGGACGACCAGCACCGCGGAGCCGGAGGCCTCGGCGTGTACACCGTCGGCGGGAACGCTCAGGAGCGGCGGCTCGAGCGCTCCCCCGGATGGAGCGACGAGGCGAAGCTCGATGGCGGGAGGCTTCGCTGCCGCCGGCATTGCGATCGAGAGCGTGGACAGTGAAAGTACGACAAGTAGCGGTCGCATGAATTGCATGAGGACACTCCTTGGCGCGACGTATCCGCGATGCGGAAGACGTCGGCCTGATTCGTCTGCGTGTTTTGGTGAGCTTCGAGGAGTCTCGCTGAGGTCGGCCGTGAGGCGTCGCTCAGCGACGAGCTCAGAGCAACAGGACGAGGTGGCGGAGGTAGAGCGGCGCCTGCGTGTGGGCGACGCGAATCGAGTCGGCGGTCGGTCGGCTGGCGGGCGGCGTGGCAGGGATCGACAGCGTCAGCGCGCCGGTGACCGCGTCGGCGTGCAGCGTCGGCGCATCGGGGGCGGCGAAAGTGGCAGCGAGCGCGTCGGGCCCGGCCGACATGGCGGCCGCGGTCGACCCGGCGTCCCTGTCGCGACCCTGCGCGCCGTGACGCGGCGTCGAGCCGACGCAACGGAGGCCGCTCTCGGAGGCGCAGAGCGCGCCCATCACGAGGATTCCGAGCAGCAGGCTGACGAGGGTCTCGCGCGAACGCATCGGTGCTGACAGGCACTCTATCGGGGTGCCGCGAGGACTACAAGCTACTAGGCGGCGAGCAGGCCGTGGCGCGCGGCCAGACGCACGAGCTCACCGACCGAGTGCAGATCGAGCTTGTGCATGATGCGCGTACGATGCGTCTCGATCGTCTTGACGCTGATTCCCAGCCGGCGCGCCATGGCGGCATTGGTCTCGCCGCGCACGATGAGGTCGAAGATCTCGCGCTCGCGTGGCGAGAGGACCCCGAGCACGCCGCGCGACGCCTTGCCCCCGCTGGCGGGGGTGATGTCGAGCAGCTCCGGCGCCAGCTGTGGCGCCAGATAGCGACGCCCCTCGGCCGTCGCGCGCACCGCCTCGACCAGATCGCCATACGACTCGTGCTTGAGCGCGTAGCCGGTCGCGCCGGCGGCGAACGCGTCGGCGACCATGTCGCGATGCTGATGCGAGGTCAGCACCAGGACCGGGCGACACTGCGGCCGGTTCTTGAGGTCGCGCAGCAGCGCCATTCCGTTGGAACCGGGCAGGCTGATGTCCAGGATGATGAGATCGTGGTCGACGGCGGCAGCCTGCTCGAGCGCCTGGGCTGCGTCCGACGCCTCGGCGACGATTTGCAGATCCGGGTACGTCGCCAAGAGCGCGCGCATCCCGTCGCGAAACAGACGGTGGTCGTCCACCAGCAGAATCCGTAGCGTGGTTGTCATGGAAGGTTGGCTCCGTCCCTATCGATGCGCCTTTCTACGCGGCGGACAAGACGGTGTTCACCGTACAAATCAGTCCAAGCTGCCGATTGGGCTGAGCGGGAGGCGCGGTTGGTGCCGAACGGCTCAGGCGGCGCGCGAGACGCGGGCGCGGACGGGGCTCGCCTGGGCCGCGCTGGCGAGCTTATCGGCGGCGGGGGCGCGGGCGCTCGCGCCGTCGCCGTCGCCATCGCCGTTGCCGTAGCGGGCCGCCAGGCGCGACTTCACGATGCTGGCGATGAGGTGCTGGAAGATGATGTAGATGGCCGCCGGGACGGTGACGAGCGGCGTACCGGGGAACGAGGCCAGGCCGACCACGAGCGCGGTCCCGTTGGAGCGCATGCCGCTCGAGAACTCGCAGGTGACCTGGTGGTCGCGCTTGAGCCCGGCGACCCGGCCGATGGCGGAGCCGAGGAAGAAGTTCGCCAGGTTCACGGCCAGGACGATCAGCATCGCGCAGGCGATCTGCTGGAACGAAAGATCGCGCAAGAGCGGCGACGCGGTTCCGACGTTCAGATAGACGGCCATGAAGAGGCCGACGTTCCCGAGGAAGGCGAAGTAGGGCTGCACGCGCGACAGGCGCGAGCGCAAGAGGCGGTTCAGGGTCATGCCGATGACCAGCGGCAAAAGAACGCCGACCGCGAGCTGGCGCAGCATCAGGAACGGCGGGATGACGATCGAGTTCGCCGTCAGCCCGCTCATGAAATAGAGATAGGCGGGCGCGGTCAGCGTGCCGAGCGACATGGTGATGACGACGAGGCTGACGAGCAGCTCGATGTCGCCCTTGGTGTCGCGCACCCAGATGGTCGCGGTGGCGGCGACGGGCATCAGGATGACGAGGTCGAGGCCGATCTGGATCGGCTCGCCGAGGCTGCGTCCGAGGAGCGGAATGCACAGCTGTCCGAGGAGCCAACAGCTCAACGGCAGCACGATGAAGAATTGCGCGAGACATACGAGCAGCGGCTTGGGGCGCGCCACGACGCTGCGGAAGGCGCTGAAGCCGCACTGGATCGCCGCCGACAGCATCATGAGGAACAGCGAGAAGCCCGACGCGTCGAGCTGCCCGTAGGCAAGCTTGTGCGAGCGCACGGCGTGCGACGCGCCTGGCGTGAGAAACGCGAGGAGCGCGACGAGCGAGATGATGTGAACGAAGTGCTTGCGAACGAACATGTTGATCGTCGGCAGCATCGGTGCGGCAACAGCATTCGTTTGCGACAACATCCGTTCCTCCAATAGCGCCCGCGACGGGCGAATCATTTCGTGCGGCGGGCTGCCGCAGTGAGCTGCGCGACGGCGAACCTACCTAGCCAACTCTACTTCGCACCGCACACGACGGTCTGCATGGTCGCGTACAGGCTCAGATCGTCGAGTTTTTCGCGATTGAATAGTGTGCGTCGGTATACAGTATCCGAATACGGCCCCCGAAGGACGACATCGCCGTGATCGCGCACCGTGTCGTCGGGAAATGGACTTGTAATCGACGTTGCGTAGCAACGCAACGGTGTTCAGATGGGCGGCGACGTGATTCTCGGTAATCGAGTAATGCGATATCGAATATCGAAGAATGCGCGGGGCGATTCGCGGTAGCGAATCGGCGCGAGCTGGGAAGTCGAAGGGAGAGATGAAACGGAGGGGGGACGCCGTGCGATGCGGTTGCTAGTTCGTCTCGCAGTAGCCGTAGTTGCAGGCGTTGCGATCGCTCGGGCAGTCCGACGACGACTGGCAGGTCTGGCAGCTCGACTTGCCCGTCGTCTTGAAATCGAAGTAGCAGCCGCAGCGCAGCCCGTTCTGGGCCGTGAAGTCCGCCTCCTCGCCCGCGCGCACGACCTTCATCGCGCACTGCGGAACGAGCGACGCGCCGATGATGTTGTCGACCAGGGTCTGGTCGAGGTGCGCCACCGAGAAGCGCGTGACCATCGCCTTGGCCGCATCCGACGGGACGCCGCCGGGACCGACGGGCGTGAAGAAGTGCACGTAGCCCCACAGCGGGTAGTGCCCGTCGCGCACGTTCATCTTGTCGAACGCGTTCTTGTTCGAGTCGGGCAGATAGCCCGAGCTCTGCGCCTTCGACTGCAGATAGAGGCTGCGCAGGTTGCCGCGGTTCTTGTCGGCGTAATCGATCGACAAGATGCCGATCGACTGCTCGGCCGCCGTCGACGCCAGCATCGAGTCGCGCAGGTTGTCGGTCGACAAGCGATCGACGCCCCAGAACTTGGTCTTGGGCACGTCGATGACGTACGAGGTCAGCACCGTCGAGCCGGAGCTGCCGTTACGAATGAAGTAGTAGGTCGGGTCCGTCCACGGCGTCGCGTCTTTGAGGCCGCCCGCGCCCGCCATCTTGCCGCCGTTGCCGAAGACGATGTGCGCGGCCTCCGAGCTGATCGAGACCTGGGTCGACGCCGACGGCACCGACAGCACGAAGGGGACGACCGGGCCGGTGTAGTCGCTCACCGTCGTTCCCGACACGTACGTCGCCGTCGCGGTGTTGCACGTGGTCGAGTACAGGTTGGAGACGCCGATGTCGATGGTGTTGCCGGTCGTGTCGAGGAGGCAGCCGACCTGCTGGCCCTGGTCGTCGAAGTAGAAGGCGTAGTTGGGCGCCGCGCCCGTGGCCGGATTGGTCATCAGACGCTTGGCCGAATCGAACACCGAGATGACGCCCGCGCACGACGTCGCGTTCTGGTAGATGGCGCGGTATTTCGGCGTGCCGGCCGAGAGCAGCGGCTGGGCCGCGCGCAAGAGCGGCGCGAAGTCCGAGGTGCCGAACATGTAGATGCGGTTGGTGCCCGCGTCGCTGCAGTTCTGCGTCGGCACGGTCACCGGATTGACCAGCGGCGGGATCGTCGCATTGGTCGGATCGATCGTCGCCGGCATCGTCTGCGGCCCGCACAGGCCGAGGCGCGCGCAGTTGTCGAACGGCACGTTGGCCGCCGTGGTGCACGCGTTCAGATAGTCCGACTGACTCTGCGGTGACGTGGCCACGCAGCCTTCCGGTCCCAGACCGGACACCACGCAGACGCCGCCCTGACAGACGGGATGGCCGCCGAAGCGGGTGCAATCGTCGTCGGTCTGGCACTGCGAGCTCCCCTTGTCGAGGATCAAGCTGCATCCGGCGGCTGCGACGAGGCAGCCAGCGGACAGGGCGACGACAGCGAAGAAACCGTGGTTACGCATGTTCGACTCCATGTCAGAACGTCCCGCCGACGTGAACGCCGCTGGCGGTCAGTCCGACCTTGAGGTGTTTCGAGCGCTCGTACTTGATCGTGAGATAGGTCGAGACCCCGACGGCGGCGATGCTGGCCGCGCCAAGGATGTCGCTGGTGATGGCGAGGCCGGTGGTCATCGTCGCTTGACGGTCGATGTCGGCCTTGGCGACGGGGAAGGTGTTGCGCAGCGAGGCGAGCCGGCTCTGCTCGACCAGCGTCGCCGTCCCCATGGCGATGGTACCCGCGACGAGGACGCCGGAGACGATCCAGCCGGTGATGAAGCTCTTGCCCGGCTGCGCCGGCTTGGCGTCGTGGATGGGGCCGTTCATGGCCGCGCGCATGGCCGCGATCGGCGCCGGGGGCGGCCGCAGCTCGAGGCGTAGGGTCTCGCCGGCGGCCACGTCGATGCGCTTCGAGGCGCTGCGCGGACCGGCGCAGTTGACCGCGATCTTGCGCTGACCGACGGAGACCAGGATGGCAACGTCGAGCGGCGTGGTGCCGGCCGGCTGATCATCCACGCTCACGTCGCAGGCTGGATCGGACGTCAAGATGACGCGGCCGACGCGCCCGCGCAGCACCTCGACGCTCGCCTCGACCTCCTGCCGATGCGGCGCGTTGGCGCCGGTCTCGGCCAGGTAGCGCTCCATGGTCTTGAGCGCCGAGGCGTAGTCGAGCAGCTGATACTCGGTCTGCCCGATGTCGTAGAGAACGTTGGCCCGCGGCCAGAGGCCGTAGGCCTTCTTGAACTCGACCAGCGCGCCGCGGAAGTCGCCGTCGGCGTAGAGATCCACGCCGCGCTGGAAGTGTTTGGCCGCCTCGCGGCTGGGATTGTCGGCGCGGACGGTTGCCGGCACCGACGACAGGAGCAGCAGCGCGATCAGTAGCGTTCTCATCGTTCTTCACCATAGGGGTTGCTGGTATCAATCGTGCGTTTGCGCGGCGGCTCCCATTCACCGCGCGGCGCGATGTCGCCCTTGCGCTCGGGACGTTCGGTGCGCTGCGGCGGCTCGGCCGCCAGCGCCGGTGCGACTGCCGGCGACGGTGCAGAGGAGGGCTGGCGAGGCGGCATGATGTCGTTGCGGCGCGACGGCGACTCGCGGCGCGAAGACGACTCGCGACGCGACGCCGGCGCGGACGGCTGCGGCACCGCGTTGAGGCTGAGGTCGATCATGACATTGTCGGCGAAGCTGACGCTGCGCTCCTTGGACTGAAAGCCGGGCGCGATCGCGCGCAGCCGATGAGTCCCGCCCTCCTTGGCGAAGCGCCCGACGAACGGATTGGACGGCATCAGCTCCCCGTCGATGTAAATCTGCGCCGACGAGGGCGCGACACCGACCGAGAGCATGATGGTGTCGTCCATGTGCGGCGCCGGCAGCTCGCGCGGCGCGGCCGCCGCAGGAGCGGCGCGCGGCGGCTGGGTGACCACCGGCTCGGGCGTCGGCGGCGGATTGTGCTGCAGCGCCACGAACGCGGTGGTTCCGACGAAGACGATGCCGAGCGCGCCCGCGACGAGCCACGAGCGGCGCCGCCCCATGAACGACTCGGGCTCTGCCGGCAGCGGCGGCAGCAGCACCGGATCGAGGGCCGCATTCGCCCGCAGCACCATGGCGGAGGCGGCCAACCCGTCGGCCTGACCGACGCGGGACTGCTCGCGATGGATCGAGCGCTCGTTGGAGAAGCTGCCGCGCCCGCTGTTGCTGCCGAGGCCGCCCATCGACCCGCGCGTGCCCGGGGAGCTGTGGGTGCCCGGGGAGCTGTGCGTGCCCGGGGAGCTGTGCGTGCCCGGGGAGCTGTGCGTGCCCGGCGAGCTGTGCGTGCCGACCGAGCTGTGCCGGCTGACCGAGCTGTGTCCGCTGACCGAGCTGTGTCGGCTCACCGAGCTCTGCGAGCGGCCGCTGCCGCGACGCGAATCGAGCGACGCGTCGCGCGGGTCGTGCAGCTCGAGCGCCTCGAGCGAACCGCTCTCGCCCGCCTGCAGGCGATAGAGCGCGCCCTCGAGGAGCGCGCGCGTACGCAACCGCTCGCTCTCGAACTCCTGCATCAGCACTTCGTTGATCTCGCGGTTGCGCGGCGCGCCGCCCGTCGCCCACAGGTGCTGGTCGAGGGTGTCGCGCATCTCCGCCGCAGTCGCGAAGCGATCCTCCGGCCGCGCGCTCAGCGCCTTCTGGCAGGCGTGCACCAGCGCCGGCGGCGTATCGGGCCGCACCGCTGCGAGCGACGGAATCTCGCCGCGCGTCAGCGCCGCCAGGATCTCGATCTCGCCGAGCCCCTGCCACAGGCGGCGCCCGCTCAAGATCTCGAACAGGATGGCGCCGACCGAGAAGATGTCGCTGCGTCGGTCGGCCCGCCCCATGAGCTGCTCGGGCGCCATGTAATTGGCGCGCCCCTTGAGCACCCCGGTCTTGGTCTCGAGCGACGAGTCACGCGCCTTGGCGATGCCGAAGTCGATGACCTTGGTGTGCCCCTCGAACGTGAGGAAGATGTTGTGCGGGCTCATGTCGCGATGGACGAAGCCGAGCGGCCGGCCGTCGAAGCCCGACAGCTCGTGGGCGTAATCGAGCGCCGCCAGCGCATCACGCAGGACCGAGAGCGCCATGCGCTGGGGAAAGCCGCCGCGCGCGGCGAAGCGCTTGAGCACGTGATAGAACGAGCGCCCCTCCAGATACTCCATGGCGATGAAGTGGCGGCCGTCGCAATCCTCGACGTCGTTGGTCTGCACGATATTGGGATGGTTGAGACGCGCCGCCATGCGCGCCTCTTCCAGGAACATGGTCAGGAACTCTTCATCTTCGACCAGATCGGGACGGAGCTCCTTGAGCGCGACGAGCTTCGAGAAACCTGCGGGACCCTGCGCGGCGGCGACATACACGATCCCCATGCCGCCACGTGCGACCTCACCGAGAAGACGATATCGGCCGACCGAATCTCCAAGTGCATGGTCGGTCCTAGGCATCAGCATCAAAGCCACCCCACACGGAATTAACTTGGGGCGACAATAAAGGACTAACGGATACTCAGTCAATCGGAATTAATAAGGTTTTCCAGAACTGTAATGCTGAAGCCGAACCCCGAAATGCGTAGTTTCAAGTAGGTGAACGCGGCACCAGGATGGCTGTCCGACACGGTGAGACTGCGCGCTTCGGTCTCGCGTGATTCCGCGTAATGTGCGAAATCACGTCGGGAATTCCCATCATTGCGGATGTCGAGTGGAAGCTTCCTCGCAATTTTCTGCGACGCAGCTCAGCGGCCGCGGCGCATCGGACGCAGCAGGGCGATCCGGTTTCGTAACCGCGATAGCAATTATCGGTATCGGTGATTCTGGATATTAAATAAGCGAATCGAATATCGGTTATCGAGGGCGATATCGTGAATACACCGACGCGCGGGCGGCTATCGGCGCGGCGCTCGTCAGTGGCACTGCTCGAGGCGCATCCACTGCAGGCGCGTGCTGGCGCCCATCGCGACGTAGAAGTCCCACGCCAGGTCGGCGCCGCGGCGGCAGGCGCCGACCTGGAGTCCGGAGAGCGCGTCGACAAGCCGATAGGAGCTGTCGGGCTGCAGGAGGAGCGCCTGCGCCAGGTCGGGCGGCAGGTAGTACGACTGCGCGACGTCCTGTTGCCAGAGATTGTGCGCGACGAAGACGACGTTGCCGTCATCGGACCACTTGGCCGCCGCGTAGATCCGACCGTCGCTGCCGCCGCCGTCGCGCCGGGGCAGGAAGCGGTAGTGCGAGGCGCGCAGGGCGCGATTCTCGGGCTGGAGGCGCGTCCGGATCATGTCGCGATAGAAGCGGGTGAGCGCGTCGGCCGCGGCCGGCGGGGCGAACCGCGCCGGCAAGAAGGCCGACTTGCGGAAGCCGAGCGCCTCGCCCTCGCCGAATTCCTGACCGGCGAGGATCATGGGTGTCGACCAGGTGGTGGCGCCGATGCCCCAGAAGCCCGCGCCGGTCCAGACGTCGAAGCCGGTGCCGTCGAGGAGTCGCTTCTCGTCGTGGGTCTCGAGCGCGCTCATGACGAAGGTGTGGCCGCCGAACCGCTGCGTGTTGTCGACCACGCGCTGCACGAACCAGGCGTCCTTGGTCTGGCCGTTGCGGCCGGTCAGATCCCCGACGTACCCCTCGGTGAGGATATCGGCGACATGGCTCATGCCGCCCTGGTCGCCGAACTCCTCGGCGAGGAAGATGGGCCGCGGCTGGCCGCGTCGCCAGGCGTAATAGTCGAGCTTGGAGGTGACGTACTTCCACTCGTTGGGCGTCAGCCCCGAGTAGAAGTCGGTGGTATGGTCGAGGCGGAAGCCGTCGACGCCGCGCGAGAGCCAGTAGTCGAGCACCCGGAAGACGTACTCGCGCGTGCGCGCATATTCCCAGCGGTGGGCGGCGTTGTCCTCGTGGTGGTAGAGGAACTTGACGTCGGTCCAGTTGTTCGTGAAGTTGTCACCGGCGCCGCGCGAGGGGTCGAAGTTGTTGCCGCCGAGGTAGTAGCCGGGGAGCTGGTACTCGAGCGCTTCGCCGCCGCAGCGGAGCTGGGTGCGCTCCCAGTCGAAGGCGTCGCGCCACTGCAGCGCCGTGCGAACCAGCGGCTGACCGGACAACGACGGGCAGCGCGCGCGCACCGCGGCGAGGGCGGCGCGGTCGGTGGCGGCGGCCGCGCCGGCGAGCGCTGCCGGATCGTCGGCCAGCGCCGGGTGCAAGAGCGCTTCGTCGTAGCTGGCGGCGAAGTCCCACAGGCCGTCGAGGCTGTCGCCGCGCGCGACGCGCTCGCGCACCGGCAGCGCGCCGGCGACGTCGTAGAAGAGGTAGTTGTGGCCGAAGTGGTTGAGGGCGACGTCGAGCAGCACCTTGACGCCGCGTCCATGCGCCTGCGCGATCAGGCGGTCGAGGACGTCGTTGCCCCAGCAGGGCGTGTCCGAGTACTCGTCGCGGCCCGCGGCGATGCAGCTGCGCGACAGGGTGCCGGCGACGTGGAAGTAGTCGCGCACGGCATACGGCGAGCCGAGGTTGTCGCAGGCGTCGGGGAGCCCCCAGCGGTCGTTGTTGGGGAAGAGCGGCATCAGCCACAGGGCGTTGGCACCGACGGTGTCGGCGACGTAGCGCACGGTGATGCCGGCGCGGAAGTCGGCGCTGTCGGCGAGCATGTCGTCGAGCGTGCCGAGGCGGATGCCCGACAGATAGGGCAGCTCGGCGCACGACAGGCCCTCGGCGCGGTAGGGGATCGCCGGCGCCGGTTTGGCGGCGCAGGCGGCGCGCTGGGCGTCGCTGCCGAAGTCGGCGCGGCAGGCGTTGGCGGTGCGCGCCTGGGCTTCGTAGAGCACGATCTGCCCGGCGGCCAGGTTGAGCTCGTTGTACTCGAGCGATTCGTCATGCTCGCCGCGCGGCGACGGAGCGGGGGCGCAGGCGGGGAGGGCGGTCGAGGCCGCCAGGATGAAGAGGGCAGCGGTGCGGACAGATGACATCGTGACCGGGCGACTAGAGCAAGCGGCGCTCCAGTGGAAAATTCCGCGCGGATCGCGGTCGTCGGACCAATCTGCTGTGCCGAGCTGTCACGATCGGCTACCGGACTAGTCACTCATAGCTGAGTTACGCTATTCTCCGACGGGAGTGATCTCCTGGCCGAAGGCGATGAGGTTGCCGTCCGGAGCCAGGATGAGGAGCTCGCGCTGGCCGTAGGGCTTGTCGGCCGGGCCGTGCACGTCGGCGGCGGGCAGGGTGTCGAGCTTGGGCTTGAGCTCCGCGTAGAGCGCGTCGACGTCGCGCACGTCGACGTAGTAGGCGAAGCGGCGGTTGCCGGGTGGCGCGCCGTCGTTGCCCTTGTTCTGCAGAATGCGGAGGCCGGCGGTTTCGCGCTGCACGTAGGCGTAGCCGTCGCCCTGGTAGCGGGTCTCGAAACCGAGGACCCCCTCGAAGAAGGCCAATGCCTGCGCGAGATCGTCGACGTGCATGAACGGCGTGATCTGGATGAAGTTGGACATGCGTGCCCCCGCTGCATCGTAGATCAGTCGTCGGGCACGCCCAAGCCCTCCGCGTCAGCAGTTGGCATTCAAGACCACGAGCAGGATCAAGAGTGCTCCCAGGATGATGGCGACGAGCGCTCCGCCGCCCTTCTTGTCGGATTCGGTGACCGGATCTGGCTGTTCCACGTCGTTCTCCTCGGACGCGCAGCGCGAGGCCGCCGCGGCGGCGCCGAAGCGCATCGGTCATGACCACGAAACGGATGTGTGAAGCTTCAGGTCAGAGGAGAACGGGTGGACCGCGTTCGCTGACGGTGTTGGGGCCGCTGCGGAGATGTGCCGGGCAGGTCGAGACATGAATGACCTCGACGAAAGCGGGCGGTGCCGTGGCGAGGTGGAGGGAGTGAAATCGGGAGACGTACGCGGCGTGAGGCAGGCGCGCCGAATGGCGGGCCGGCACGACCGCCGCGTGGTCGGCCGTGATGCCGTCCGTCAGCGACGCCGTGTCGTCGACAGGCGCGGCGCCGTCGCTACTGGCGCCATCGGTGTTGGCGCCATTGCTTCCGGGGCCGTCGGTCGCGACGGGGACGAAGCTCTGCACCGCGAGCAGCAGGCTCGCGAGCCTCACGAGCCTTGCGAGCCTCGCGACGAGGAAGAGCCCCGTCCAGCGCTTGTTCATTCCCGCTAGAGTGTAGTAAAAGGGCGGCCGCGCTGCCACGGCATTCGGGGGCATGGCACGGCCGCGAGCGCACCAGATCTGACATGGAGTTGAGGGATGGGGATGGGTCGGCGAGCGTCCGCGCTGAATTACTATCGCGCCGAGACGGGTGAGCGGGATCCGGAAGTGATGCTGGAGTCGGTCGTTCTGGCGTCGAGCCGCGATCTCGGCTGGGACGGCGTCGTCGCGGAAGTCGGCCGCAGCCGCGCGTTCGAGCCGACCGATGTCGCCACGAGCGGCCACCATCTGGCGCTCAACCTCGACGATCGGCCGCTCCTCATGGAGACCCGCGGCCGCCGCGACTTCAGGCGCGTCACCTTGCCGCCCAACACTTTCTGGATCAGCCCGGCAGGCGCGCCGTTCACGCTGCGGACGCTCGGCCCCTCGCGCTGGGGGGCCGTCGAGCTGGCGCTGCCCAAGGTGCGGCGCGTGCTCGGTCGGAATCTCTCGCTGCCGCCCATGTTCGGCCTGTTCGATGCGCCGCTGGCCGAGGTGGTGCGCGCCGTCCTTCGCGAGGCGAAGCGCAGCGGCGAGTCGGGGCCGCTCTATGCCGACGGCCTCTGCACGGCGATCGTCGGTCGGCTGGCGAGCCTATTCGACCCGAAGGACGAGACGATAGACAGTGCCGGTGGACTGTCGGAGCGCCAGCTGCATCTCGTGCAGGAGGCCGTCGAACATCGGATCGCGGAGCGTCTCACTGTCGACGAGCTGGCTCGCGTGGCGCGTCTCTCGACCGCCCACTTTGCGCGGGCGTTCAAGGAGCGCACGCACGAGACCCCGCACGCGTTCGTCATGCGGCGGCGCGTCGAGCGCGCCTGCGAGCTGCTCCTAGCCGGACAGTCGGTCGCCCAGACCGCGGCCGGGTGTGGCTTCCACGATCAGCCGCATCTGTCGCGTGCGCTGAAACGTAGCGTCGGCGTCACGCCAGCCGCATTCGCCGCTGCGCGACGTCGCTGAGCAGTTCTGTACATGCGCCACAGCAGAACGATGCAAGATCGAGGGGGGAGAACGCGGTAACCAGTGATGGCGCGGTGGGTGGCGCGGGTGCGGGTGGCGTGGGGGGAGTCATCGTCATGTGGCCACGGGACGAGGAAAACGGCGCGGGCGGCGATTGGTTCACGCCCTCCGACACCGAAGCACTCGTTGATTTCTGGCGCGTGTACGAAGAGAATTTCACCGAGGTCCTCACAGCGCTGCGCGGCGCCGCGGCCAAGCACCCGGCGTTCCGTTACCTGCTCGAGAGGTCACCGTCGGAGCTGGCGGCCGTCGACGCCGATCTCCTCGGGCGGCAGAAGCGCGGTCTAGCCGGCGACTGGGGGCCGTACAACGAGACCTTCCGCGCGTACGCCGTCCGGCATGTCAGCCACAATGTCCCGTTCCGCATCTGCCTCGAAGCGCTCGGCGCCCTGTCAGACGCGCTCGTGCGGCACCTCGTCGGCGCCTATGCACAGGAGCCGCCTCGACTGCGGGCGGTGCTCGACGTGGCGCGGCGCTACGATCGTCGGCTCATCGGAATCGTCGCAGACGAGTTCATCCGCGCCCGCGAGGCGGCCCTGCGTGCGAGCGAGCGCGATCTGGCGACCACGCTCGACTGCATCGGCGACGGGATGATCGCGACCGACGGCGACGAGAAAATCGTCCGCTTCAATCCCGTGGCGGCGCAGCTGACCGGCTGGTCGGTGGAGGAGGCGCTCCACCGTTCAGTCCACGACGTCTACCGCGTGCGCGATGCGCGAACGACGAGCGAGCTGACTGCGCGCGATGGCCGCGTCCGGCCCATCACGCAGGTCCGCTCGTCAATCCGCGACAGCGACGGCCCGGCGCGCGGCGTAGTCATCGTCTTTCGCGACCGCACCGAGGAGCACGAGGCGGCGCGCGCCCTGCAGGCGAGCGAGGCGCGCAAGGCCGCCAAGCTCGCCGCGGCGCTCGACGCGATCTTGACGATCGATCACACCGGCGCAATCGTCGAGTTCAACCCGGCCGCGGAGCTGGTGTTCGGTTACGCGCGGGCCGACGCCATCGGCCGCCCGTTCGAAGCGCTGGTGCCGCCGGCGTTGCGGGCGCGCCATCGCGCCTCTTTCCAGCGCTACCTCGAGACCGGCGAGTGGGATCTGATCGGGCAACGCGTCGAGGTCGTACTCGTCCGCGCCGACGGCAGCGAGTTCCCGGCCGAGGTCGCGGTCGTTCGCATCGCCCTGCCAGGCCCGGCGCTCATCACCGGCTACATCCGTGACATCGGCGAGGCGAAGCGGGCGCGTGAGGAGCTGCAGAGGCGGCAGAGCGAGCTGCGGGCGCTGGCGGCCAGCCTGCAGACGGCGCGCGAGCAGGAGCGGGTCCACGTCTCGCGCGAGATCCACGACGAGCTGGGGCAGCGGCTCACCGCGATGAAGATGGACATCGGCTGGATCGAGCGGCGCATCGCCGTCGGCGACCGCGGTTCCGACGTGGTCGAACGGCTGCACGCAATGTCCGAGCTCGTCGATTCGACGGTCGATACGGTGCGCCGCCTGGCGACGCAGCTGCGTCCCGGGATCCTCGACGACCTCGGCCTGACGGCCGCCATCGAATGGCAGGCGCGCGAATTCCAGTCACGCTCGGGGATCGTGGTCGAGGTTCGTTGCGAGGGCGAACAGCCGATCAGCGGCGAAACCGCCACGACGCTGTTCCGCGTCTTTCAGGAGCTGCTCACCAACGTCGCGCGTCACGCCGGCGCCACGCGGGTCGAGGTGCGGCTGACCGCCGGCGCCGATCAGGTCTCGCTCGAAGTGCACGACGATGGCCGCGGCATCTCGGCGCTCCAGGCGGCCACCCCGACGTCGATTGGCCTGGTCGGCATCCGCGAGCGCATGGCGCTCCTGGGCGGCCACTTCTCGATCGTGGGTCGCGCCGGCGGTGGCACGACCGTCCGCGTCGAGGCGCCCCGTCCCGGGCCGGCCGAGGGGGCTCGATGAAGATCCTCATCGTCGACGATCACGCGGTCGTGCGCGAGGGGCTGATGCGCATCCTGTCCGACGAAATCGAAGGGCTCATCGTCGACGAGGCGACCACGGCGCCGGAGGCGCTGGCCAAGGCGTGCGCGCGCCGTTGGGATGTCGTCATCCTCGATCTCTCGCTGCCGGGTCGCGGCGGCCTCGACGTGCTCAAGGAGATCCATCAGCAACGGCCGGCCCTGCCCGTCCTGGTGATGACGATGTACTCCGAAGAGCAGTACGCCGTCCGCGCCTTTCGCTCGGGCGCGGTCGGCTATCTGACGAAGGGCTGCCCGTCGACGGAGGTGGTCGTGGCCGTGCGTAAAGTCGCGGCGGGCGGCAAGTACGTGACGCCGAGCGTCGCCGAGAAGCTCGCCGGCAGCATGGGGGCGCCGACGCACGCGGCGGCCCACGAAGCGCTGTCCGATCGCGAGCTGCAGGTCTTGCGCATGCTCGCCGTCGGACGGAGCGTCAAGGAGATCGGGAACGAGCTGGCCTTGAGCGAGAAGACGATCAGCACCTATCGCACCCGGATGCTCCAGAAGCTCGAGCTGCGAACGACCTCGGATCTGATTCGCTACGCCCTGCGCGCCGGTCTTGTCGACTGAGCGCTGGAACGCCCGTCGCCGGTTCTTGTAGGACGGGCACGGACACAATCGAGGGAGACGCGGCTGACGGCCCGCCAGGCGCCGGTCGCACACAGTCAATCGCGATGGCACTCGACCCGACGACCCTGAGGATCTTACTGGTGGACGACGACGCGGGCGTGCGTGCGGCCGGACGCCGCCTGATGACCTCCGAGCTCGCATCGGTGTTCATCGGCGAGGCGACGACGGCGGAAGAGGCGCTCGTCGCCATCGCCCGCGAATCGTGGGACGTCGTGGTCCTCGATGTCCGCCTGCCCGGGCGCAGCGGCCTCGACGTGCTGCCGGCGATCCGCGGCCTCCGTCCCGACATGCCCGTCGTCGTCTGGAGCGCGCTGCACCAGGAGCCCTATGCCGCGGCCGCGCTCGCCTGCGGCGCCGCCGCCTATGTGGACAAAGAGTTCGCGGCCGATGAGCTCGTTCCGGTCATCGAGCGGGTCGTGCGCAGCGGCCGGAGCGCGGGATGACCGTGCGCGACGACGCCATCTTCTTCTCGCGCGACGAGGCCATCGGCATGCACGAGGCAACATGAAAGCAGGACGTCCGCGCGTTTCGGTTCTGCTCGTCGACGACGACCATGACGAGCACTTCTTCGTGAAGGAGCTCCTGTCGTCGGTGACGACGACGTCCTTCGACCTCGCCTTCGCCGCCTCGTACTCCGACGGCCTGGCGCGCCTCGAGACCGAGAACGTCGATGTCTGTCTGCTCGACTATCACCTGGGTGAGCAGACCGGGCTCGACTTCATCGCCGAGCTGCAGCGACGAAGATCGACCGTACCGGTCGTGATGCTCACCGCCCGCGACGACCTCGGGTCGGACGCGCTCGCGATCGGCGCCGGCGCCAGCGACTACCTCGTCAAAGGCAAGGTCGACGCCTGGTATCTCGAGCGGGCTTTATTGCACGCCATCGATCGCGCCGCCGCCCTGGCAGCCCGCCTCGAGGCGGGGCAGGCGCTGCGTCGCTCCGAGGAGCGCTTCGCCAAGAGCTTCCGCGCCAACCCGATCGCCATGGCGATCGAGGCGATTGATGACGGCCTGCTCATCGAGGTCAACGAGGCTTTCGCCCGGCTCGTCGGGCAGTCGCAGGCCGAGATCCTCGGCCACACCACCCAATCGTTGAACTTGTGGGTCAGCCCGGCCGATCACATCGCGTTCGTGGCGGAGCTGCGCAAAGAGGGGCGCGCCTCCAGCGTCGACGCCTCGTTTCGCACCAGCGACGGCCACCGCCGGCGGGTGCGGGTGACCGGAGAGCTCATCGACGTCCACGCGGAGCGCTGCTGTCTTTTGGTCGTCGACGACATCACCGAGCGTCTGCAGCTGGAGGCGCGCTTGATGTTCTCCGATCGCATGGCGTCGATCGGGACGCTCGCTGCCGGCGTGGCGCACGAGATCAACAATCCGCTCGCCGTCGTCGTCATGAACGTCGAGATGCTCGCCGAGAGCGGCCACAAGAACAGCGACGACGAGGAGCTCCTCGACGGGGTGCGCCGGGCCGCCGAGCGCATCCGCTCCATCGTCAAGGACCTGTGGATGTTCTCGCGCGCGGACGAAGAGACGACGGGGCCCGTCGACGTGCGCCAGGTTCTCGAGGCGGCAGCGACGATGATGTGGGCGGAGGTTCGTCACCGCGCGCAGTTGGTCAAGCGCCTGGCCGAGGTGCCGGCGGTCCGCGCCAATCAAGCGCGGCTCGGTCAGGTATTCCTGAACATCCTCAACAACGCGGCGCAGTCGATCCCCGAGGGCGCAGCCGACCGCAACGAGATCACGCTCGACGTGCGCTCCCAGGCGGGCGGCGTGCTGATCGAGGTAACCGACAGCGGGTGCGGCATCGCGCCCGAGGTCCTCCCCCGCGTGTTCGATCCGTTCTTCACGACCAAGGGCACCGGGGGCGCGCCGGGGCTCGGGCTGACGATTTGCCACAGCATCGTGGCCGACTTCGGCGGGCGGATCTCGCTCGAGAGCCAGGTCGATCGCGGGACCACCGTCTCCGTTTGGCTGCCCGAAGCCCCAGCCGTTCGCGTGGCACCGCCGCCGACGAGGGCCAAGGCACGGTCGATAAGACGCGGGCGCGTGCTCATCGTCGACGACGAGGCCACCGTCGCCCATGCGCTCAAGCGCCTGCTCGCGCGGGAGCATGACGTCGAGGTGGCGGCGAACGGCCATCTCGCTCTCGCGCTCATCACCGCCGCCGACGCCCGCTACGACGCCATCTTGTGCGACGTGATGATGCCGGAGATGACCGGCCCCGAGCTCTTCGCCGAGGTCGCGCGCCGCGTGCCGCATCTCGCCGAGCGAATGGTGTTCCTCACCGGAGGTGCCTTCACCGCGAACGCGCGCGCCTTCCTCGACGCGGTCGGTAATCCCCACTTCGAGAAACCGGTCAACGGCAAACAGCTGCTGGCGCTCGTGCGAGCGCGCGTGGAGCAGGGTGACAGCGGGGCCGCTCGACGCAAAGGCCGGGGCGGACGAGCATCGCCATGAGCACCGCGGAGCGATATCGCAAGCTGTTCGAAAGCTGCCCGCTACCGGTCTTCATCTTCGACCGCGGCGCGCTCGCGCTGCGCGAGGCCAACGACGCCGCCGTCAAGGCCTACGGCATCGATCGCTCCGTGCTGTTCAGGACCACGATCATCGACCTCGGCTTCCCGCGCGACCTGGCGGACCTGCCGGCCGGCGTCAACGTCGTCCGCCGCGCCGGCGCCGCGGGAGCTGCCCCGACGGTCGAGGTGCGCTGTCGGGATCTCGAGGAGGAGGGTGGCCTGGCGCGCCTGGTCATCGCCAACGATCAGGTGGCCGATCCGTCGCGCGCCGAGTTTTATCGGCTGGCCGAGATGGGTCTGCGCTCCGTCCTCAACAACGCGCCGATCGTGCTCGCCTTCATCGACGGCGACGGTCGGTTCGAATTCGTCGAGGGCCGCATCCTGCGCGAGGTGGGCATCGATCCGCAGATGCTCACGGGCCGCTCGTCCATCGATCTGTTCGCCGCCACGCCCATGTTCGACCCCGACGGCCGGCCAACCACGACGGTGCAGCTGTTCGAGCGGCTGCGTGCCGGCGAGCGGGTCGTGATGCTCGCCCAGCTCGGTGATCGCTGGATCGAGACCCGCTACGAGACGGTGGCGGCGAGCGATGGACGGGTGGGCCGCATCGTCAGCGTCTCGCTCGACGTCACGGACCGTCGCAACGCCGAAGCCGCGCTCGCTGCCGGCGAGGAGCGCTTCCACGCGCTGGTCGAGAACAGCTCGGACGCGATAAAGACCGCCGACGCGCGCGGCGTCATCACCTACGCGAGCGCGTCTACCACGCGGGTCCTCGGCTACGGCAGCGGCGAGCTGGTCGGAATGAGCGTCTTCGAGCTGGTCCATCCGGACGACCTCGACCAGTTGAGGAGCACCTTCGCCAATTGTCTCTCGAAGCCGGGCGTACCCATCACGAGCGAGGTCCGCTACCGCCACCAGGACGGCAGCTACGTCGATCTGGAGGCCGTGCGCATCAACCGCCTCGACGATCCCAACCTGCACTGCATCGTCACCAACTATCGTGACATCTCGGCCGCGAAGCAGCTGCGCCTGGAGCACGAGCGCTTCTTCGCCATGTCATACGACCTTCTCGCGATCACCGGGACCGATGGGCGCTTCCGCCGGGTCAATCCGTCATTTGGGCGCGTTCTCGGCTATTCGACCGAGGAGCTGCTCTCGAAATCGTTCCTCGACTTCGTTCACCCCGACGACGTGCAGTCGACGCTCGAGGAGACCGACAAGCTGGCGGTTGGCGCCACGGCGCTGGCCTTCCGTAATCGCTACAGGACCAAGGGCGGCGACCATCGCTGGCTATCATGGGCGGCGGTGCCGGAGCCGTCGACCGGCCTCGTCTACTCCGTCGGGCGCGACGTCACGGACGTGATGCTCCTCGAGCAGCAGCTCGCGCACTCGCAGAAGATGGACGCCATTGGCCGTCTCGCCGGTGGCATCGCGCACGACTTCAACAACATGCTGTCGGTGATCGTCGGCGTCTCGGAGGCGGCCATCGGCGAGCTGCGCCGCGAAGATCCGCTGCGCGCCGACTTCGAAGACATCTTCGCCGCGGGAACACGCGCGGCGACGCTGACCCGGCAGCTGCTCGCGTTCAGCAAACGCCAGATGCTGCAGCCGAAGGTGGTCGACGTCAATGGCCTCATTCGGGAGACCGAGCGTGTGCTCGGTCGCATGCTCGGCGAGGACGTCGAGCTGCACCTGGCGCTCGCCGACGAGGTCGCCGACGTCAAGATCGACGCCGGGCAATTCGATCAGGTGCTGGTCAACCTGGTGGTCAACGCACGCGATGCCATGCCCGACGGCGGCCGCCTCACCATCGAGACCAGCAATGTCGTCCTCGACGACGAATACGCGCGCCTCCACGTCGGTGTGCGCAGCGGCAGCTACGTCATGATTGCGGTGAGCGACACCGGCGTCGGCATGGACGCAGCGACGAAGGCGCGCATCTTCGAGCCGTTCTTCACCACCAAGTGCGATGGGCGCGGCACCGGCCTCGGGCTGGCCACGGTGTTCGGCATCGTGCATCAGAGCGGCGGTCACATCTGGGTCTACAGCGAGCCGGCGCACGGCACCTGCTTCAAGGTGTACGTGCCGGTGACCGCCGAGCTGCGCGGTGGCCCGCCCAGCGCCGAGAGCGGCAAAGCCACCGGTGGCCACGAGCGGATCCTCGTCGTCGAGGACGAGACCATGGTGCGGCTGTTCGTCAAACGGGTCCTCGAGCATGCGGGGTACGAGGTCCTCGAAGCGGCAAACGGCGGCGAGGCGCTACGCCTCGTCGAGTCGCAGCCCAACCCGCCGGTGGATCTTCTGTTGACCGACGTCATCATGCCGCGGATGAGCGGCCGTCAGCTCGCCGACCGCCTGCGCGCGATGCTGCCGACGCTGCGCGTTCTCTACATGTCCGGCTATACCGAAAACGCGATCATTCGCCACGGTGTGCTCGACGACGGCATCGCGTACATGCAAAAGCCCGTCACGGCCAGCTCGCTCTTACCGAAGGTTCGGGAGCTGTTGAGCGGCTGACGCAGCCGGCGGCGGCGGCGGTCTGAGGCTCGTCTGGCGGGTGGACGGTAACCCTGCGAGCGAGCATGTCGGCCCGGCGATTGCTCCTCCACCACAGCATGTATGCAGGCGGCAGCCTCTTCCTCATCGCGATCGGCGCAATTCTCTACTGGGCAATCACGCTTCGCGTGACCGGTGTCGACGTCCACATGGTCGGCCTGATCTTGATGGCGATAGGAGTGGTCGGCCTGTTGTTCTCGATGATCAGCGCGGCCACGATGCGCCGCCGCGTCTAGCGACGCCTCGAGGGGAGCGACTCGTCTAGGGCGCGACGTACGGACGATTGGCGCAGACGCGCCGGACATCGTCGGCCGTATTGATCTGCTTCGACGGGTCCGCGAACAGCCACTCGATCGATTTTCCGTTCTCGCAGCCGTCGCATTGGCAGCCGCCGAGAGCGCCCGTGTGGTCGCACAAGCTCGTCGAGAAGCTGCCGACGCAGAGCGCCTTCAGCGTCGTCTCGGCCTGACTGTTCTTGTTGGTGAGGAGGTCGACACAGGCCTGCTCTTGCGGCCTTCCGTCGCAGCTGGCGTGGTCCGGTACGGAGAATCCACAGGCCGCCAAGAGCGGCACCAGCCACAACGATTTGTATATCAAGTGACGATGGTACGCCGAATGCCATGGCCACAGGGCATCCCGTGCCTAAACCCACGGGTCTACACACCATGTTCGTGGTATTTCCATCCCCTGCGCGAGCCGAGCCACATGCTGTCTGATTCCCTGCTCGTCGGACTCATGCCGGCGGGCGCCGTGCGTCTCCCGGCGCCGCTCGCCGGCGCCCGATCGCAGCCGTAAGTGCGCCGGGCGCTCATCGTCGCCGCGCTGACCGTCGCGGGCTGCGCGAGCGAGAAGGCCGACGGCAGGCCGTGGGTGCACACGCTGACGCTGGCCGGGGTCAAGCACGTCAGCGCGAGCGAGCTGAAGAAGAAGCTCGTCACCGACGAAGAGCACTGGTACACGCTGCGCAAGTACCTCGATCCCTTCACCGTCGATTCCGATCGCTACCGCATCGAGGCCTACTACCAGACGCACGGCTACTTTGGCGCGTCGGTCCTGAGCGCCGACGTCACGCCGCACCTCGGCAGCGCCGATGCGCCCATCTCCGTCGACGTCAAGTTCACCGTCGAGGAAGGGGTTCCGACGCACGTCGAAGCGGTCGAAGTGCTCGGGCTCGAGGCGCTGGGCAAGACGGGCGAAAAGCTGATCCACGATCTGCAGAGGCGGCTCAAACCGGGCGCCGTCTTCAACTACGACATCTACGCCACGGAGAAGGCCGCGCTCGAGAAGGCGCTGCAGGGGCTCGGCTACGCCTGGGCCCGGGTCGACGGCACCGTCGGCGTCAACCGCGACGCCATGCTCGCGCGCTTCAAGCTCACCACGACCTTGGGACCGCTCGCCCGCTACGGCCAGGTGCGCGTCGACGGGGCGGTGCGCGTCAGCCCGCGTCTCATCGCGCTGCACACCGGCATTCGCGCCGGCGACCGCTATCGCCCCGAGGAGGTCGAGGACGCGCGCGGTCAGATCTACAACCTCGGCACCTTCTCGTCGGTGCGCGTCGAGATCGCGCACGCGCCGGGCCATCCCGAGGTCGCCGACCTCGTCGTCACCGTGCAGGAGACCACGTTCAACGAGGTGCGGGTCGGCGGCGGCGTCGGCCTCGAGGAGCAGCGCACGGACGCGCACGCCTCGGTGACCTACGCCCGCCACAACTGGCTGGGCGGCTTGCGGACGCTGCGCCTGCGCATCGAGCCCGCCTACGTCGCCATCCCCGCCTTCTGGAACGTGCAGCGTCAGGGGCCGGCGCTCACGGCCGAGGCGCAGCTCACCCAGCCCGACGTGATCTGGCCGCTGACGCAGCTGCGGCTGACGCTCGGCTACGACGTCGGCATCGAGTATCCGTACCAGTATCACGGGCCGCGCGCGCAGCTCGGCATGTCGCGCGGCTTCTGGCGCGATCGCGTGCGCGTCGGGCTGTCGTACAATTTTCAGCTCCTCAATTTCTTCAACACCGACCCGACGCTGCTCGCCGATCCGGCGCAGACGGGACAGGTCTTCGGCTACGTCAATCCCTATCGGCTCGGCTGGTGGCAGGAGGACTTCGCGCTCGACCTGCGCGACCGGCCGCTCGACGCGCACAAGGGCGGCTACGTCGGCCTCACCGTCGAGGAGGGCGGCGTCTACGCCGGCGGCGCCTTTTTGTACGAGAAGCTGACGCCCGAAGCGCGCGGCTACATCCCGCTCGGCAGTCGCGTCACCGTCGCCTTGCGCGTGCAGTTCGGCCAGATGTTCACGCAGGGCGACCTCGGCAGCCCCGTGACCCGGCGCTTCTACCTGGGAGGTCCCGGGTCGCATCGCGGCTTCAACTACAACCGGCTGTCGCGGCAGGTGCCGTCGGGGATCAACGGCGTGCAGCCGATTCCGATCGGCGGCGATCAGATGCTGCTCGCGCAGGCCGAGCTGCGCGTCAATCTCTTCAGCATCGCCAACAACTGGGTCGCGCTGGCCGGCTTCTTCGACGCGGGAGACGTGAGCGCGCCGTCGTGCTCCACCGATGAGTGTCGGGCCGTCTATCGCAACACCGCCGTGCAGATCACCAACCTGCACCTCGCGGCCGGCGGCGGCTTGCGCTTCAAGACCATCATCGGCACCTTGCGGTTCGACGTCGGCGTGCGCCTCAACCGGCTGGCGGACTTCGAGCCCGACGGCACGCCCAACCCCGATCCGCATCAGCGCGTGGCCTATCACGTCTCCGTCGGTGAGGCATTCTGATGGCCCGCACCCGCGCGCACAAGTTGGCACGAGGGCTCGCCTGGACGGCGCTGTGGCTGGTCGGCCTCGCGCTCCTCGCGGCGCTGGTGCTGGTGCTGTGGGCGCGGTCCGAATCGGGGCGCCGCGCGATCGTGGCGCGCCTGTTGCCGGGATTGCAGGAGCGTCTCGCCGGCACGCTGCACATCGGCGCGCTCGAAGGCGATCTCAGTCGCACGCTGGTGCTGCGCGACGTCGAGCTGCGCGACGCCGACGGGGAGGTCGCGGTTCGCGTGGCGCGGCTGTCGGTCTCGTACGATCTGCAGGGGCTGGTGAGCCATACCCTCGCCATCGACGAGCTGGTCCTCGAGGGCGCGATGGTGCACGGCCGCTCGCTGGCCGACGGGCGCTTCAACCTGATGGCGCTGGTCAAGCCGACGGCAACGCCGGCGGGGGCCGCGGGTAGACCGCTCGACGTGGTCATCCGCCGCGTGCGCGCCGACCTCGTGGTTCGCTACGATCCACCGCCGGCGAAGCGCTGGATGCGGCCCATCGACGGAACGCTGCGCCTCGAGGCCAGCGCCTCCAGCGTCGGGGATCGACGGACGATCCAGCTCGACAATCTGGCGGCGCGCATGACGCACCCGGTGATCGCCAAGGCCGACGTCAGCGGTCTCTTCGTCGACGGCGCCGGCGGGTCGAACCTCGAGGCGCTGCACCTCACCGTCGACTCCGAGGGCGAGCAGATGGAGACGCTCCTGAGCGCGCTCACCATCCGCGGCGCCTGGCACGCCGAGGTCCTCGCCAAGGGACCGCTGGCGTCGATGACGGTCGAGGTCGCGGTCACGCCGCCGACCGGCAACATCGCCGTCCACGGCAACGTCGGGGTCACGCACACCGGTGTGACCTGGCGCGGCACGGCGGCGGCGCGCGCCCTCGATCCGGCGACCCTGTGGGCGGGCGCTCCGCACGGCGTGCTCGCGCTCACCGGCGACGGCGACGGGGAGAACGCGCGCGTGCGGGTCACGCTCTCACGGCTCGATGCCGACGTGGTCGGCGCGCACGCCGCTGGGCACGGCGTGCTCAGATACGAGGGAGCGCTGACGATGAGCACCGTCGCCGACGTCAAGTCGCGCGACCTGTCGCGCCTCGCGTCGATCGGGCTGCCTGGTTTCGCCGGCGACGCGACCGTGCACGCCACGTTCGCGCACGCGGGCGGGCACTCCAAGATCGACGCCGACGTCGAGGCGCATCGCTTCGGCGCGCCGTCGACCCGGGTCGACGCGCTCACGGCGCGGGTTCACGCGCGCGATCTCGAAGGCTCGGCACAGATCCAGGCGACCGCCATCGACCTCGGGCCGCGGCTGCACTTCGACGCAGCGACGGTGAACGCCGAGCTGGGACCGCGCGTCGTCGGCCTCGCCGTCGCGGCCAAGGGGTCGACCGGATCCGACGTGGTCGTCGAGGCGCACGGCCAGAGGCTGCGTCGCGAAGGGCCCTTCGCGGTCGATCTCGACCTCGATCGCGTGCTCGTCGCCCTGCGCGGCGAGAAGTGGGAGACGCACGGCCCGGGACATTTCCGCTTCGACCGCGCCGGCCTGGCGGCGCGCCTGTCGCTGCGCGGCAGCGGCACCCAGGAGCTCGATCTCGACGGGCGCTACGGGGCGAATGGGGCGGTGGCGCTGCACGCGACCGCGCGCAAGCTCGACGTTCGACGGCTGGCGCTGGTCGCCCAGGTGCAGCGGGCGCTGCCCCAGGCTTCCGTCGACGGCGAGGTGACGGTGAGTGGCAGCGCGGGGCAGCCGGTCGTGGCGCTGGCGCTGACCGGCTCGATGGCCGCCGATCGCGCCCTCGGCCTCGGGCGCACCGATTACCGGGTCAGCGGCCACTACGCGAAAACGCGGATCGACGGCACGCTGTCGGTCGACAAGCTGGCGATCGAGCGGCTGGCGCCATATCTGCCCAGATCACTCGCCACCCTCAAAGGACTCGTCGACGTCAAGGCGACCGTGGCCGGGAGCCCGCGCGCACCGACGATGACCGCCGACCTCGACGTGCCGCGCTGGCAGTGGGACGTGTTGAAGGAGAACCGGACCCGGCTCGAGGTGCGCTACGGCGCGCAGCGGCTCGACGCCAAGCTGTCCAGCTCGTTCGCCGTCAACGCGACGGAGAAGGCCGGCACCGTGGAGCTCGAGCTGTTCGCGCCGATCGATCTCTCGCGCGGCACGCAGAAGCTGCTCGAGCGGCTGGTGCACACGACGCCCATCACCGCGGCCGTCCATCTGCGCAGCCTCGATGTGGCGCGGCTGCCGCTGGCCCGCCTCGGCCTCGACGTGCCGGTCTCGGCCGGGCTCGTCGACGGCGATCTCAAGCTCGGCGGCACGCTGCACGAGCCCACGCTCTACGCCACCTTCGACGGCCGCAAGCTGACCGTCGCCGGTTTCGACAAGATCGACCTGGTGCTGCACGCCGAGTATCAGCGCTCCGATCTCGAGCTGTCGCTCACCGGCGACGTCCGCGGCACGCGCCTCGTGACCGCCAGCGCGGAGACCCGGCTCGATTTCCACAAGCTCATCGACGGCGAGCGCTGGCAAGACGCGCCGCTGCGCGCGGACGCGGCCATCTCGTCGTACGAGCTCTCGCAGTGGAAACAGCTGCACGGCGCACTGACCGCGCGCGCCAAGGTGCGCGGCACCCTGGCCCATCCCGAGGGCGATCTCGACTTCGCCGCCGAGCGGTTGCGCATCGGCGAGATGCGGTTCGGCCGCTTCAGCGGCGCGGCCCACCACGACCCGCGACACAGCACCGCGCGCTTCGACGCCGAGGAGCTGGGCGGCGGCGGCGCGCTTCACGGAAGCGGAGAGCTCCTGGCCGGCAACGAGCGACGGATCTCCGCGCGCCTGAGGGTCGAGCAACTCTCGCTCTCGCTCAGTAAGGGCGGGATCGCCGGTGTGCGCGAGCTGCGCGGCAAGGTCGACGGCGACGTGACCGTGACGGGCCCGCTGGCGCGACCGCAGCTGGCCGGGTCGCTGAATGTCGAGGACGGCGCGTTCGCGCTCGCGTCACAGCCGCTGCTCTATCACCACCTCAGCCTGGCGCTGGCGGCGGCCAACGATCGCATCGAGCTCAAGCGGCTCGCCGTCAAGGTGGGCAACGGCGGCCTCGTCGCCAGCGGCAGCGCGCGTCTCGACGGCTTCGCCACGCCGCTCGGGCTCGACATGAGCGCGCAGGCGACCCACTTCCCCTTCCGGCTCGGAAGCTTCGCCGCCTTCGTCGACGGACAGACGCAGCTCCACGGCGAGCGCAAGGACGGCGTCCTCATGGTGACGGCGACGGTCAACAAGGGGCTGGCGCAGCTGCCCCGTCTCGTCGACGGCAAGAAGCCGCAGCCGCTGTCGCCCATGCCCGACCTCGTCTTCACCGATCCGGCCGAGCTGCGCCGCCGCGCCGTCGAGGCGGCCGAGCTGGCCGAAGACGCGCCGGTGAAGGCGTCGATCAAGGCGCACATCCCGGGACCGTTTCGGGTGCGCTCGAGCGAGCTCGGCACCGATCTGCAGGGCGACCTCGACGTCGAGGTCCTCGGCGAGGTCGTGCGCATCACCGGAACCGTCGAGAGCACCTGGGGCCGCATCGATCTCCTCGGCCGGCGCTACGAGATCGAGCGCGTGCGCGTGAGCTTCGACGGCAGCCCCAATCCGGACCCCGCGCTCGACATCCGGATCACGCGCGTCGTCGACGCCGCCACCGTCATCGTTCGCGTGCGCGGGACCCTGAAGCGGCCGCAGCTCGAGCTCTCCTCCGAGCCGCCCATCTACAGCGAGTCGCAGATCATCGGCATCATCGTCTCGGGCGATCCCGGCTCGACGCGCATCTCGGACGCCGCCACCGACCAGAAGGTCGTCGGCGCCATCTCGGGCGTGCTGGTCAACCAGATCAAGAGTCAGATCGCGCCCGGTCTGCCCATCGACGTCATCCGCATCGACGAGACCGATTCCACGTCCGGCACTTCGCGACTGGAGGTCGGCAAGTACATCACCGAGAGCATCTATCTCAGCTACGTGCACCAGTTCGGCGCGCCGACGGGGATCCATCCGGTCAACTCGAACGAAGCGCAGCTGCAGTACCGCTTCAAGCGCCACTACCAGCTCGAGACCCGCTTCGGCGACGCCGGGGTCGGGGCCATCAACTTCTACTGGTCGCTGCGCTACTGAAGCCGTTGCGCTGCTGACCCGCGCGCTACTGACGTCGCTGCGCTACCGGCGCCTCCTTACCAAGACGCCCCACGGCTCGACGCAGGAGCGCCTCACTGCGGAAAAATCAGGCACGTAACGTATTGACTTTGTGTATTTCCAATGCGGCACGGCGGGTGCACTAGCGGCCGCCAAGCCCAGGAGGGCCTCTCCCATGAAGAAACTCGCACTCGCTCTCACCGCGATCAGCATGTTCTCGTACGGCGCCGCCTTCGCGGACGAGAAGACCGAGAAGACCGAGACGCACGACACCGACGGCAAGAGCACGACCAAGACCAAGAAGGTCAAGCACAAGGCCGACGGCAAGGGCAACTCGGAGGTCAAGACCGAGACGACCGAGAAGACCGAAGTCAAGAAGTAGCTCGTCGCTTCCGGTTTCCGACTCCCCCTCGCGCACGTCGCGAAGGGGAGTTTTTTTTGGTTGGGGGAGGGGCCGGCGAGGGAGGTCGAGCGAGCGTTACGGGGCGGGGACGGTGATGCTGTTCGACAGCATCGTCACCTGAGCGATGCGCGCCAGGGCTCTGCCGTCGATCGTCGCGCCGGTGCCGATGGTGATCGACTGATCGGCGAGGATGGTTCCCTTGACGATGGCCGTGGTTCCGATGGTGGCCGAGGTGCCGACCGACCAGAACACGTTCGACGCCTTGGCGCCGCCCGCCAGAACCACCGCCCGACCGTTGTGCACGTTGAGCGTCGAGGTCGAGGTCTGGAAGATGAAGACCGCGTCGGGGTCGCCCTGGGCATCGAGGGTCAGGTCGCTGGCCGTGATGTCGAAGGACGAGATGCCGGAGCGATAGAGGCCCGGTGTGATGGTCAATCCGCCCAGCTCGCCCGAGGCGATGGTGACGAAGCAGAGCGAACGGCCGGCAGCGTCGTTGTACGCCGTCGTCAGATCGCCGATGCCCTGCGCCGCGGCAGTGTCGGCCGAGTGCTGGCTGCCGTTGACGGTTCCGGGCCCGGCGACGCCAGGTCCAGCTCCGAAGCCGACGATGGCCGTGCCGGGGCTGACGCCGATGTCACCGTTGATGATGGTGGGGCCGCTGTTGGTGATCATGGCTCCGGCAAGCACGCCGAAGTTGCCGGCCGCGCCGAGGAACACCGGCGTCATCCCACACGCCTGCGTCCCTGTCGTGAAGCTCCAAGTGTAATTGGTACCGAGCGGGGTGCCGAAGGTGTCGCGGGCGACCGTCGTGATGGTCGCGACGTAGGTGGTGTCGACGAGCAGCGCGCTGGCCGGCTTGAAGGTGGCCGTGTTCGTCGCCGCGACGTAGATGACGCTGCCGGCGAGAAGCTGCACGGCGCCCTGCTCCTTGAGCGTGAAGCTGGAAGTGTCGATCGACGCCGGGTCCATCGCCTTGTTGAACGTCGCGGTCGGCTTGCGGAACGTCGGCACTCCGGTCGCGAGGTTGGACGGCGTCACCGACATGACCATCGGCGGCTGCGACTGCGAGCCGTCTCCGCCGCCACCGTCCGTGTTCGTGTTCCCGAGATCCCGGCCTGCGAGATCGTTGCCGCCGGCCGACATATCATCGTTGCCGCCGCCCAGGTCGATGAACTCGACGAGCTGCTGACCGCAGCCCGTCAGCGACGAGAGCAACAGGAACAGAATTCCGCTTTTGACGCGATTCATTTGACGCTCCCGTCGTTGACGATCACGAGGTCCACTGCGAACTCGACGCGACGGTTGGCTTCGCGGCCGGCGGTCGTGTCGTTCCGGTCGATCGGCTGCGACGAGCTGAAGCCCTTGCTGGCGAGCCGCTCCATCGCGATGCCGTGCTTCGCCACATAGTCGAGGACCGCCCTGGCGCGCGCTTCGGAGAGCGTCTGATTGTGCGTCTCCTTGCCCGAGGAGTCGGTGTGGCCCTCGATGCGGACGTGGAACGACTTGTTGTCCTTGAGCGCCTGCACCACCTCGTCGAGCAGCGGATACGACTGCGGCTCGATG
This sequence comes from Myxococcales bacterium, assembly GCA_028287105.1. Taxonomy (GTDB): domain Bacteria; phylum Myxococcota_A; class Polyangia; order Palsa-1104; family Palsa-1104; genus JAQBQH01. The sequence continues at coordinate 47,741 of JAQBQH010000027.1, forward strand.
GCCGCCTTGTCCCACGAGAAGAGGATCTTCTCCTTCAGCTCGAGTTTGTTCGGCTTGATGATCACCTTCTGGTAGACGGGGCAGCCCTTGTTGTCGATCGGGCCGCGCGCGTCGGGGCACATGTCGGCCACATCGGCGAGGCCGTCGTCGTCACGGTCGGGGCAGCCCGAGGTCGCTCGCGGGCCCGGCTGATCCGGACACTTGTCGACGCCGTCGACGACGCCGTCACCGTCGCGGTCGGTGACAGCCTCGGCGGTCGAGCTGCAGGGGCTGCACGGGCTGCACGGGCTGCACTCGACGGGTTTGGCGGCGGCGCGACGATGCGGCGAGCCGAACTCGAGCGACGCACCGACGATGAAGATGCTCGCGTCGGTGTTGTCGGCGCCGATGCGCTCGCCCTGGACGATCTGCAGATAACGCACGAACGGCCCCAGCCAGAAGCGCCGATCTTCGTCGAGCGACGCCGAAACGCCGGCGCCGAACGAGAAGCCGAAGCGATTCAGATCGCCGGTGCGCACATACATCAGATCGGCGTCGACCCACGGTGAATAGCCGCGCACCAGGTCGTGCGGCCGCTTGAACCGCAGGCCCGCGCCGTAGCCCCACGCGCCGCCGACGCCCGACGATGGCGCGCTCGGTTGTGCCGTCAGGCCGATGTACGTGATGCCGGCCTGGGCATCGAGATAGCGACCGACGCCGATGAGACCCTTCAGCGACCCGCCGAATCCAGGACCGAACATTCGCGACTGCGGCTGGCCGGCGGCGGCCGCCATGCCGGGCTCCAACTTGAGCCCCCAGTCGAGCGCCATTGCGCGCGTTGGAGTTGCCAGGATTGCCAGTCCGAAAAGGAACGCGGCGGCGGAGTGAATCTTCAACGCTCTGGTCATGATGGTCGCCCCATTGGTGGCGCTGTCGCGGCGGAAGCCGACGCGACTTGCGAAAGGAGCGCGCGATGGTGGAGCTCGCGCGCAAAGGTGGTGCTCGGCGACGGCGCGGCGGGGCAGCACGCCGGCGCTCACATCGGGAATCAGGCGACGCCGGCGATCGTGTCGATCACGAGCCTGCGTTCGCGGCTGGGGCTATCGGGAATGGTGCGAGAGACCTGAGGGATGCCGGGAGTCCGGCGTTTCAACGTGAGAGGAGTGACGGTAACTTGAGCACCAAGCGGCCGTTGTCAACCCCCGGCCCTACTTTCGGTGCCCTCCCGTGATTACGCGACGAGCGGGCGAAGGCGACGGCAGCGCCCGAACAGGCGCGACCGCTCGAGCCAGAGCAGACGGATTCGCACGCGCGGGAGCTGGCGGTTCGCGCCGAGCGCGCCGCCGCCGTCCGACGGTTCTGCGCCGGCAGGCTGGACGCAGCCCGCGGCCGTTGCGCAGGCCGCCAGCTTCGCCAGCAGTGCCGCCAACGCGCCGGGGCTGGGCGCGCCGACGACGATGTGCACGCCTCCGCGCCGCAACACGATCGCGAGCAGACAGTCTTCGCTCGGAACGACGGCGACCTTCGGCACACCGGCGAGATGCGCGCAGCGCTCGACGTCGGCGAGGAGGTCGGCGCCGGTCAGTGGCCGCAGCCCTTCGCCGACGTAGAGCACCGCCGGCCGCGGACCTTCGGCGAGGAGTCGCGTCGCGGTCGTGAAGTCATGGGCGACGAGGACGCGCACCCGGCGCTGCCGCAGCTCGTCCGCGACGGCAGCAGCCAATCGCGAATCGGACTCGGCGACGACGGCGTACACGTCCGTAGAATGCTGATTTTTACCGAGAGGGGAATCAGGGCCGGCCTGTATTGGACGCAATGTCCGGTCTCGACACGACGCTTGACGCTGCAGGTCCGTCACGACACGCTGATGGTGACCGGAACATGCTTACCGACGACGCGACCACCGACAAGAGAACGACCGCGCCCGCACAGACCTCCATCCTCATCGTCGACGATCACGCGCCCACGCTGATGGCCCTCGACGCGGCGCTGGCGCCTCTGGGCGAGCGGGTGGTCGCGGCGCGCTCGGGCGAAGAGGCGGTCCAGCTGACGCGCGATCACGACTTCGCCGTCATTCTTCTCGACGTGACGCTGCAGGGCATCGACGGATTCGAGACGGCGGCGCAGATCCGGAAGCTCGAGCGCGCGCGGCGCACACCGATCATCTTCGTCACCGGCCGCGACAGCTCGCAGGCGATGGCCGTCGCGTACGAGCACGGCGCCGTCGACTACATCCAGAAGCCGATCAACGTGGCGGCGCTGCGCTCGAAGATCGGCGTCTTCGTCGAATTGCACAAAGTGCGAGACGAGCTGAAGCGTGCGCACGCCGAGACCGAATCGACGCTGGAGCGCATCGGCTCGGTGCTCGCCGCGGAGCTCGACGTCGACCGTCTCGTGCAGGGGCTGACCGACGAAGCGACGGCGCTGTGTCGCGCCGAGTTCGGTGCGTTCTTCTACAACGCGACCAAGACGAGCGGCGAGCGCTACATGCTGTACGCGCTGTCGGGCGTTTCCCGAGAAGCCTTCGCCGGGTTTCCGATGCCGCGCAAGACCGCGATCTTCGGGCCGACGTTCGCCGGCGAGGGCGTCGTGCGCATCGACGACGTGACGCTCGATCCACGCTACGGCAAGAACGCGCCCTACCACGGGATGCCCGAGGGACACCTTCCGGTGCGCAGCTACCTGGCGCTGCCGGTGGTCTCGCGCACGAAGGAGGTGCTGGGCGGGCTGTTCTTCGGCCACTCCGCCGCGGGCATCTTCAGTGAGCGCGACGAGCGCCTCTTGACCGTCGTCGCCGCGCAGGCCGCCATCGCCATCGACAACGCGCGGCTCTTTCAGCGGTCGGAGCGGTTGCGCGTCGAGCAGCAGGCGTCCGAGCGGCGGCTGCAGGCGATCCTCGACAGCATCACCGAAGGCATCATCGTGCAGGCGTCGCCGACGGGACTGCTCGTCTACGCCAATGACGCGGCGGCGCGAATGTGCGGCTTTCAGTCGGCGGCGGAGCTGCTTGGGGCGTCGGTGGCCGACATCGTCGCGAAGTTCGAGCTGCGGACCGAGAACGGCGAGCTGGTCGCGCCTGACGACCTCGCGAGCAGTCGCGCCGTCCGCCTGGGCCGGCCGATCGACCTCGTCATGCGCCTGCGCAATCGGGCGACGGGGCAGGAGACCTGGTCGATCGTCAGCGCCGCGCCAATCACCGGCGCCGACGGCACGCCGGAGCTCGTGGTGAACGTGTTCCGCGACATCACCGAGCGCAAGCGCGCCGAAGAGGGGCAGCGCTTCCTGTCCGAGGCGAGTCGCGTGCTCGGCTCGTCGCTCGATTTCACGGAGACGTTGGGCGCGGTGGCCCGCCTGGCGGTCCCGGAGCTGGCGGACTGGGCCGGCGTCGAGATGGTGCAGGAAGACGGCACGTCGCAGCAGCTCGCGGTCGTCCACGTCGATCCGGCGAAGATCGATCTGGCGCGGCAGCTGCGCGAGAAGTATCCGCCCGATCCCAATAGTCCGAGCGGAGTGCCGAACGTGTTGCGGACCGGGCGCAGCGAGCTCCATCAGGACATCTCGGATGAGCTGCTCGCCAGCATCACCGTCGACGCGGAGCATCTTCGGATCGCGCGTCAGCTGGGGCTGCGCTCGGCGATCATCGCGCCCATCGTCACTCGCCGAGGAACCGTGGGCGCCATCACCTTCGTCGCGGCGGAGTCGGGCCGGCGGTATACCAAGGCCGATGTGGCGCGGGCCGAGGAGCTTGCGGCACGCGCGGCGCTGGCGATCGAGAACTCGACGCTCTATCAAGGCGCGCGCATCGCGATCGAGCTGCGTGACGATTTTCTCGCCATCGCCGGCCACGAGCTGAAGACGCCGCTCACGGCGCTGATGCTGCAGCTCCAACACCTGACGCGCCGTCTCGGTCGCGACGACATCGATTCGGCGACGGTGGTCTCGCGGCTCAAGGGGGCCGAAGCGCACCTCGAGCGGCTGCGCAAGCTGGTCGAGGAGCTGCTCAGCGTCTCGCGCGTCACCGCCGGCCAGCTCACGCTCGATCGACAGGAGACCGATCTCGCCGAGATGGTTCGCGAGCTCGCCATCCGCTACGAGCCCGAGTTCGCCAAGGCCGGCTGCGCGTTGTCGATCGACGCCAGCGTCGAGACCAAGGGCGTGTGGGATCGCTTCCGACTGGAAGCGGTCGTCACCAACCTCCTCATGAACGCGATCAAGTACGGGCGCGCAAAGCCGGTCGCGATCGCCGTCGCGGGCGACGATGGAACCGCGCTCCTGACCGTGACGGACCACGGCATCGGCGTGCGTCCCGAGGACCGGCAGCGCATCTTCGACCGCTTCGAGCGCGCGGTGTCGGAGCGCAATTACGGCGGCCTCGGGCTCGGCCTCTGGATCTCGAAGCAGATCGTCGATGCGCACGGCGGTCACATCACGCTCGAGAGCACGCCCGGCGTCCTCACCAGCTTCGTCGTCTCGCTGCCGCGTCGTCTCACGGCCTGACCACCGTCGGCAAGATCCGGCGCGGGTGGTACACTGATCTTGGATGCGCCCTGTCGTCATGCTGCTCCTGCTCGTCGCCAACGCGGCCGCAGAGGAACAGAGGGTACGCATCGGCACCATCATCCCCGAAGGCACTCCCTGGGCGCGCGAGCTGAAGGCGCTCCAGCGCGACGCTGAGTCGGCCGCCGGTGGCGACCTGCACCTCAAGTGGTATCTCGGCGGCATCGCCGGCGACGAGCTGGAGATGGCCGAGCGCGTGCGTCGCGATCAGCTCGATGGTGTCTTGTCGGGCGGCATGCTGTGCGAGCGCCTCGCGCCGTCCATGCGCGTGATTCGCATCCCGGGCCTCTTGCAGACGTGGGAGGAGACCGCCTACGTCCTCGGGCGGCTCCGCGGCGTGTTCGAGAAAGAGGCGCAGCAGGGCGGGTTCGCGTACATCGCCGAGACCATCGTCGGCCCGTCGATCGTGTTCGCGCGATCGCCGGTCAACGACCTCGCGGATCTGAAGAAGTCGCGCTTCTGGGTCTGGGACACCGACACGGTGCTGCGCCGGATGCTCCCCGAGATCGGCGTGTCGGTCGTGCCGCTGCCGATCAACGACGCCGGTCGCGCCTACGATGCCGGCCAGATCGACGGCTTCATCACGCCGGCCGCGGCGGCGCTCGGCTTCCAGTGGTCGGCGCGGGTTCGCTACCACGCCGATCTGCGCATGGGCTTCATCGCCGGCTGTCTGCTCGTCGCCAATCGGGCGTTCGACGCGCTGCCGCGACGCGGCCAGCAGGCGCTGCGCGACGCGGCGGCCAAGACGTCCGCGCACTGGCGCGAGACCGGCCGTGCGCAGGAAGAGGAGCTCCTGGGCGGTCTCTTCCGACGTCAGGGCGTGCGGCCGATGGCGGTCTCGAACGGATTTCGGGGGACGTTTCTCGGCGCGGCGCGCACGGCCCGCGAGCGTGTCGGCGCGGCGGTCGTTCCGGACGAGCTCACGCAGCGCGTGCTCTCGATGCTCGCCGACTTCCGTGCCGAGCGTCTCGCTCCATGAGGTGCGCGGTCGCCATCCTGCTGCTGCTCGCGCCGGCGCTCGCCGGTGCGGAGGGCAAGCTCGCCGAGATTCGCGCGCGCGGCAAGCTCATCATCAGCGTCAAGAACGACGCCAAGAAGCCGCACAAGGATCCGGCGCACTTTCAGAAGCGAGGCTTCGAGCTCGAGCTCACGCATGCGATCGCGCGCCACATCCTGGCCGACGAGTCGCGCGTCGAGTATCGCATCCTGTCGCGGCCGGTGCGCCTGCCGATGCTCGCCACCGGCGCGGTCGACCTGGTGGTCTCGATGATTCCAGTGACCGGTGAAAACCGCGGCCAGTGCGACCTCTCGCATCCGTACTTCTCGTCGGGGCTGTCGCTGCTCGTCGCTGCCGGCAAGGCGCCCGTGACGTTGAAGGACCTGGCGGGAAAGACGATCGCGTTCAGAAAGCAGGCGTTCAACAACTACGGCGCCGAGCTTGCGCGCGTCGCCGACGAGCGCGGTGTCAAGCTGACCATCCGCTACTACCCGACGTTCGATGAAGCCGCCGCCGCCCTGGCCAAGGGCGAGGCGGTGGCGATGGGCGGCAACTTCGTCGACCTCGACGCCTATCGCAGGGATCACGCCGGCTTCACCGTCAACGCCGACCTGCTCGAGGAGCGGCTGGTCGCGGTCGCGGTGCGCAAGGGCGAGACCGAGCTCTTGCGCGCCGTCAACGACACCATCGACGAGCTCAAGCGCACGGGCGAGCTCAAGCGCATGACCGAGAAGTGGCACCTGCCGTATCTCCTCCCCGCCACCTGATCTTTCGCGGAGCGCTAAAGCCGGGCAGGTGTGGAGCCGATGATCTGGACATGCTCGCCAGTGAAACCGACATCGCGCCGCTGTCGCCGCGCCGCGTCGTCGACGGTGAGCGCCGTCGCGCCGAGGCGCGCCGCGAGCCGCGGCTGGAAGTGTCGACGCTGGCGAGCGTCGTCGGACCGACGGGGCTACAGCTCGTACATCTGGTCGGCCTGTCGGCCAAGAGCGCCGAGGTCGTCGCGCCCACCTACGTCGGCTCCATCGGCGACTGCCTCGATCTGCTCTTGCCGGTCGTGGGCGGCCGCGAGCTGGTGGTGCCGGCCGGCATCGTCTCGACGGGGCCGGACGGGGACCGCGAACGCGTCGCGCTCGAGTTCATGATCGCCGAGGTGCACGTACGCCACGAGCTCAACGAGCTCCTGGCGCTGCTGTTGGCCGGTCGGCCCGACGCGGTGACCCTGTTGCCGCGCGTCATCTACGACACCGTCGCGGTCTATGGCCCGGCGGGCCAGCGGCGTGGCCATCTCGAGGAGCTGTCGCTCACGGGCCTCGCCATCCGCACCACCGAGCGGCTCGCGCACGGTTTCGTGATGACGGTGGCGGTGCCGGCCTATCGGACGGCGGCGACCCTGATGCTCGAGGGGCGCGTCGACGGGCAGCAGCTCTCGCCCGACGGCGGCTATCGCACCGTGCTGTCGTTCGGCGCCATGAGCGCACAGCAGCGACGAGAGCTGGGGGCGCTGCTCGCCGATTTGATGTGCCGCTAAAGTCAACGCGCGATCAGCCGAATGAAGCAACAGGAGGCACTTGATGTTTGCGACGAATCACGGCAATGAGCGGAAGTCGGGCCGAGGAGGGCTGCAGCGGGAGGCAGGCAAGACGGCGCGCGAGGCGCTCGACGCCGGCTGGTCGCAGGGGGCGTCGTCCGACTCCGTCGACGAGGGCGACTGCATCGTCCTCGGCGACGCCGATCTGCTCGACGTCAAACCGCTCGGCTGAAGCGTCGCGCTAGTGGCGCTTGTGGTGCTTGCGCGCTGACTTCTTCTTGCTCGCCTTGGATTCGCTCTCGTCGGCCGGCGCGGCGATGTGAGCCGACGCCACCGACGCGACCTTGGTCTTCAGGCGCGCGTTCTCCGTCTCCAGCTCCTGAACCTTGACCTCGAGCGCGTGCTGATGCGACGCCGCTTCGGCGAGCTGCACGTGCATCGACCTCTCCGTCTCGGCGGCTGCCGTCGTTCGCGCCGACATCATGTCGAACTTCTGCTTCTGAACGAACATCAAGCCGAGCCCCGCCACCACGGCGACGACGAACAGCATCCACGGGACCATCGAAGGCGATCGCGGCAGGAGCACGTCTGCGTTGGCGGTATGCATGGGTTCCTCTTCTCTTGCGGCCGACCTATGCAAGGCGCGTGTCAACGTTGCACAGCTGCGAGGGCGCGCAACCAGCGGGATTCGTGACGAGCTTCCGGCAGGCCATGTCAACTCCCGATGACAGCTGGTGAGGGCGGCCCCAGCGCGCGGCCTCGACGCGGTGCGTCGGTTGGGGCGCATCGAATCGCGTGCTGGCACGAAGCAGGGGGCGGCTCGACGGAACGACGTTCGAGTACGGCGACGGCTGACGCCTCGCGGCGCGATATCCACGTCTCGTAATGCGATATCTCAGAATCGTTTGTCAGAATTGTAGAATATCGCTAAATCTCATTCAAAACGTACGACGGCAACCGTATTCGAAATGGTGCCGTCCGGTTTTGCTTTCCCATCGCGCCTGAAAGCCTAGGATGCCGCCGCTCATGGGCCACGAGGCCCATGAAACCAGGAGACGGTGTATGGGAACGATCATTGGGCGGGTAGCGGCAGTGCTGTTGGTGTCGGCGGTGGCGTTGGTTTCGCGAGTGGCGGCGGCAGATCCCGATCCGGGGACGATCTACATCACGGACATGACGTACAACGGGTCGGGCTGCCCGCTTGGCTCGACGGTGGCGCACGTCGCGGATGACGCCACCACGTTCACGGTGATCCATAGCCAGTTCCTGGCGCAGGTGGGGCCCGGCATCATGGCCTCCGAGGCGCGCAAGAATTGTCAGATCAACCTCGGCCTCTTCGTCCCCCAGGGCTTCAGCTACGCGGTGGCGTCGGTCGACTACCGCGGCTACGCGGGGCTGGCGCCGGGCGCCAATGCCCGACAGAAGGCGATCTACTACTTCGAGGGGCACCCGGTGCAGGGATCGACGGCGCACATGTTCTACGGGCCGGTCGAGGACGATTGGCACGTCAACGAGACCGCCGATGTCGCGGCGCTGATCTGGTCGCCGTGTGGTGAGAAGCGCAACCTGAACATCAACGCCGAGATTCGCCTCGCGCGCGGAACCTCGCCGGCGAGCGCCAGCAGTTACATGACGATGGACTCGGAGGACGGCAGCATCGAGACGCTCTACCACCTGGCGTGGAAGAAGTGCCCCTAATCGCGAAACGCTGATTCGCGGAGCTCACGACAGGTACACATGCGAACGAGAAACGTCATTATCGGCGTCGCGATGATAAGCAGTTTATCGGCGCCATCGTCGGCAAAGAAGCCGGAGACGCCCGCTGTTGGGACGGTCGTGGTCGAGAGCGTCGCCTATTCCGGCGACGGCTGCCCCGACGGTAGCGTCGCGACCCATATCTCGCCCGACGCGGAGGCATTCACGGTCATCTTCTCGCGCTTCCTGGCCGAAGTCGGGCCGGTAGCGGCGGCGACGACCGCGCGGCGGCAGTGCAAGCTGCACGTCAAGCTGTCGGTACCGCACGGTTGGTCGTATGCGCTCTCGGGCACCGACTTCCGCGGCTACGCCACGCTCGACGCGGGCGTGGTGGCCACGCGCCAGTCGACCTATCACATGTCGGGCGAGAGCCCGGAGACGACCGCGCAATATCGCTGGCAGGGCGCGTTCGACGACGACTACGTCGTGCGGGATCTCGGCGGCGACGCGGCGGCCTATTGGTCGCGCTGCGGCGGCGGCAAGAACCTGATGATCACCACGATCATCGACGTCGATGGCCGGACCGGCGGCACCGGCGTGTTGGACGTCGACTCGATCGACGGCGAGGTCCATCACCTGATCTGGCGAAGATGCGGGTAGCGCGGTCACTCTAGGCAAGCCGCGGTGCTCAAACATTAGGCAACGACGGCGTGAACCGCCGATCTGCCTCTCTCGCGTTCGCAATCGCGCTCTACCATCTCCCTTGATCACAGGTTATCCCCAGCTTCTTCTCGGCCGCGCACGTGCGTGAACGCCCTGCACAGAAGGACATGTGGGCGATTCGAAAGATCATCCATTCCGCCCCTGTGTGATTCTCCCCGCTGCCGGCGCGTTCGCGAGCGCAATCCGAAATCCACACCTGTCGAAGTTGTTCACTGCTGGATCGCCGCTAGTGCAGTGCCCGCGTCGATGAGCGGATGTTTCGCAGCTGTTGCGGCGGCGTCGCATCGAGGCCGCATTGGACTGTTCGCTCGCGTAGCGGCGGCGTCGCCCGGTCGCCGCTGCCTGACCCATTGACGTTGCCCGTGGGCGCCCGATGTTGTGCGCCATGAGGCGCGTTTTTGTCGCGGTCGCCATCGTCGCGGCCGTCGCCGTCGTGATGCGCGCCGCGATGCTCGAAGCCAAGCCGACCCAGGTCGCGCAGCCCACCCAACCGGTCACTGGTGCGCGGCTGCGCGGTCCCGAGGCGTTCGCTGGAATCGCCGACCCGGCGGAGCGATCGCGCGCGCTGTTCCTCGAGGCGAGCCGCGTGCTCACGCATCCTCGTTGCATCAACTGTCATCCCGCGGGAGACGTGCCGCACCAGGGCATGACGCTCGAGCTGCACTACCCGCCGGTCGTGCGCGGGCCCAAGGATCGCGGCGTCGTCGGCGTCGAGTGCGCCGGCTGCCACCAGGATCGCAACCTCGAGCTGGCGCGGGTACCCGGAGCGCCGAGCTGGCACCTGGCGCCCATCGAGATGGCGTGGGTGGGCAAGTCGCCGCGCGCGATCTGCGAGCAGATGCAGGATCCGAAGCGCAACGGCGGCAAGACGCTCGCCCAGATCGTCGAGCACAACGCGCACGACAAGCTGGTGGCCTGGGGCTGGGAGCCCGGCGCCGGGCGCGAGCCGGTACCGGGGACGCAGGAGCAGTTCGGACGTCTCGTCGCCGCGTGGGTCGAGACTGGCGCCAAGTGTCCGCCCGAGGAGGCGAGGCCATGACGATTCGATTGCGCGTGAACGGCGTCGACCGGACGGTCGATGCGGATCCAGAGATGCCGCTCTTGTGGGCGCTGCGGGACATCCTCGGCCTGACCGGAACCAAGTACGGCTGCGGACAGGCGCTGTGCGGCGCCTGCTCCGTGCACCTCGACGGACAGGTCGTGCGGGCGTGCGTGACGCCGGTGCGGCGCGCGGCCGGCGGCGCGGTGACGACCATCGAAGGGCTGTCGCCCGACGGCAACCATCCGCTGCAGCGCGCCTGGATGGAGCTGGGCGTTCCGCAGTGCGGCTTCTGCCAGGCGGGGCAGCTCATGACCGCCGCGGCGCTGCTCAAGGCCAAGCCGCGTCCGACCGACGACGAGATCGATCAGTCGCTCGCCGCCAATCTCTGCCGCTGCGGGACCTATCCGCGCATTCGCGCCGCGGTCCGCAAGGCGGCGGGCCTCCCGGAAAAATAGCGAGCCCGTCATGAGCGAGCGTCCAGTGCTGATCACGCGGCGGTCATTTTTGATCGGCCTCAACCTGTCGGCCGGCGGGCTTGCGCTCGGCATTTTTCCCGCGTGGAGCCGCGCCGACGAGCCCAGCGGCAAGAGCGGCAAGGCGCCGACGACGGCGGATGCCGCGGAGGAGGCGAAGGCGCCGGGGCTCAACCCGAATCCGTTCGTGCACGTCGGGTTCGACGGCCTGGTCACCATCGTCTGCGCGCGGTCGGAGATGGGGCAGGGCGTGCGCAGCTCGCTGCCGGTCCTCATCGCCGACGAGTTGGGCGCCACCCTCGCACGCGTCAAGGTCGTCCAGGCCGACGGCGACGCCAAGTACGGCGATCAGAACACCGACGGCTCGTCGAGCGTGCGCAACTTCTTCGACGATCTGCGCCGCGCCGGCGCGACCGCGCGCCAGATGCTGGTCGCCGCCGCCGCCCAGCGCTGGAACGTGCAGCCCGATACGTGTGTCGCGCACGACCACGTCGTCGAGCATCGGCCGACCAAACGAACGCTCGCGTTCGGCGAGCTCTCGGCGGCGGCGGCAAAGCTGCCGATTCCCGCCGAGAAGTCGGTCACGCTGCGGCCGCGCGCGGAGCTGCATCACCTCGGCAAGGAGCTGCCGTTCATCGACGCGGCGGCGTATGTGACCGGCAAGGCGGCTTACGGCGCCGACGTGCGTGTCCCCGAAATGCTGATCGCGGTCATCGCCAGGCCGCCCGCCGTCGGTGGCAAGGTGCTCCACTACGATCCGGCGCCGGCGCTGGCCGTGCCGGGCGTCAAGCGGGTCATCGCGCTGCCCGCGCCCAAGGCGCCCTACGCGTTTCAAGCCTGGGGCGGGGTGGCGGTGCTCGCCGAGAACACCTGGGCCGCGATGCGCGGTCGCGCGGCGCTGAAGATCACCTGGGATGCCGGCGAGAACGGCACCTACGATTCCGACGCGTACCGGCGCGAGCTGGCCGCGTCGCTGCAGAAGGGCGGCACGCGGGCGCGCAACCTCGGTGACGTCGACGCCGCGCTCGCCAAGGCGGCGCGGGTGATCGACGCCGAGTACTACGTGCCGCACCTGCCGCAGATGCCGATGGAGCCGCCCGTCGCCATGGCGCACGTGCGCGGTGATCGCTGCGAGATCTGGGCCTCGACGCAGAATCCGCAGGAGGCGCGCAGCACGGCCGCCAAGCTGCTCGGCGTTCCCGAAGAGCGCGTGACCATCCATGTCACGTTCCTCGGCGGCGGGTTTGGCAGGAAGTCGAAGGCGGACTTCGTCTCCGAGGCGGTGCTGCTGTCGAAGGAGGCGCGCGTCCCGGTGCGGGTGCAGTGGACGCGCGAGGACGACGTGCGCCACGCGTACTACAACGCCGTGAGCACGCAGCGGCTGCGCGCCGGGCTCGACGGGCGCGGCAAGGTCGTGGCCTGGCTGCACCGCACCGCGTTTCCGCCCATCGGCTCCACCTTCGCGAAGGTCAAGGGGCCGACCGCCGAGGACCTGCAGCAGGGCGTGCTCGATTTGGCGCTCGACGTCCCCAATGTGCGCGCCGAAGCGTGCGCAGCGACGGCCCACGTTCGCATCGGCTGGTATCGTTCGGTCTACAACATCTTCCACGCCTTCGCGATCAGCTCGTTCATGGACGAGATCGCGCACGCGCGCGGCCAGGATCCACGCGACGTGCTGTACGAGCTCATCGGGCCGCCGCGTACGGTGTCGCTCGCCGACCTCGGCATTGGCAAGCTGCCGAACTACGGCGCGCCGCTTGCCACCCACCCCGTCGACGCGGGCAGGCTTCACGGCGTCGTTCAGCGCGTCACCGAGCTGGCGCGCTGGAACGACCGCAAGCGGGAGGGGCGGGCGCTCGGGCTCGCGGCCCATCGCAGCTTTCTGAGCTACGCCGCCTGCGTCGCGTCGGTGGTGCGCGATCCCGAGCGCACCGTGCGCGTCGACGAGGCGTGGCTGGTGCTGGACGCGGGCACCATCGTGAACCTCGACCGCGTGCGCGCGCAGCTGCAGGGCGCGATCGCGATGGGCATCAGCAACGCGCTCTTCGGCGGCGTCACCATGAAGAAGGGCGCCACGCAGGAGTCCAACTTCCGCGACGCGCGCATCGCCGGCATCCGCGACGTGCCGCGCAAGCTCCACGTCGAGATCATCAGCAGCGACGGGCCGCCTTGCGGCGTCGGAGAGCCCGGGGTCCCGCCGGTCGCGCCCGCGATCGCCAACGCCATCTTCGCGCTCACCGGCCAGCGCATTCGCGAGCTGCCGCTGTTGCGCGCGCTGCGCGTCTGAAGTCGAGCCGATCGCTTGCGTAGCGCGCGGTCAGCCGAGAGCGCGCGGTCAGCGCAGGTTGGCGGCGTACAGGTAGCTCGCGGTCGCGTTCTGTGACGCGGCAAGCTCGATGGCGAGCTGCGCATCGACGGCGGCGTCGCCCGTCCAGCAGTCGGTGTGGTCGGTCCAGTAGCTGTTGAAGTTGCCGCAGCGCGCTCCGTAGGCAGCGGCGATGGCGGCGCGCAGCACCGGCCAGCGCGGCTTGGCGGCGCGGGCGGCGGCGAGGAGCTGTGCCGTGGCATCGCCGGCGGTCGGTCCGCTCCACGTCGACACCGCCCAGCGCGCCTGCTGCGCCATGGCGTAGACCTCGACGTTGGAGTGCAGCTTGACCGGCCAATTGGTGGCCGTGTAGTTGGATGCGTGCATCGGCTGCGTCAGATCCGTCATGTAGTGTAGCGAGAGCCCGAGCTCATAGCAGCCGCCGGCGCGATCGTTGGCGGCGAGCTTGGCGCGCGCGTTGGCGAGGTGCTGTAGCCCCTGATCGTAGCCCGTCGGCGAGCTGTGGCCCTTGTAGTTGAGGCCGCTGTCGGGATCGTAGAAGTGCGACTCCCAGGTTGCACCGGCGAGCACCAGCGCCGTCGACGAGCCGCCCACGGGGACGTCCCAGCGGCCGCCGTTGTAGGCGGCCTTGAAGTCGGCGTCGGCGAGCCCCTGATGCCAGCGGGGGCGGCAATCGGCGGCGCCGAGCAGCGCGGCGACGCCGGCGGCCTGCGGCAGATCGGCGCGCTGTCCGAGGAGGCCGACGGCGCGATTGACGATCCACAGGTGCGTGCTGCGCGTTTCGTCGTCGACGCTCTCGGCGTCCCAGTCGGCCTGGCGGGTCCCGTCGGGCAGGCTCGCCTCGGCGGTAGGGTCCTCCGCCAGAAGCTCGTCGCCAGTCGACGCCTGGCCGGCACAACCACTCATGGATAACGTCACGACGACAAGGATGAGAGCGCGCGATTGGGTCACGGTCTTGTCAGTGACCTACATGTCCCGATAGGGGCCACGCGCGCGAAGATCGCGTGTACGATGCGGCGCGGAGCGCGAAGCTCGCGAGGAGCCAGGGATGAGCCGGTTGAAGAAGATCGAAGATGAGCTGATCAAGATGGGCCAGAGCGCGGTGGACGGTATTACCAGCGCGTTGGAGTACACCGGCTCGCTGCTCGACAAGGGGCGCAAGACGGCCAGGGCGAAGACGGGCAAGGCGCTGACGACGGCGAAGTCGGCGGTCGGATCCAAGCTCAAGGGGAAGTCGGCGGCGACCGCCAAAGCCAAGCCGGCGGCGAAGGGCAAGCCGGCGGGCAAAGCCAAGCCGACCCGGTCGGCCGCCAAGAAGACGGCCCCGTCGGCCGCCAAGAAGACGACGAAATCAGCGGCCAGGAAGACGACGAAGTCAGCCGGCAAGAAGTAGCGGCGGAGGCGGGGAGCCGGCGTTGCGCGGCGCCATTTTTCTGACGACCGCCATTCCTCCGACGCCCACCGTCAATCTCTCGGCGTCAACGGAGCCGGGATCGCTCGGGATTTGTAAGCGCCGCTTCTAAAAAACGTTGGCAAGGCACGTGCAAATGCGATGGCTCGTGCTGACCAACAACGTCTCCCATCATGTCGGTTTCGATAACCTCCTCGACATCGCTCCGGCGAATGACGTCGTTCGCCGCGGGCCGCTGCGCGCGCTTTCGCGCTGGGCGCTGCGGGCCGCCGTGAACATGGAGAGCGAGGACAACCTGTACGCGGGTCTCTCGTATGACGTGTCCGCGGGCGGGATCTTCGTCGCCACCTTCGACACGCCGCCGATTGGCGCGCGCGTCGACCTGGTGCTGACGCTGCCCGACGGCCTCGAGCTGGCGCTGAGCGGCGTCGTGCGCTGGGTTCGCGAGGCGCAGTTGGCGTCGGACGGGCTGCCGGCGGGCTGCGGCATCGAGTGGGACGAGCTGCCGGACGGTGCGCTGCTCGCGTTCCTGCGGTTCGCCAAGGCTCGCGAGCCGCTCTTGTGGGAATCCGAAACGACGTAGCCCGGCGTTGGCGCGCGTCCGCGACCCGGTCCATCATCATCGCAGATGCGAAGCTGCCTCTTCCTCCTCTGCGCCGCCCTCTGTCTCGCGCGTCCCGAGTCGGCCGCGCGCGCCAAATCGGCCGGCGCTTCCGCCGACGCCACTGCCCTCGTCGATGCTCACAATCGTATGCGCGCCAAACACTGCGCGCCTCCCCTCCGCTGGTCGCCGAAGCTCGCCGCCTCCGCGCAAAAATGGTCCAACGCGATCCGCGATCGCGGCTGCGCGCTCGGCCATAGCGGCGGCGCCTACGGCGAGAACCTCGCCGCCGGCACCATCGGAATGCTGACGCCCGCCGCCGTCGTCGGCATGTGGTACGACGAGGTCAAGCGCTTCTCGTTTCGCAATGGCGGCTTCTCGATGAAGACCGGCCACTTCACGCAAGTCGTGTGGCGCGGAACGCACGAGGTCGGCTGCGGTCGATCGCAATGCAACGGCCTCGACGTCTGGATCTGCCAGTACGACCCGCCGGGCAACGTCGAAGGTCAGTATCGCGAAAACGTCCAGCCGCTCGGTTGTCGCTGAAAGGCTAGGGCTCTTCGTCGCCGCGCAGGAGCATGCGGTAGATCGTGGAAGCGTCGATGCCGAGCAGCTGCCCGGCGCGGAGCTTGTTGCCGCCCGTCTGCTGCAGCACCCATTCGACGTACCGTCGGGTGAGCACGCGCAGAGGAACGATCTCCGAGGCGAGGCCCGCGACCGCCTCGGGCAGCGGCTCGCTGACCGCCTGCGCCAGATCGCGGACGTCGATTCGCTTTCCGCGCGCCAGGACGAGCAGACGCTCGACCGAGTTCTTGAGCTCGCGGACGTTCCCCGGCCATGGCAGCTCGACGAGGCGCCGCATCACCTCCTGCGAGATCTCGCGCGCCGGCAGGTCAGGATGCTGCTCTCGGAAGCGCTGCGCGAACGCGTCGACCAGTAGCGGGATGTCCTCGCGGCGCGCGCGCAGCGGCGGCAGATGGACCGGAATGACGTGAAGCCGATAATAGAGATCTTCGCGGAAACGCTTCTCCTGCACCGCGCGCGCGAGATCCTGATTGGTCGCGGCGATGATGCGGACGTCGACCTTACGCTCGCCCCCGCCGCCGACCGGTCGCACCGACGAGGTCTCGAGTACGCGCAAGAGCTTCGCTTGCAACCCCATCGCCAGCTCGCCGATCTCGTCGAGGAAGAGGGTGCCGCCGTCCGCCTCGGCGAACAGACCGCGTCTGGCCTCCGTCGCGCCGGTGAACGCGCCTTTGGCGTGGCCGAAGAGCTCGGACTCGAGCAGGGTCTCGGCGATGGCCGCGCAGTTGATGGCGACGAACGGTGCGGGCGCGCGCGCGCTGCCGTGGTGGAGCGCTCGCGCCACCAGCTCCTTGCCGGTCCCCGATTCGCCCGTGACCAACACCGGCGACGAGATGCCGCTGACGCGCTCGAGCAGATCGTAGAGCTGCTGCATGATGGCGCTCTTGCCGATGAGGTTGCGGAATCCGAGCCGCTCGCCCACCGCCTTGCGCAGCTGCGCGTTCTCGCGCTTGAGGCCGCGCTCGGCCAGCGCCTTGTCGAGGTAGAGCGACGCCTCCTCCATCTTGAACGGCTTGGTGAGGTAGTGCGACGCGCCGCGACGCACGGCTTCGATGGCGCCGTCGATGGTGCCGTAGGCGGTCATGATGATGACCGGGCGCGTGGGATCGTCCGCTTGCGCGGCACGCAAGACGTCGAGGCCGTCGAGCTGATCCATCCGTAGATCGGTGATCACCGCGTCGAAGGTCTTGCGCTTGAGCGCCGACAGCGCCGCCTTGCCGCCGACCGCCACGTCGGTGCGAAACCCTTTGTCGGCCAGGTACTCGGCGACGGTGTTGGCCATCTCCGGGTCGTCGTCGACGATGAGGACGCGCGCGCTCATGTCGTCGCGGGCCCGCTGGGGCGCGCCACGGGCAGGACGACGCGCACCGTCGTGCCGGCGCCGAGCGTGCTGTCGATCTCGAGCGTGCCGCCGTGATTCTTCACGATGTCGGCGGCGATGGTGAGGCCGAGGCCGGTGCCGTGTCCGCGCTTCTTCGTCGTGAAGAACGGATCGAGCACCGCGGTGAGATGCTCGGGCGCGATGCCGGCGCCATCGTCGGCGATCTCGAACGCGATGCCGTCTCCACGCGGCCGTGCCCGCGCCGTGACGTGACCGCCCGCGGCGCAAGCGTCGCACGCATTGATGAGGAGGTTCACGAAGACCTGCTCGAGCTGGCCCGGATCGCCGGCCACCGCGGGGACGGCCGGCGGCGCATCGACCGCGAGCTCCACCTTGGCGTGGCGGAACCGATGCTCGAGCAGCGCCGCCGCCTGGCCGAGCGCCATCGCCGGCGTGACCGCGGCCGCCTCGACGGGCCGCAGCCGCGCGAAGTCGAGCAGCTGGCGAATGGTGGTCGAGACCTTCTCGACCTGGGTCACGATGGACGTGAGCGGCCTGCGCATCCCCTCGCCGGCACCTCCATCGGGCAGCCGGTTGAGCAGCTGCTCGGCGCGTCCGGAGATGATCCCGAGCGGCGTGCCGACTTCATGCGCCACGCCGGCCGCCAGGGTGCCGATGGTGGCGAGCTTCTCGGCGCGTACGAGGTTGCGCTCGAGAATCCGGATCTCGGTGCGGTCGTGCACCACCAGGAAACAGTCGACGTCGGGCAGCGGCCGATCGAGCGGCACCGCGTAGGCGTCGACGTCGCGCGGCTCGTCGCCGCCGAGGTGGACGCGGAGACCGTGACGCGTGGTCGCCTGCCGCGTGCGTCGCGCGTCGCGTACCAGCGCCTCGAGCGTCGAGATCTCGTCGGCGATCGCGCCGGGCAGGGCCTGGTGGAGGGAGACGCCGCGCTCGACGCCGCGGTCGGCGAGGAATGGGTTCACCGCGGTCACGCGCTGGTCGCGATCGAGCGCCAGAACGCCGAGCGGAACCGCCTCGACCAGCTTCTCGCTGCGCTCGCGCAGCGCGGCCGTCGCCTCGGCGAGGCGCAGGGCAGAGGCGAGCCCGTGCGATCGTCGCTGTTGCCGCGCGGCGAAGAGGCCGAAGAGCGCGACGAAGAGCGCCGTCAAGCCGGTCGCGGCGCCGAGACGCCAGGCGGCGAAGCGGGCGCGATCGCGGACCCGCATCGCCGAGACGACCAGTCCTACGGCCCAGGGACGGCTGCTCCTGAGCGGCACGGGCGCGTAGGCGGCGACGGCGGTGCGCGGCTCGAGGCCGAGCGCAGCGGCGGCCGATCGTCCGAGGAGCAGCGTGCCATGGCCGCCGGTCATCATCCGCACCAGCAGCTCGCCGACCTCGGGCGAGGGCGGCTGTGCGTCGGTACGCCAGGCCGTCACCTCGGTCGCGCTCGGGCTGAGCTCGATCCAGCGCCGCGCTTCGTCGACGACGAGCCAGCGCGTCGGGGCGGGTGCGCTGGGCTGCGCGCCGTCGAAGAAGCTGTCGCCGTCGACGAGGACCACCGCCGCCCTCGGTCCACGGCGGGCAACGAACATGCGCAGGCGCTCGCGCGCGCTCGCCGAGCGACGCAAGGGCGCGGAGACGAGCGGCGCCTCGCCGTCCCGCGCCTCGGCCAGAAGCTCACGTCGCGCCGTCGTCAGCGAGGTGGAGGCGTCCATCAGCGCTCCTGCGTTCGGCGCCGCGATCGCATCCAGCGCGCCCTTGTCGTCTACCAGGTCGACCTCGCGGTAGAAGCTGCGGCCGGCGAGTAGCGCGCGCGACTGGCGCGCCGCGGCCGCTGCATCCACGGTCGCCAGCGCGGCTACCTGATCGAAGACCGTGTCGATGCGCGCGGCCACGGTCGCTGCCAGCGCTCGCGCCAGCGCCTGCTGATCGGCCGAGAAGTCCTCCAGCGCACGCGTCTGCTCTCGTCGCAAATCGACGTAGGCGAGGGTGAACACGCCCGCCACGACGCCGAGCATCGCCACCTTGAGCCAACGCGAGGTCGAGATCCGGACCATCAGCCGTCTTGCACTTTGCAACGAATGTGGTGGCAAGGCCAGGGCGACCTCAGCGAATTTGCGATGCGGGCGCGGCGTTGACGGCGCGAAGGACGGCGACCAATTTCGCCGGCTTCTCGATGGCCAGGTGGTACGCGGGCGCCGCCGACGAGGCGGGCAGGCCGCCGCACGGCAAGAGCGCCACCAGCGTCGTCGCCGGCGCGCTGCGGCGCACGTACTCGAGGAGCTGTAGACCGTCGCGCGCGCGGGTGTCGAGGTCGACGATGGCGACGTCGTAGGAGGCGCCGCCGAGCGCAGTCGCGAGCGCTGACTCGCCGTCGGCGAGAAGCGCGGTGTGGCCGGCTTCGGCAAGCACCTCGGCCAGGAGCTCCGAGAGCGCGCCGTCCTCGATGACGAGTAGTACACGCCGTGGCGGATACGCGGGGACGGCAGTCGTCGGCAGCATGGTCACGGCTTCGCTAGCAGCGGTCGTGCCAGCAACCTCTCCGTCGGGGACGCGAGCGCGCACGATCGCCGGTCTTGCAAATCGCCCGACGGGCCGTGGCGGCGCCGATCGGTCGCGCGCGGCGTTCCGGCCACTTCGAAGCCACGCGAGATGGCACGACGGCTGCTCAAGCGGGGCGCCGTCGATGACTACGCTTTCGCTCTGGTCGCACGCATCTATTTGTCTGGTCGTCACCGCTTCGTTCTCTTCTGCGGCGACGGCGCAGGGCCCGTCGAATTTGCCGGCGATGACATTGCAGCAGGCGTTGAGCTACGCGCGCGATCATCAACCTCAGATCCGCAGTGCGGTGGCGGAGGTCCAGGCGCGCGTCGCCGACGCCGCCGTGCCGCGCGCACAATGGTTGCCGCAGGTGGGCGCGACGGCCCAGCTCTTCGTAGGGACGGCCAACAACAGCACCGCGAGCTATCTCGGCGTCTCGGAGCTGGACCTGCCGCGCATCGGCGGCTCGCGCTCGACGACCGCGGCCAGCGCCGGCTTTGCGCCGTCGGCGTCGACGATCGTCGGCATCGGCGTCGACCAGGAGATCTTCGACTTCGGTCGCATCTCGGCGCAGGCCGCCGTCGCCGATGCTGCGGCCGCGATGGCCAGGGCGGGCGCCGCCGCCGTCGACCTCGACGTCGAGCTGGCCGTCGAGGAGGCCTACCACAGCGTGCTCGCGGGCAGGCAGGTGCTGCGCGCGACCGAGGACGCGCTCGTCCGCGCCGAGACCCATCGTGACTACGCGCGCGCCGGAACGAAGAGCGGTATGCGTCCGCCCATCGAGCTGACCCGCGCCGAGGCGGACGTCGCGCAGCTGAGGGTCGGCGTCGTCCGCGCGGAAGCGGGGCTGCACATCGGTCGGGCAGCGCTGGCCGCCGCGACCGGCGCCGACGCCGCGGAGGTCGATGCCGCCGAGGCCGATGCCGCCGATACCGCCGTCGACAGCTCGCCCGGACCCGCTCTCGCCGCCGTCTTGCAAATTGCATCACAGCACAACCCGGCCATCGCCGCGGCCGCGGCCAAGCTGCGCGCGCAGCACGCCGCGGTCGCAGCGGTGACGCGGGAGCTCCTTCCCAATGTCTTCGCGTCGGCCTCGCTGACCGGCCGCGCCGGCGGGGCGACACCGTCGAGCGGACCCGGCGACGTGCCCTATGGCGCCGGTTGGCTGCCGGACGTCGTCAATTGGCACGTCGGCCTGGTGCTGCAGTGGAACCTCTTCGACGGCACGATCCTGGCGCGTCGCACCGCCGCCAAAGCGAGAGAGCGGGTCGCCGCCGCCGATCTGGATGTGGCGCGCTCGAGCGTCACGCTCGCGACCACACGGGGGGCCCTCGAATTGGACGCGGCGCTGCAGGCGCTCCCTGCCTTGCAATCCGCGGTCGAGGCCGCGCGCGCCAATCAGACCCAGGCCGAAGCGCGCTTCAAGGCCGGGCTCGGCAACATCGTCGAGCTGGCCGACGCCGAAGGTCTGCTCACCAGCTCTCAGCTGCAGCTCGCGGTCGGGCAATTCGCGGCAGCGCGGGCGCGCGCGAGCCTCGCTCGCGTGATCGGACAGGCCGTGGCTCATCGATGACGGGACAGACGACATGAATCCATCGCTCGGTACCAACGGAGCCGCCATGCATGGCGACGCCGCCAACGGCGGCCGCGTGCGGCTCGCGATCCTCTGCGGCGCCGCGCTGCTCATCGTCGCCGTGGTCGGGCTCTATCTGCGCGCGGCTTCGCGGACCAATCACGTCGCGCTCGCGCAATCGGCCAAGCCGGTCTCGACCGAGCGCGCCCGCGGCAGCAGCTTCCGCCCGGTACGCACGTACATCGGTACCAGCGCCGCCTGGAGCTCGGCGCGCGTGGGGCCGCAGTACGTCTCGGCCTACGTCGGCACGGTCCTCGTCCGCCCCGGCGCGGTCGTCAAGCGCGGCGAGGTCCTGGCCACGCTCGACTGTCGCAATGCTTCGGCCGCCACGCGCGAGATCGCCGCGCGCGCCAAGGCGCTCGAGCAGCGCCAGCTGGCGATGCAGCACGAAGCCGAGCGCACCCGGGAGATGCAGTCGGGCGGCTTCGCGTCGGCCAACGAGCTGGAGCAGTTGACGGCGCGATCCTCGGCGCAGGCCGCCGAGGTCGAAGGGCTGCGCGCCTCGATGGTCTCGCGCAGCCTCGAGGTCGACGACTGCGTCTTGCGCGCGCCCTTTGCCGGCGAGGTGGCCGATCGCTTCATCGATCCCGGCGCCTACGTGCGGCCGGGCAGCCCGGTCGTGACGGTGATCGATCGCAACCAGGTGCGCATCGTCGCCGATGCGCCGGAGTCGGACTTCGCGGTCGTCGCCGCCGGAACGCCGGTGCGCATCGAGGTGCTGGCAACCGGCGCGAAGCTCGACGGCGTGGTCAGCCGGCGCGCCCCCTCGGCCGACGAGAGCACGCGCACCATCCATTTCGAGATCGACGTGGCCAACGCCAATCACGCGCTGCCGGTGGGATCGACCGCCCGTTTGACCATCGAGGTCGGCGCCAAACAGCCGGCGACAGAGGTGCCGCTGAGCGCCGCCACCATCCGCGGCGACCGCGCGACCGTGTTCGTCGTCGAAGGCGACGTCGCGCGCCGAAAAGTCCTCGGTGTGGTCGGCGAGGCGGGCGGAACCCTCTTCGTCGATCCGGCGCTGCCCGCCGGCGCCGCCATCGTGGTCGAAGGTCGCGCGCTGCTCGACGACGGTGACAAGGTCGCCGCCCGGGAGCGCCAGCTGTGACCGCGCTCGCGCTGCGCAATCCGATCGCGGTGCTGATGGCCTGCATCGGCGTGGCGGTGTTCGCCGCCGTCGTCACGCCGCGCATGTCGGTCGACACCTTTCCGGAGCTGACCCCACCGGTGCTGGTAGTCGGCACGCAGGCTCCCGGCCTCGGCCCCAAGGACGTCGAGAAGACCATCACCTGGCGGCTCGAGAAGTACGTGAGCGCGACGCCCGGCGTGGAGCACGTCATTTCGACGTCGCGCAACGGCCTGTCGATCATCTACGTGTGGCTCAAGTGGGGCACCGACCTCAACTCGGCGCAGACCCTGGTGCAGCAGCAGGTCGCCTTCGCCATGGCCGCCATCCCGAAGTCGCTCGGCGTCCTGCCGCCGTTCGTGCTGCAGTATGACCCTTCGAATGCGCCGGTGGTGCAGGTGGCCGTGTCGGGCGGCGGCCTCAGCGGGCCGCAGCTCTACGACTACGCCTTCAACAACATCGAGCCGCTCCTCGAAGGCATCCCCGGCGTCGCCTCCGCGTCGCTGAACGGCGGGCGGCAGCGTCAGATCAACATCGTCGTCGATCCCATCAAAGCGGCGGCGCGACGGCTGACGACGAAGGAGATCGCCGAGGCGGTGCGCAACGCCAACGCGCTCTTGCCTTCCGGCGAGCTCATCGCCAAGCAGTTCGACGCCAACGTCTACACCAACGCGGTCGCGCCGCGCGTCGAGGCGATCGGCGAGGCCGTCGTTCGTCAGAGCGGCGGCCGGCCGGTGCTCATCCGCGACGTGGCCGCGGTCGAGGACGGCGGCGCGCCCTCGACGCAGTCGGTGTCGGTGAACGGCCACGACGCGGTCTACCTCAACGTCCTGCGCGTCCCCGGCGGCAACACCATCGAGATCGTCGACCAGGTCAAGGCGACGATCACCCAGCTCAAGAACCTTCCGCCCGGCGTGCAGGTGCAGTCGATCTTCGATCAGTCGACCTTCGTGCGCGCGTCGTACTTCGGCTTGCGCAAGGAGATCCTGCAGGCGCTCGGCCTCATCGCGCTCATCATCCTCGTGTTCCTGCAGAGCACCCGCGGAACGCTGATCGTCGCCATCGCCATCCCGCTGTCGTTCGCCATCACGCTCATCGTTCTCTACGCCACCGGACAGACGCTCAACGCCTTCACGCTCGGCGGGCTGACCCTGGCGATGGGACCGCTCGTCGATCAGGCGGTCGTCGTGCTGGAGTCGATCCACCGTCACCAGAAGCGCGGCATGTCGACGGCCGACGCGGTCCTGCACGGCGCCAACGCGGTCGCGCTGCCAGTGCTCGGATCGGTCCTGTGTACGACCGCGGTGCTGCTACCGGTGCTGCTGTTGGCCGGGCTCGGCAAGAAGCTGTTCGCGCCGCTGGCGCTCACCGTCGCCGTGTCGATGGCAGGCGCCTACGTGGTCAGCATGTGCGTGACGCCCGTGGCGTGCCGCTACCTCCTCGGCCACTCCACGCCGACGGGGATCTGGCGCCGACTCGAGCACGCCGTCGACCGCTTCACGCAGGGCTACGCCTCCGTGTTGCGCCGGGTCCTGCCGTTTCGCTGGACCATCATCGGTGCGGCCGTCGCGCTGGTGATCGCCTCGGGCTGGGTCGCGTCGCGGCTGCCGAGCACATTCTTCCCCGACATCGACGAGTCGATGGAGCGCATCTACGTCCGCTTCGCTCCCGGCACCTCGCTCGCGGAGGCCTCGCGCATGACCGACGCCGTCGGCAAGCTCCTGGCCGACAAGCTCGGCAAGGAGAACGTCGAGCTGGTGCTGGCGAACGTCGGCTCGCCCAACAACGCGCGCTCGGCGATGACCAGCCCCAACTGGGGGCCCTACATGGCGTTCATCCGGTTGGCGCTGACCGATCCGGAGCGGCGCAAGCTGTCCCAGCAAGAGCTCGCCGATCGATCTCGCGCGCTCCTGGTGCGGGAGTTCCCGGGCGTCGAGTTCGTGCAGGCGCCGGGCGGCCTCGTCGCCAGCGTCTTCAACAATGGGTATCTGGTACCGCTCGTCGGTGAAGTACGCGGCGACAAGCTCGAGCTGCTCGACGAAGAGGCGCGCGCGGTCGCCGCGGTGATGCGCACCGTCCCCGGCGTGCGCGACGTCGAGTCGACGCTCGACATGAGCTACCCGGAGGTGCGCGTCGAGGTCGACCGCGCCACCGCGGGCATGGTCGGCGTCACGGCCCGCAACATCGGCCAGACGACGCTCGAGGCCACGCTCGGCAACATCAATACGCCGAGCGTCTGGATCGACGGCGCCAACGGGCAGTCCTACTACGTCGTCACCTATTACTCGCACGAGGCGGTGAGCGACGCCAGCGCCTTGGGTGCGCTGCCCGTCCTCATCTCCGATACCGGAAAGCCGGTCACCCTGGGCGCCTACAGCCGCATCCGCCGCTCGACCGGACCGGTGGCCATCGAGCGCAATCAGCTCCAGCGCGCGGCGCACGTGATGGCCCAGGTCGAAGGGCGCGACCTCGGCAGCGTCGCCAGCGACATTCGCGCGGCGCTGGCGCGCGATCCGCGGACCGCGCATGTCCGCTTCGACTTCGTCGGTCAGGTCGAGCTGATGAGCACGACCTTCGCCGGCCTCGGCATGGCGCTCGGGTTGGCCGTGATGGTGGTGTTCATGATCATGGCGTCGCAATTCCGCTCGGTACGCCTGCCGTTCATCATGCTGTTCACGATCCCGGTGTCGCTCGTCGGCATCGTCACGGCGCTGATGGCGGCGGGGCAGGGATTCTCCATCACCGCGCTCATGGGCATGCTGATGGTCATCGGCATCGCCGTCGCCAACGGCATCCTGCTCGTCGACGACGCGGCGCGCCGCCTGGAGGAGGGCGCGACCCCGATCGAATCGATCATCGAGGCGGCGCGATCGCGATTCGTTCCCATCCTCATGACCAGCCTGGCGACGATCATCGGCCTCGTCCCGACGGCGCTGGCGCTCGAGCATGGCAGCGAGGCGAACCAACCGCTGGCGCTCGCGGTCGTCGGAGGGCTGACCTCCTCGACGGTCCTGTCGCTGTTCCTGGTCCCGACGATCTATCTGCTCATCGCCCGCCGCGGCAATCGCGTCGAGCGAAAGCTCGCGCGCACCGAAGGTCACGTCTAACCGATGGAAGGGGACAACATGAAATGGTCGGCGGTCTTCCTACTGCTACTGCCGCTCGTCTCGGGCTGCTACCTGAAACCGAGCGCCTCGAACAGCCCGCTGCAATCGCCCGACGGCGTCTCCGTCACGCTGCTCGGCCAGGATTGCGAGGACCACAGCGGCGCCGATGGTGACCCCATCTCGCGCGACCTCGGCGTCAAGGTGCGCTTCGACAATCGGTCGGAGCAGCCGCTGCACGTCAGCGAGCAGTCGATCGTGCTGGCCGTCGACAGCTCGCACGGGCCGATCCGCGGGCCCAGTGACCTCGTCGTGCGGCCGCACGACAGCGCCGTGGTGCAGCTGGACTTCACGCACCACGCGCTGTGCTACACCGGCCACGAGTTCGTGATCATCTGGAACGACGCGCTGGCGTTGGGTGACCGCCCGCTGCGCCTCGCCGATCTGTCGCTGCGGCCGTGAGGAGGCGACCGCCGGGGGTGAGGTTGGCTCGCATCATCCTCCTCATCGTCGCGGCGTGTGCCGCGCGAGTCGCGCAGGCGCAGGCGCAGGCACAGGTGCCGGTGCCGTCGCAGGCGCCGGCGCAGGCGATCGACGCCTTGGAGAGCGCGGCGCCAAAACCGCCCAACGTGGTGCCGCAAGCCCGTGAGGAGCCGCCGCGCCGCCTACCGCTGGCCGGCTATGCGAACGGCAGCTTCTTCCTGCGCGATCCGAACGACTGGTTCGTCTTGTTCCCCAAGGGCCGTTTGCAGATCGACTGGTACAATTTCCTGAACCGTGGCGCCACGCCCGAGGGTGTGACCTCCAACTCCGGCCAGGACACGCGACCCAAAGACACGCTGTTCATCCGGCGGGCGCGCATCGAGCTGCAGGGCACGTTCATCGGACACTTCGATTTCACCATCGCAGGCGAGTTCGTCAACCTGCCGTCCACCGGCTCGTATGGAACGCTCAACGACGGCTACATCATCGTCGACTACCTGTCGTTTCTGAAGCTGCAGGTCGGTCAGTACGATCTGCCGTTCACGCTCGAGAATCGCACCTCCGACAAGCTCTTCGATTTCATGGAGCGCTCCACCGCCATCCGCGCCTTCGCCGTACCCGCGATCAAGGATCTCGGCGCCATGGTTTGGGGCTGGCTGCCGCGGGAGGTCGCCTATTACTCGGTGGGCGTATTCAATGGGGACGGACCGAACTTCAAGAACCAGGACAACAATCCGGCGCTGATCGGACGCGCGTTCGTCGCTCCCGTCGCCTGGATGCGCGCCGCCGAGCGACACGGCTGGATGAAGCGTATCGAGGTGGGCGCCTCGTTCTGGTGGCAGCAGAACACCAACCTCGGCGGAGCCGCCGCGCCGTCGACCGACCACGCGCAAGATGACCTCTTGTCGATGACCACGCAGGGCGGGGTGTCGTTCTTCAACTCCAGCTTCGCGGCCGGCGTCGACGGCAGTGGCAATGCCATCCGCTCGCACCTGGCGCCTTGGGGCACGACCACGAAATGGGCGGTCGAAGCGAGCGTTCCGATTGGCAAGCTCGGTGCGCGCTTCGAGCTCATCCACCAATCGTTGGACCTGGCCCAATATAATGATGCGCCCAACGTGAAGACGCTCTCGTTGAGTCGCGCCGAAGGGGTGCGCGGCGGCCGCCTCGACGGGTTTGCGTACTATATCGAGCTGTATGCCTGGATTCTCGGCGACACGATGTTTCTCGATCAGCCGGGCCTCGAGCCGGTGCCACACATCCGCCGCTTCGCGGTCGCCAGGGAGCCGCGCTGGGGACTGATGGTGGCCGTCAAATACGAGCACCTCGGCATGGACGTCAGCGGCTTGCCGGTGGGGACGCTGAATTCGATGGGCCAGCCGATGGCGAACCCGGCACAGGGGCACTACGAGCTGCACACCTTCGCGCTCGGCCTCAACGCCTGGGGCACCAAGCACGTCCGGCTGACCGCCAACTACGTCGTGAACTACATCGACGGCGACGCCCCGAACGTGACGAAGAATCTATTCTACCAGCGGCTGGAGCACGAGCTCTTGTTCCGACTCGCCGTCGGTCTCTGAGCGCGACGCCTTCTCTGGGGCTCGAGCCCCCGTCTTCCGACCGCGCTGGTGCCCGTCGTTACCGCGAATCCACGGGTACAGTCAGCAATCGCAAGGGCTTTGCCGTCGAACACCCTATAGACTCTTCCGGATGCACGTCTGCCTGGCAGGCCCTGATACCGAGCGATGGGCCGCGCTCCTCGCGGAATTGGGCCACGAGAGCTCGCTCCTGCGTGCTGCCGCCGTTGGGCAAGTCGTGCTCATTACGGGTCGCGACGTGGCCGCCTGCGCCGCCGCCGCTGCCGCCGGCGCCAACGTCGTCGCCGCCGATGTCACCGATGAAGTCGCTGCAGCCATGGTCGAAGCGGGCGCCTGCCGTCTCTGGCGCGCCGATGCGTCGCCGGCGTGGCTGCGGTTGGAGCTCACGCTGTTGGCGCGCAGCCTCGAGCAGAAGGCCGAGCTGGCGCGCTCGGCAAGCGAGCATCGCGAGAACACGATCCGCCTCAACGCGCTCCTGGCGCATTCGGCCACCATCATCGCGTCGATCGATCGCGACGGGATCTTCACCTTCGTCGCCGGTGATGCACTGGCGGGGCTCGGCTACCAGCCGGAGATGCTGGTCGGAAAGAACGCGCTCGAGCTGTTTGCTTCCTTGATCACGGTGGCGAGCGGCAAGTCGATGTCGATGGGCGAGCTGTTCGCGCGGGTCATCCTCGGCGAGACCATGTATGTGACTACGGTGGTCAACGGCCGCGCGCTCGACGTGCGCTACGGTCCGCTGCGCCGCGGCGGTCGCATCGACGGCGTCATGGCGGTCGTGCACGACGTGACCGAACGGCACGAGGTCGAGGTGCGTGCGCGCGACGCCGAGGAGCAGCTGCGCATGGTCGTGCAGAACACGCCGATGCTGCTGCTCGCGTTCGATACCACCGGCAAGATCACGTTGGCCGACGGCTACAGCCTGCGCGCGATCTGTTCTCCGGCTGACGTCGTCGGGCGCTCTGTGTCCCAGCTCTATTCGATCTTCGGCCAGGCCCCCGTCGTCACCGCCGCCGACGGCGCTCCCCAGTCGCGCGGCAGCGTCGTCGACAGCGCGCTGGCGGGTCGCTCCACCGCCGGCATCGTCCGCTACGGCGAGAGGGCCTTCGAGTACCACACGGTGCCGCTTCGTCGCGACGGCGAGCTGGTCGGCGGCATCTGCGTCGGCGTCGACGTGACCGATCGACACCGCGTCGAGGAGGCGCTGCGCGCCGCCGACGAGAGCTTGCACATCTTCATGGAGGCGAGCCCCGACGCCGTCGGCGTGCTCCGCGGCGACCGCTTCGTCTTCGCCAATCGCGCGCTGGCGCAGGCGCTCGGGTACGAACCGGCCGAGCTGGTGGGCCGTTCGGCGCTCGACCTCGTGGTTGCGGACGAGCGCGACGAGGCGGAGCGGAACATCACGCGCATGGCCAATCGCGAGGTCCTACGCGACGTCGACCGGCGGCTGCGCCGCAAGGACGGCAGCGTGGCGACGCTGCACTACTCCGGCGTCAACATCGTCTTCGACGGCGGACCGGCGCTCGTCCTCATCGGCAGCGACGTCACCGAGCAACGCGTGATGCAGCGAAAGCTGATGCTGGCCGACCGCATGGCCTCGATGGGCACCATGGCCGCCGGCGTCGCGCACGAGATCAACAATCCGCTCGCGTACGTCATGGCCAACCTGAGCTTCGTGGCGGAGACGCTGGCCGAGGCCGGCTCGCCGGCGCCGTTCCTGCGGCCCCAGCTCCTCGAGGCGCTCACCGACGCGCGTGAGGGTGCCGAGCGCGTCCGGCAGATCGTGCGCGACTTGAAGCTGTTCTCGCGCGGCGACGAGCAGCCGCGCGCGGCGGTCGACGTCAACGCGGTGCTCGAGTCGGCCATCAACATGGCGTACAACGAGATCCGCCATCGCGCGCGGCTGGTAAAAGATCTGGCGGTCGTGCCGCCCGTATATGGCAGCGATTCGCGGCTGTGTCAGGTGTTCGTCAACCTGCTCATCAACGCAGCGCAGGCGATTCCCGACGGGGCCGCCGCCGTCCACCGGATCCGCGTCAACACCGATGTCGATTCGGTCGGCCGGATTCGCGTGCGCATCAGCGACACCGGCGCGGGTATCGAGCCGGCGCAGCTCGGGCGCATCTTCGATCCGTTCTTCACCACCAAGCCGGTCGGCGTCGGCACCGGGCTCGGGCTCTCGATCAGCCACCAGATCGTCACCGAGCTGGGCGGCGAAATGACCGTCGAGAGCGAGCCGGGGCGTGGCACCACCTTCACCGTGTTGTTGCCGCCCGCGGTCCAGGAGGCGGCTGCCGTCGTCGCGCCGCCTGCGCCGAGCGCACCGCGCAAGCGGGCGCGCGTCCTCGTCATCGACGACGAGCCGTCGGTGCTGACGGCCCTGCGCCGCACGCTCGGCGCTCAGCACGACGTCACCACCATCGCGCGCGCCGCCGACGCGCTGACGCTGGTGCGGGCGGGCAACGTCTTCGACGCCGTTCTCTGCGACGTGATGATGCCGGATATGAACGGCTGTCAGCTCTATCGCGAGATGTCGTCGTTGCGGCCCGAGCTGTGTCGCCGCTTCGCCTTCCTCTCGGGCGGCGTCTTCGCCAACCAGGCGGAAGGCGAGCTGGCCGGTCTGGGCGCGCCGCTCTTCGAGAAGCCGTTCGACGCCGCCGCCCTGCGCGCCTTCGTCGCTCGCGTCGGCGACGAAGAGCTGTCTACCAGTTGAAGCGCAGCTGCACGTCGCGTCCGTGGACGGTCACGGTGACGTCGCCGCGGCTATCGACCAGCTCGTAGAGCATGCGCATGCCGGGCCTGAGCGCGCCGATCCAGGCGCTGCTGTCGAGGCAGACCTGAGGAAGCTGGCGCAGCCACACCGTCGCGGCGCGCGACTCCGTCGCGGCAACCTCGACGACGCCACAGTCTTGCAGGACCTGCCGCCATCCTTTGCCGAGATGTCGGATCATCATCGCCGGCGTGAAGCCGAACAGCTTTCCCGTCGCGGCGATGAAGGTCTTGAACAGCGCGCTGCCCATCTCCTGGCGCTGCCGATCTTCGATCAGCGATTCGAAGCCCGCGCGTGGCAGTGCGCGCGCGATCGTGTCCACGACCTCGACGTCGATCTCGATCGGGAGCCACTCGACGGGCAGCGCGTGGGCCACGCGGTCGGCGCTGGCGAGCGTCGAGATTGCCCTGGCGTGCACGTCAGGATGTCTCTCCGCGACCAAAGCGAGCAACGTCTGCGGGTGGCGGGCACGAACGCGGGCGGTCACCCACTCATTATTGCATGCCCCGGCGTCAACGCCCGAGCCCCTTGAGCGCCAGGCCGATCAGTCCAGCGACCAGAATGACGAGCGGCTCGGGTAGTCTCTTGACCCACGTCAGGGTCGCGAGCGTGGCCGCGAGCATGATCACCGTCGGAAGGTCGACGATGGCGCGACGACCGAGAACGAACGCCGCGCCGGCGATGGCGCCGGTCGCCGCCGCTGAAACGCCGTCGACGAATGCCTTGACCGAAGCGTTGCCGGCGATGCGCTGGTAGTAGGGCGCCGGCACCACCACCGTGAGCCACGACGGCACGAACACGCCGAACGCCGCCACCACGCCGCCGAGCGGCCCGGCCACGAGATACCCGATGAAGGCGACGGTGATGACCACCGGCCCCGGCGTGATCATCGCGACCGCCACCGCGTCGAGGAACTGCCGATCGTCGAGCCAGTGGAAGCGGTCGACGACGCCGCCGTGAAGGAACGGCACGATCGCGAGGCCGCTCCCGAACACGAACGCGCCGGCCTCCGCGAAGTAGAGGCCGACCCGCCACAGAATCGGCCAATCGGCCGCTCCATGGACGCCCGTGAAGAGCCACCCGGCCCACGGCAGGACCATCGCCGGTGGGGAACGGCGCAGGAACGCCGGCGGCGCCTTGACTACGAGGGCGGCCGCGCCCGACAGCAAGAACAGCCAGAGGATCTCGCGCTCGGTGGCGGCGATGACGGCGGCATTGACGGCGAACACGATCCATAAGAGGACGTCCTTGCGGATCGTCATCTTCACCAGCTTGTAGGCGCTGCGCGCGATGATCGCGATGACCGCCGCGCCGATGCCGTAGAACAGCCCCTGCATGAAGGCGAGGCCCTGGTAGTGCACGTAGACCGCCGACAGCGCCATCACCATGACGAACGACGGCAAGATGAAGGCGCCGGCGACGAGCGTGGCCCCGACCACGCCCGCGCGCACCCAGCCGAGATAGATGGCGAGCTGCGCCGCGAGCGGGCCGGGCATGAGCTGCGCGAGCGCCAGGCCGCGCAGGTACTCCTCTTCCGTGATCCAGCGCCGCGTCTCGACGAGATCGCGCTGCATGTAGCCCGCGAGCGCGATCGGTCCGCCGAAGCCGAACATCCCCAGCCTCAGAAAATAGGCCAGGAACGCGCGCAGCGGCACGCCCCCGGTCACTTGCCGGTCTTGTCCAGCGCCGCCGCGAGACCGCGTGCCAGCTCGGTCGTGCGACCGAGGCCCCAGTAATGCAGGAACATGACGCGCGGCTGCTCGCCGGTCATGTGCTGGTGGATCGCGACGACGTCGATGTTGGCGCCGCGCAGCGCCTTGAGCACGCCCTGCAGCTCGGTCTCGAGCATGGCGAAGTCGCCGTCGACGATCGCCTGCTCGTCGCTGCCGGCAAACGCGGCCCAGGTGTTGACGCCCATGGTCTTGCCGACGGCGTGGCCGCCCATCTTCGTGGTTCGGCCGATGGTGACCTTGTAGACGCCGCCGGCCAGCTCGCCCTTGCTGCCGAGGACGGCTTCGATCTTGGCCGGGTCGAGCGACGTCTTGGCCGGATCGATGTCCGCCTTCGGGACGACGCCCTTGCCGCCGGCGGTCTCCTTGATCTTGGCGAACACCTTGCCCACCGCCGCGGCGAGCGTGGCGGCGTCGCCCATTCCGCCGATGTGCATGAACATCACCTTCGGCGAGTCCCAGAAGAAGTGGTTGTGGAGCGCGGTGACCTCGAGGCTGTTGGCGAGCGCGACGGTCATGACCGGGTTGACCTGATCTTCGGTCAGACAGAGGTCGCCCATGACCATCGTGTGCGCGCCGTTGCGCGTAAACGCGGCCCAGGTGGTCAGGCCCATGGGCGGCGTCAGGTGCACACCCGCCGCGACGACCTTGAGATCGGCGCGCGGCACGGAGACCTTGAAGACGCCCTCTTTGTCGTCGAGCTTGCCCTTCGCGCCGGTGAGCTGCTCGAGCTGCGCCGTGTCGAGCGCCGGTGCCGCCGCCGCGACTCCGCTCCACGTCAGGATTGCCATCAAGAGCGTCCACTTTTTCATGTCGGGTCTCCTATCCCACCAATCGGTGAGCTCGAGTAAAAGCACGTCGGCCGCCGGACCGGTCTCTTCGGCGAGCGCGACCATCTCCGCGTGCGTGACGAGCCTGGGCGCCGCGCGGCTCATGCGCCGCGCTTCCGCGCGAAGACTTCGTAGAGCTGATCGAAGGCTGCGCTCGCGCGCGCCAGCCGCAGGTCGTCGTCGGGCGAGGTGAGGACGATGCCCGCGACCAGGGTCGCCACGCCCGCCGTCTCGGCGCGCTGATACAGCTGGTCCTTGATATCGATGTCGTGGACGATCTCGGCAATGGCGTCGAGGGCGCGGTCCTTCGTCGCCGTTCGCTGCAACAGCACCTCGAACGTGCACAGGTTGCCGACGTGCGTGAACTCCGCGTCGAACATGTCGAACCGCAGCTCGCCCGCCAGCGGAACGTAGCCCTTTGGCGGCACCCATTTGAACTTCGCCGTCTGGTCGATGAAGCGGCGGATGAGCCAGGCCGATGCCATGCGATCGATGTGGATGCCCTGGCGGGTCACCCAGGTGCGGCCGCGAAGCCGCTTCGGTTTGGCGACGACGAGCGCGGCGGGTCGGGGCGCGAGCCGCTGGCGCAGCTCCTCGAGGAGCCCGGAGGCGGTTTCACGGCTCGAGGCCTGGAAGAAATCGATGGCGCTGATTTCCTCGAGCCGTCGCTCGAGCCGCTTGACGTCGGCGTCGATCTTCCGCCGGACGTCGTCCTTCAGCTTGCCGCGCCTGGGGAGCGACTTTCCGGCGGCGCGGATCTGGTCGGCGAGCTCCTCGTAGTCGGCGTCGCGCGCGCGCGCGAACAGCGACACGACCTCGTCGTCACGCAGCCCCTGGATCAGGTTCGCCTCGACGAGCGTCGCTTCGCCGCCTCCGGCGACGATTTCGCGCATCACCCACTGCAGGTCCTCATTGCGCTCCTCCGACCGCGGCAGCGCATAGACCGCGTTCTTGATGGCGACCGCGCCGAGTCGTTGCAGCCGCCGCCAGACCTTGACGCGCAGGTAGTCGTTCTTGCGCGGAAGCTGATGCAAGAGGAGCAACCAGCGCGGCTCGGACCTCATGGGTGAAACATGTGTATCAACAGAGTAGATCGTGTTCAAGGCTTGTTGCATGGGCGCATATCGACTCTTCCGCGCGCAGCCCGGCGACCCATCTTCTTCTAGATGAGGACGATCATTCTCTGCGTCGTGCTGTTCATCGCCGGCTGTGGCGGGCCCAAGGTGGCCGTGCGTTACGAGGCGCGTCGGGCCCTGCTCGCGCAGCGGCGCTACGCCATCGAGCCGGTTCGCTTCGAAAGCATGCGCGTCGGACGGGTCGCCGCCGCGCAGTGGATCGCACGCAAGAGCGAAGCGCAGCGCCAGCGTTGGGCCGCCGATCAACGCCTCCTGAGCGACACCTTCGCCGCCCACGTCGCTGCCCGCGTTCCGATCGCCGACGGAGCGGGGGCGCTGATCATCCGCCCCATCGTCGACGAGCTGGAGCCGGGCTACTACGCCTACGTCGCCTCGGGTCGCACGCACATGGTGCTACGGGTCCAGATCATCGAGCCGCTGAGCAATCAGGTCGTCGAAGAGCTGGAGCTGCGAGACGCGGTCAACGCGCATGCCTGGAGCGCCGCCGCCGGTCCGCGAATGGCGCGCGCCGCCGCCAATCTCGGCGACCGCCTGGGCGACTTCTTGCGCGCGCGCTCGCGCTGAGCTCCGCGCGAACGCTGGCGCTGAAATCAGGACCACTGCGGCACGACGGCATGGCCGCAGCGGCACGCGCAGACCCAATCCTCCAGTCACGAGGCCGCGCTGTCCCGAATCACAACTGCGGCGATGTGCTCTGTTGAAAGCCGTGGCACACCTCGCGGCACATGCCGTCCAATCGTGACGCGGATGCGGCTCGCGCCGGCACCGTGAGCCGCCTGGCTGAAGTGCTCGGAGCGTGGTCGCGCGTACAGTAAATGGATCGCGCTAGGGCGTACGCTATCCACCGGGAACCTCCGTGCGCTCTTTCGCAGCCTATCTACCTCTCGCGATCGTCCTGTCGGCCCTG
>JAQBQH010000052.1 GCA_028287105.1 Myxococcales bacterium
CGGCGTCACACTACGTCCTCGTCGAGGCGGAGAACGCGACCGACGACGCGCTCGCCGAGTGGATGACGCTGGTCGGCGACCAGGGGCTGTTCCTCGACGGCACGCTGGCGCAGTCGGGGCAGCAGGCGGCCGAGCTGTGGGCGCTGCGCGAAGGGATCTCCGAGTCGCTGTCGGCGACGGGGCTGCCGCACAAGAACGACGTGTCGCTGCCGATCGCCAGGCTCGAGGACTTTTGCGGAGAGCTCGACTCCGTGTTCGCGCGCGACTACGCCGGCTGGGAGATCTGCCTCTTCGGCCACATCGGCGACGGCAACCTCCACGTCAACGTCATGAAGCCGGACGCGCTCGACGTCGCCGCCTTCCGCGCGCGCACCGCCGCGGCCGACCGCGATCTGTTCACGCTCGTGCAGAAGTACGACGGCAGCATCTCGGCGGAGCACGGCATCGGGCTCCTGAAGAAGGCGTACCTCGGCTACTCGCGCTCGGCCGACGAGATCGCGGTGTTGCGCGCGGTCAAGCGGGCGCTCGACCCCGAGGGCCTCATGAACCCCGGCAAGATCCTCGACTAGCTCCCTAGTACAGGATGCGCGTGCGGATGTTGGTGTCGAGCGCCGCGATGGCGTTGCGCACGTCGTGCGAGACGTCCTTGTCGATGTCCATGATGAGGTAGCCGATGGTCGGATCGGTCGCCAGCACCTGCGACTGGATGTTGGCGTTCAGGTCCGAGACGATGCGGTTGATGTCGCGGAGGACGCCCGGCACGTTGCGGTGCACGTTCAAGATGCGGTGCGTGCCGCGCAGCTCCGGCGCCTCGACGAGTGGAAAATTGACCGCGCCCGTCGTCGACCCGCTGTTGACGAACTTGGTGAGCGCCACGGCGACCTCGCGGCCGATGGCGGCCTGCGCTTCCGACGTCGAGCCGCCGATGTGCGGCGTCAAGATCACGTTGGGCAGCCCCTGCAGCGGCGTGGCGAACCCGTCCGAGGAGTTGGCCTCGGGCTCCTCGGGATAGACGTCGATGGCCGCGCCCGCGAGCTGCTTCGACTTGAGCGCCTCCGCCAGCGCCGGGATCACGACGACGGTGCCACGGCTGGCGTTGAGCAGGTAGCTGCCCTTCTTCATGCGCGCCAGCTCGGGGGCGCCGATCATGTTCTTGGTCTGCGCGGTCTCGGGCACGTGCAGCGACACGAAGTCGGCTTGCTTGAGCACGTCGTCGAGCGACGCGGCCACCACGTTGTTGCCCATCGGCAGCTTCGACACGTGATCGTAGAAGAGCACGTGCATGCCGATCATCTCGGCGAGCACGCCGAGCTGCCGCCCGATGTGGCCGTACCCGACGATGCCGAGCGTCTTGCCGCGCACCTCCCAGCAGCCGGCGGCGACCTTGCGCCACTGGCCCGCGTGCACCTCGCGCGAGCGGTCTCCCAGCTGCCGGGCCAGCGTGATGATCTCGGCGATCATCAGCTCCGCCACCGACCGCGTGTTCGAGAAGGGCGCGTTGAACACCGGCACGCCGTGCCGATTGGCCGCCGCCAGATCGACCTGGTTGGTGCCGATGCAGAAGCAGCCCAGCGTCAAGAGGCGACGCGCGCCCGAGAGCGCCTGCGCCGGCACCTGCGTCTTGGAGCGAATGCCGAGCACATGAACGTCGGCGACCTTCTTCGCCAGCTCGTCGGGCGAGAGCGAATGTTTGAGCGCCTCGATCTGAAACCCTTCGCCCTCGAGGATCTCGAGCGCCGTCGGCGCGACGTTCTCGAGCAGGAGGACCTTGATCTGGTCCTTGGGAAAAGACGTTGCGGCCATGCTTCTACTTAACGCACATCGTCAAAGGCGCCAATAGGCGGCGCGCCCTGCAAGTTAGATCCATCGGGCGGCTCGGGCGTTTCGACCCCGAGGAGGCTCTCATGGCCAGGACGCTCGTTCGCCGGTCGGCGCTGTCGACCGCGCTCATCTCGCTCTTCGCTCTCGGCGGCCGCGCCGGCGCCGACGGCATCACGCTGCAGCCCGGGCAGAAGCTGCTCGCGCCCATCACCTTCAAGCAGCTCACCGTCTTTCCCGTCGTGCAGACCGCCGCCAACCGCGACGCTGGTCAATACCTGACGCTCTCCGACGGGCTGCAAAAGAAGCTCGTCGCCGTGAGCGAGCTGGCCGGCGGCGGCAGCGTCAACACGCTCCTGGTCCACAACAAGTCCGACAAGCCGCTGCTCGTCCTCGGCGGCGAGGTCGTTCTCGGCGGCCAGCAGGACCGCATCCTCGGCCAGGACACCATCGTGCCGGCGCACGAGCAGCTGCGCGTGCAGGTCTTCTGCGTCGAGCATGGCCGCTGGTCGGGCGGGCGCCACTTCGAGAGCGCGCAAGGCATGGCCGACACCAAGATTCGCTATCGCGCCAAGTACCGCGCCGACCAGTCGCAGGTGTGGGCCGAGGTGGCGAAGAAGAACGCCGCGCACGGCGCCGCGCCGTCCACGGGCACCTATCGCAATCTCGCTGCCGGCGACGAAGGCAAAAAGGCGCTCGACCCGTACCGCGCTGCCGTCGGTGGCGCGATGGCGAAGCTGGCCGACAAGAGCAACGTCGTCGGCATCATCGCCGCGGTCAACGGTCGCGTCACCAGCGTCGAGCTCTTCGCCAGGCCCGAGCTGTTCGCCGCCTATCGCGAGAAGCTCCTCGACTCGATCTACATGGGCGCCGCCGACGCACCGGTCGTCGACAAGGCGGAGCCGCCCAAGCCCGAGGCCATCACCGCATTCATGCAAAAGGCCAAGGTCGCCCCGGCCAAGAAGTCGCTGGAGACCAAAGCGGGCACCACGTCCGAGTCGCGCGGCGACGGCGTCGTCAGCTCGACGGTGCGCTCGCCGGCCGCGGCGGCGGCGCCGGTGTACGAGAGCTACCAAGCCGCCGAGTAACCCGCTATCGTAGGCGGCGGCATGCCGCGCGCGACGCCGCTCGATCTGTCGCCGCGCGCGCGTGTCGTCTTCGCCGTCGTCTTCGTCGCCGTCCAGGCGATCCTCATCGCCACCGCGACGCTGCGCCCCGAGCACGCCTTCGGCTTTCGCATGTTCTCCGAGTCGACGACGGTGCGCATCCATCTCTCGCGCCGCACGCTCGACGGCACCGAGGTCTCCGTCGACGGCGGCGGCTGGTGGAGCCGCGATCGCCGCGGCGCCGTTCGCCACATCGCCTATCGCGACTACGTCGACGTGCCCGAGCTCTCCTACTTCGACAGCCGCGTGCACGCTTCCTACGGCGCCGCCGCCGAGCTGGCACGCCTGCAGAGCGCGCTCGACTACGTCGTCGCCCAGCTCGGCGATGACGATCGGGACACCGTCGGCCTCATCGCCGACGTCGAGCTCCGTCGCGGCAGCGGCACGCCCGGGCGCGCACGCCTCTTGAGCCGACTGCGAAGTCTCGATGCCGCTCACTGAGCGCGTGCGCCGCTGGCGCGACGAGTCAGGCGACGTGCAGCCGCTCGGTCTCGTGCGACTCGTCGTCGGCTACTTCCTCTTTCGCCAGGCGCTCCACGATCTGCAGCACGCCGGCGCCATCGGATACTTCGGCGATCAGTTCCACATCCCGATGCTGCCCGAAGCGCTGGTGCCCTCGGCGCGCGGCTTTCTGGCGCTCGAGCTCCTCATGATGCTGCTCGGCGCCGCCGCCGTCGTCGGCGTGGCCGCTCGCCCCGCGCTCCTCGTCGCCGCGCCGCTCGGCATCTACCTCCTCGCCTGCGATCGCATGCGCTACCACCACCACCTCTACACGCTCTATCTGACCGCCTTCCTGCTGGCCTTCACGCCGTGCGATCGGTCGTGGACCCGCGGTCGCCGCCTCGCCGACGAGCGCCAGGGGCCGCTGTGGGCGGTGCGGCTGCTCCAGCTTCAGCTCTCGATCATCTACCTGTCGTCGGGCGGGTCGAAGCTGTTCGACCGCGATTGGCGCTCCGGCCGCGTCCTCGCCGATCGCATCGCGCGCTGGACCTCGGCCTCGGTAGACGCCGGCGTGCCGCGCAAGCTGCTGGCGCTGCTCTCCTCGCCCGTCGGTGGCAGCCTGCTCGCCAAGGGCGCGATCGCCACGGAGCTCGGCGTCGCCATCGCGCTGTGGATCCCGCGCACGCGTCGCCTGGCGGCCGCCATCGGCATCGCCTTTCACATCACGATCGACTTCACCGCCGGGGTCGACATCTTCAGCTGGTTGTCGATCGCGATTCTGTTGCTGTTCTGGATCTACCCGACGCCGAGCGAATAGCCCACGCCTGCGCCACGCCGCCGGCCAGCGCCAGCGCACAGGCGACCGCGCGCCAGAACTCCTCGACGGTGCGCAGCGTCGGGCCGGCCAGGTTCCACTGCCGCTCGAAGCTCCAGCACATGTCGTAGATCAGCCACGCGCAGTAGCTGGCGGTGAGCAGCGCCCACGGCCACGCCAGCGCCCCGCCGCGCATCGCCAGCGCCGTGAGCAAGATGGGCGCGATCACGCTGAACGAGACGACGTCGCCGAGGCAGGAGGCGATGGCGATGACCGCCTCGGTGTCCTGCAGGTTGTGCAGGTCGCGCCACAGGCCGTTGCCGACGATGGCGACGGCGACGATGACCGCCACCATCGACGCCAGTCGCTGACTGGTTCGCGATCCCGGCAGCGCGATCCCCGCGACCGCCCACGCGCGCGCCAGCATGACGGAGGCGATCGCGCCCGAGAGATTGGCGCAGATCACGAACATCGCGCGCCAGGTCGCCGACGCCTCGGGCGTCAGGCCCGCGACGTGGATGGCACGGCCGAACAGGATGTCCTTGATGAACAGGAGCGCGTAGTCGGCACCGAGCAGCGCCCACGCCACGCCCAGATACTCGCCGCGACGAAAGCGCGCCGCCGCCACGAAACAGCCGATGGTGGCGAGCAGCTTCACCGACGCCACTTCCGCCCCGTAGAACGTGAGGCGCTGCGGACCGAGCGGCACCAGCGCCTGCGAGAACAGGTACAGCACCGCGACCACGAGCGGGATGACCAGCAGCGCGCGCGTCCTCATAGTCCGAGCTCCCTCCCGATGTCCCGTAAGACCGCTTCGCACTCGTCCGCGCCGATGAGGGTGCGCATCATCGGCTTGAGCGCGAGCAGCAATGCGGGAGCGTCTTGCAGCGAGATCTGCTCGGGCGTTCGCTTGAGCGCGCGATCTGCAAAGGTGCGGATCGCCGTGCGCGCGGTGTGTGGCCCGAGGTAGCGGGCCAGATGTTTGAAGACGACCTCGTGGGGGACAGCGCTCACGCACCACCATTGTAACAGTGGTAGAGTCGCCGCGAGGAGGACGTTTGTCGCTGCTCCGCGACCCCGACGTCGAAGCGCGGGTCCAACGCCTGGAGATCCCTTTCAACCGCCACGGCCTCGATCCGTACGGCGTCGCGAAAAAGGACCTGGTTCGCTGGTTCTCCATCCTGGCCTGGCTCTACCGCAACTACTTCACCGTCACCGTCGAGGGCATCCGGAACGTACCGCCCCGCGGGCGCGCCATGCTCGTCGGCAACCACTCGGGCGGCGTCGCGCTCGACGGCGCCATGGTGCTCGCCTCGATGATGCTCGAGATGGACCCCCCGCGCCTCGGCCAGGCCATGGTCGAGAAGTTCCTCAATCTCATCCCCTTCGCCGCCGAGTGGACCAGCCGCACCGGGCAGCTCACCGGACTCCCCGAGCACGCCGAGCGCATCCTGCGCGACGGGCGTCTCCTCCTCGTCTTCCCCGAGGGCGCACGCGGCACCGAGAAGCTCTATTGGGAGCGCCACTCGCTCGTCGACTTCGGCTCCGGCTTCGTGCGCCTGGCGCTCTCGACCCACGCCCCCATCGTGCCCTTTGCCTTCATCGGCGGCGGCGACGCCATCCCGACGGTGATGAACCTCTACAAGATCGCCCGCTTCTTCGGCGCGCCCTACATCCCGATCACGCCGTGGCTCCTGCCGGTGCCGCGCCGCGTGCCGCTGCGCATCCTCTACGGCGAGCCGATCGTGCTGGAGGGCCGCCCCAGCGACGACGACGCCGTCATCGAAGCGCACGTCGAGTCGGTCAAGCAGCGCATCGCCGCGCTCATCGCGGCTGGCACCGAACGCCATCACGAGCAGAAGGCCCTTCCATGAAAGTGCTCATCCCCGGCATCACCGGGCGCCTGGCCCGCTCCGTCGCTGTGAAGCTCCTCGAAGCCGGCCACCAGGTGCTCGGCATCGATCGCCGCCCCTGGATCAACGCCCCCAAGGAGATCGAAGTCTTTCAGATCGACATCCGGAAGCGCGCCGCCGAGGAAGTATTCCGCAAGCATCGCCCCGAAGCGGTCATTCACATGGCCACCGTCACCCACTTGACGGTACGCAACGACGACCGCTTCCGGATCAACCTCTTCGGCACCCGCGCGGTGTTCGACCACTGCGCGCACTACGGCGCCAAGCGCTGCATCTTCGTCGGGCGCCACACCTACTACGGCGCCGCCGCCGACTCGTCGCTGTATCACGGCGAAGAAGATCCGCCGTTCGCCATGACCACCTTCCCCGAGCTGGCCGACCTCGTCGCCGCCGACCTCTACGCCGGCTCGGCGCTGTGGCGCTATCCGGAGCTCGACACCAGCGTGCTCCGGCTGAGCTACACGCTCGGCCCGTCGGTGTCGGGCACGCTGGCCACCTTCATCGGCGGCAAGCGCACGCCCATGGTGCTCGGTTTCGATCCGCTCTTCCAATTCATGCACGAAGACGACGCCGCCGACGCGATCTGCCTGGCGCTCGAGAAGCAGCTGCGCGGAGTCTTCAACGTGGCCGGCCCGCAGCCGATGCCGCTCTCGACGCTGATCCGCACGGCGGGCCGCCAACCGGTGCCGGTACCCGAGTTCCTGTTGCGCGCGGTCTTCGGCCGCTTTGGATTGCCGGCGCTACCGCCCGGCGCCGTCGCGCACCTCAAGTATCCGGTCGTCATCGACGACTCGACGTTTCGTGCCAAGACCGGGTTCAACCACCGCTACGACGAAGATCAGACGATCGCGGCGTTCCGCAGCGTCGCCGGGTGATTCGATTCGTAGAGCTTGCGGTTGAGGAAGAGCTCGACCAGCGCCGGATCGAGCTGCGATCCGGCGGCGTGGCGTATCGCGCGCACGCACTGCTGTAGCGGCAACGGCTCGCGATACGGGCGCACCGACTGCAACGCATCCCAGGTATCGGCAACGGCGAGGATGCGCGCCAGCACCGGGATCTGCGAGCGCGACAGCCCCTCGGGGTAGCCACGCCCATCCCAGCGCTCGTGATGGTGCTTGATGGCCGCGACCGCGGGCTTGGGCAACCCGCAGCGCTCGGCCACCTGCGCCGAGTCGGCCGGATGCTGGTGGATCTCGCGCAGCTCGGCCGCGGTCAGACGGCGGCGCGCGCGCAAGAGCTTCTGTCCGGGCCCCAGCTCGCCGACGTCGTGGAGGAGCGCCGCTTCGTCGAGCGCATCGAGATCACTCTTGGGCATGCCGATGGCGCGACCGAGCGCGCAGGCGAGCACCGAGACGCGCGCGGGATGGCCGGCGCCGTGACCGACGCCGTTCTCGGCCAGCTCCGCCATGGTCAGGAGCAGGCGGCGGCGCACCACCTCTTTGCCCGAGACCAGCGTGTATGGCTTGGTATCGGCATCCAACATCGCCGCGCCGATGGCGACGGTGCCCTGCGGGTCGGAACCCTCGGGGCGGCGTGGTCCCGACGCCGCCCGCGAACGTTCGTATCCGAGCAGCGCGTCGCGCACCGGCGCGGCAAAATAGGGGCGTACGAACAGCTGGAAGTGTTTCGACAGGGCCAGGCTGGCCAGCTGCGGCCGGCGCTCGCGGCGCGCGATGAGGATGCGCAGCGCGTTGGGCTGCAGCTCCTCGACGCTGGAGAGGAGCTTCGCGCCCGAGATCCCCATGAGCGCCTCATCGTCGGCGATGACGGCTGAGTACGCATGCTGCGAAATCGCGCGCAGCGCTTGCGTGGCGCTCGTCGCGGGATCGACGCGATAGCTGCTGTCGCGCAAGAGGCGGCGCAGCACCAGAATGTCGTCGACGCGCGCGGCGATGAGGACCGCTAGCGACTTCTCCACCATCAGGTCAGCCTTCTGCTCTCTCCTCCCAGATCTGGATCGCCGTCGAGTCGATGCCGATGGCACGACCGGGAACCGGCGGCGGCAAGGAAGGGTCCTCGGCCGCGAGCAACTTGAACCGATACTCGAGATCCGCTTCGGCGAGCGGGTGCAGGAGCTTGACGCTGACGACGCGGTCGTCGGCCCCGAGGACGCGGAAGCGCACCATCGAGCCGTCGGCCGTCTTCGCCTCGTACTTGCGTCCGACCTCCGGCGTCTCGCCCTCGGGGAACTCGCTGCGCAGGATCTCCATCTCCGGCAGCACCGATTCGTCGCCGAACGCGCACGCGGCTTCCAGCTCGCCGCTCGCCTCTTCGCCCACATGCAGCCGCGCGATCACATGCTCCAGCGCAGGCAGCAGGCGGCGGCGGCCGGGGACGAACTCGAGGGGTCCACGCGCCTCCGAAGACTCGAGGACGTGGCCGCTCTTGATGCGGATCTCGTATTCCAGCTTCAGCAGTGTTTGGGCCATCACAGCGGCGGATACATCAAAAGTGGGGCCAGTTCGCAGTGTGAAGATTCCAACCAGTTGCGGCCCGACGCCTGGGATGTCCGGCCCCGATCGGTGCTTTCACTCCCACGCGAAAAGGTGGGTTGTCATGGAAAGCGCGCTTTACCGCTTGTGCGTTTCGAGCCAGCGCGCGAGGTCGTCGCGCAGATCGCTGCCCGACTTGTCGAGCAGCGCGCGCGCTTCGAGCGCCAGCGCGGCGGCGCGAGTGTGATCTCCCGCATCCCACGCCAGCTCGGCCTGGCCGAATTTCGCCTCGCCGATCTCGAAGCTGAGCTCGCCTGCCTTGGGGTGCGCCAGCGCACGCGCGAAATCGGCGTGCGCCCGATCGCGCTTGCCGAGCTTCAAGTGCGCCCAGCCGAGATCGATGAGCGCCGCCGCCACATCTGGATACGGCGTCTTGATGCGCTCGCCGTCGGCGATGGCGCGCTCGAGGAAGACCACGCCCTCGGCCGGCTTGCCGCCCCAAGACAGCGTGTCGCCGAGGAGGACGAGCGCCTCGATCACCGACGGATGATCGGGACCGTGCGTCGCCTGCCGCGCCGCCAGCGCGCGCTCCATCGCCGCCACCGCCTCGTCGCCGCGACCGAGCTGG
Organism: Myxococcales bacterium; assembly: GCA_028287105.1. Taxonomy (GTDB): domain Bacteria; phylum Myxococcota_A; class Polyangia; order Palsa-1104; family Palsa-1104; genus JAQBQH01. The sequence continues at coordinate 9,213 of JAQBQH010000052.1, forward strand.
CGCAGGATGAAGCCGAGCTGCAGCTGCGCCTCGCCGATCATCGGATAGTCGGGACCGAACATCGTTTCGTAGATCGCGCAGCCGCGCCGGATCGCCACCAGCGCCTCCTCCTGACGGTCCGCTTCGGTGTAGGCGCGCGCCAGGCCGAGGTTGAGCTCGGCCTCCTTCAGCGTCGGCCGCGTCGTCACCTTGCGCTGCACCTTCAGCGCGCGCTGATAGACCTCGATGGCCTCGCCGTGCCGCCCCTCGTTGGTCAGCACCGACGCCTCCTGGCGCAGTCGGAACGACTCGAGGTCGGGCCGCTCGCCAAGGTGCTGCGCCGAGGCGCGCGCGACGTCGAGCGCCAGGTGCGCGCTGTCGAAGTGGCGCTGCTGCGAGCCCATGAGAAACCCGAGGAAGGCGTAGGAGCGCGCGGCCACGTCGTCGCGCCCGAGCGAGGTCGCCAGCGTCGCGGCGCGCTGCACCTCGACCTCCGACTCCTTGAGGTGACCGAGGTGATACTGCAGGACGCCGTTCCAGTAGCGCGCGTCCGACTCGATGCCGCCGAAGTGGGCCTGCGCGGCGGCGGCGACGGCAGCCGCAGCGACGGGCGCGCCGTCCTTGTAGCGGCCGGCGTACTCCTGCGCCTTGGCCTTCGCCACCTGGGCCTCGATGGCGCCGGCGCGCGCCCTCGCCTCCGCCGTCGCGGGCAGCTTGTCGCCGGCGCGCAAGAGCGTATCGGCGGCGCAGCTCGACGCCGGCTCGAGCGAGCGCGCCGCGGCGGCCGCGCGATCGACCACCGCGCCGTCGGCGTGACCGAGGACGTCGACGAGAGCGCGGGCTTCGGCGAGGCTGCGGTCGAGGCAGGCCATGCGCAGGTCGAGCATCTCCGCCGACTGCTCGCCGCGCAGCCGCGTCGCGGCGCAGGTGTCCTCATGCGCCCGCAGCCAGTCGCGGCTCCACTCATCCAGCGCGCTCGTCACGTTGCGGAACGCCGCCGCCGCCGTCGGTCGCCCGCTCGCCGCGAACATGCGCTCGACCTCGCCGCGGCGACTGCCGTCCCAGGCGCCGGCGAGCTTGGACTCGCCGCCGTGACACACCTTGAGCTGCCGCCGCGTCACCTCGCGCTGCACCAGCGCCAGCGACAAGACCAGGAACGCCGCGCCGACGACCGCCGCGATGCGCCGCCAGCGCGCGCCGGGATCTTGCGCCATCTCGTCGAGGAGGACGCGCATCGACGGCTGGCGCTCTGCGGGATCGACGCTGAGCCCCTGCATCACGGTGCGCTTGAGCCACGTCGGACAATGCGCGCCCCCACGCTCCGGCTCGCGCAAGAGGCCCCCCGCCACCTGCTTGCGCAGCTCTTCGATGGTGCGCGCGGCGTAGGGGCGCCGTCCGAAGAGCGCCTCGTAGAGCGCGGTGCAGAAGCTGTAGAGATCCGAGCGCGCGTCGACCGCGGTGCCGGTCATCTGCTCGGGCGCCATGTAGATCGGCGTGCCAACGAGCGCGCCGGTGACCGTGAGCGGCGTCGACCAGCCGGCGCCGGGCGACGGCTGCGTCCCGTCGCTGAGCGGTCCGTCGCCGAGCGCGCCCAGCATCGGCTCGGGATGACCGAGCGCGCGCGCCAGGCCGAAGTCGGTGACGAAGACGTCGCCGCCGCGCGAGATGAGCACGTTGTCGGGCTTGAAGTCGCGATGCACCAGCCCCGCGTCGTGCGCCGCCGACAGCCCTTCGCCCGCCTTGCGGAAGACGTCGACGAGCTCGCGCCACGAGCGCACGCGCTCGCGCAGCCACTCGCCGAGGGTCACCCCGTCGACGAGCTCCATGGCGACAAAGAGCTCGCCGGGCTTGGTGGAGACGTCGTAGACCTTGATGACGTTGGGATGGCGCAGGCGCGCCATCGCTTGCGCCTCGCGCCGGAGCCGATCACGGAAGCCGTGCGAACCGACCGCGTCGCCCGGCCCGGGACGCAGGAGCTTCAGGGCCACCTTGCGATCGAGCTCCGGATCGTAGGCCGCATAGACGACGCCCATGCCGCCGGCGCCGAGCGTGCTGACGATGACGTAGCGGCCGACCGTCTCGCCGCGCTTGAGCGTCGGCACCGGCGTCGGTCCGCTGCCGTCGGCGGCCGCGGTCACGGTCAACGTCGACGTGCGCGCGAACGCGATCACCGCACGACAGGCGTGACAGATCGCGAGGTGATCGCGATCGCGATCGGCATCGATGGGCGGGCGCCCGGCGATCCACATGCGCAATCGGTTTTCCGAAAGACAATCCAACCGATTCGTCCCCCCAAAAGACGATCGAGCGGCGCGATTGTAATGAAAACGGAGCGGAGCGGGGACGAAACTCAGCGCCCGAGGAACGGACGCAGGAAAGCCTGGGCTTCGCTGTCGATGCGCTCGAGCGACGCGGTCAGCTCGTGGCCGTCGTCGACCTCGACGAGGTTTACCCACGGCTTGCCGGCCGCGAAGTCGCGCGAGAGCTGGATGTCGACGGTATCGTCGCTGCGCCCGTGGATGATGAGCGTGGGCACGCGCACATCGGGCCAGCCGTCGCCCTTGCCGTCCAGCGTCGAGAGCTCGCGCACGAAGTCGTAGTGCACGCGCGTGGCGCGATTCTCCGCGTAGTCCTGCACGTCGAGCCGGCCGGTCTCGCGCCAGCGACGCCAGCCGTCTTCGCCGAGTCGCTGACGCCAGCGCTCGGCGAGGCGAAACGCCGGCGCCAGGAGCACCAGGGCGGCCACCCGCGCATCTTCCTCGGCGACGCGCGCGGCGGTCAGCCCGCCGAGGCTGGAGCCGAACACGACCGCGCGATCGCGCGAGTCCCCGAGGGCGGCGCGCACCACGTTCAGCATGTCCTGGAAGCTGAGTCGCTCGAGCGACGGGACGCGCAGGTTGAGCCGCTGCAGCGTCACGCCGCGCGCGGCGAAGCGCTCGCTCAGCTTGACCCCTTTGGTCGAGTTGGGACCGGAGGCGAAGCCGTGCAGGTACAGGAAGCGTGGTCCAGGGTCCACCGCTCGGTTTTATCAGGTTGGGCGGGCGAATGCGCGCCAGGCGGGCGGATGCGCGCGCCCGGCTACTTGGCGGCGAGCTTGTTGCCGAAGCGCTCGACGTTGACCAGCCACGCCGCCGCGTTCTTGACGTAGCGCCCCGTGCCCGCCGTGTCCCACTTGTAATAGAGGCGAGTGAAGCCACCGTCGAGGATCGCGCGTCGGCCGTTCTGGTCGTAGAACGCGGCCACCAGGTTATCCTCGTGCCCGTAGACGAGTGGCTTGAGCACCTGGTTGGGCTGAATCGTGGCGATGGTGATGCCCTCGTACAGATAGTGCAGCCCCGTCGTCAGCAGGTGATTCGGCAGGATGCCGTGCGTGGCCGGCTTCGACCACAGGTTCACGGTCTGATCGCCCGGCACGTTGCCGAGCATCTTGGTGCCGAAGAGCACCTGCGCCACCTGGTTGGCGTCGGCGTAGTAGGGCTCGTTGTCGCCCCAGATGTAGACGCCCTTGCCGCTCTCGAAGAACTCCTTGATGACCTTCAGGTGCTCGCCGTTCAGCTTCGGCGTCGCGTCGCTGATGATCCAGAGCTGACACGACTTCGCGAGCGCCTTCTTGAGGTCGGCGGCGGGCGGCGGATTGTTGAGCCAGCGATAGACGCCGAAGCCCTTCTCCTTGAGCGCCTTCTTGGGCAGCTCGAAGTCGAAGCCCTCGCCGGTGTAGAGGTGCAGGACCGCGATCGTCTGCCCCTCGAACGCACCGTCGACGGCGAGGTCGTTCTGATTGCCCCTGGCGTTGCCCCAGTGATCGGCGGCGACCGGCACGACGCGCTCTTCGACGTGCGCGCGCCCGCTCGCGTCCTTGACCTCGACGCGACGATGCTCGGTCGGCACGCTCTGCGCGGCAGCGGGATTGTATTGGGCGTGGGCCGGCGCGGCGAGCGCGCAGGCGAAGAGGGCGACCGTCGCGGCGAGGGAGGTCTTCATCCCTCCTTGCACGCGCGCCGCGGTGAAACGATCTACGCGGTCAGGGCAGCGTCGCGCCGGTGACGATCTTGTAGATCGAGCGGCGGATGGTGTCGTGGCCCTTGGTGTTCGGGTGGATGCAGTCGCTGCCGTTGCGGAAGTACCAGACGTCGGTCGCGGTCATGTTGTTGTAGCCGTGACCGTGGAAGTCCGCGTACATGTCGTAAACCGTACCGCCGACCTTCTGCAGCGCCGCCGTCATCACGCCGTTCCAGGCCGCGAAGACCTCCATGTCGCGCATGGCGGTGACGTTCGCCTGCGGGCCGCACATCACCTTGGCGAAGTCGCCCATGCCGTCGGTGAAGTCGTAGATGTTGGCCAGGACGACGTAGACCTTGCCGGTGCCGAAGCGCCCCGCCGTCGTCAGCTCGCCGAGGATCGCGTCGAGGTGCGTGGCGAACTCGCCGCGGACCGTCGCGTCGGTGCCGCCGATGGCCTTGGCCGCGTGGCCGTTGAGGTCGTTGCCGCCGATGGTGATGACGACGAGCACGTCGCCGGGATAGCTGTGCGCGAGGCCGGTCACCTGCGTCTTGAGCAGCGGAACGCCGCCCGGGACATCGCTGTAGGTGTCGGTGATGGCGCCGTTCTGCGCCGCGTGAACGTACATGAGGGCGGGCCACTTGGTGGTCAGGTCCGCCTTGAGGAGGTCGTGATAGAACGGCATCTCCCCGCCCTTGTCGGAGATCGAGTCCCCGAGGACGATCAGGGTGCCGATGGTCGAGCCGGGCGGCACGATGCCGGTACCGTTGCCACCCGTTCCGCTTCCACCGCCGCCGCCGCCGCCGCCACTGCCGCCGCCGCCCGTTCCGCCACCGCCGCCACTGCTCCCGCCGCCGCCCGTTCCACCATCGCCACCGTTGGCACCCATGCCCGACGGGGATGAGCTGCACCCGGCGATCGTGAGCGCTGCGATGAAGAGCCCTGTAGCGAGTCGATGTGTCATGTGATGAGCCTCCGCGTAGGCGGCGTAGCGCAGATCACATACAAGTCACAACCGCGAAATCGCGCGACTGACTCAAACTAGTATGAGAGGCGAGATTGGTGATGAAATATTAGTGGCCGGTATCACGGCCGCGCAGATCGGCCGGGGTCATCGCGTCGGAAAGGCGATTGGCGAGGTCGGCGTGCTCCTCGCGCATCTCCTCCGGCAGGTGTTCGCCGAACGAGCTCAGGAAGTCCTCCTGACCGTGAACCGCCTCCGCCCACTCCGCCGGATCCACCTTGAGCAGCGTCGCCATCGCCTCGTCGCTCAGATCGGTGCCCTTGCGATCGATGGCGTTCTTCGTCGGAATGCAGCCGATCGGCGTTTCCAGAACCTCGCCGGTGCCGTCGCAGCGCTCGAGAATCCACTTGAGCACGCGCAGGTTGTCGCCGAAGCCCGGCCACAGGAACTTGCCATTGTCGCCGGTGCGGAACCAGTTGGTGCGGAAGATCTTGGGCGGCTTGGCCAGCTTCGCACCGACGGCGAGCCAGTGCGCGAAATAGTCGCCCATGTTGTAGCCGCAGAACGGCAGCATGGCCATCGGGTCGCGGCGCAGGACGCCGACCTTTCCCGTCGCTGCGGCCGTCGTCTCCGACGACAGCGTGGCGCCGAGGAAGGTGCCGTGCTGCCAGTTGCGCGACTCGTACACGAGCGGCACGCGACGCTGGCGGCGCGCACCGAACAGCATGGCGTCGATCGGCACGCCCTTGGGATTCTCGAACTCGGGCGAGATCGACGCGCACTGCGCCGCCGCCACCGTGAAGCGCGAGTTGGGATGCGCCGCCTTCTCGGTCGACGCCGGGGTCCACGGCCGCCCCTGCCAGTCGAGCGCCTCGGGTGGCGCCGGATCGTCGTGCCCCTCCCACCACACCGTGCCGTCGGGACGCAGCGCCACGTTCGTGTAGATCGTGTCGCGCTGGATCATGTCGAACGCGTTCGGATTGGTCTTCCGGCTCGTGCCCGGCACGACGCCGAAGAAGCCGGCCTCCGGGTTGACCGCCCACAGCCGGCCGTCGTCGCCCGGCCGCAGCCAGGCGATGTCGTCACCGACGGTCTCGGCCTTCCAGCCCGGCATCGACGGCGGCGGTACCAGCATCGCCAGGTTGGTCTTGCCGCACGCCGACGGGAACGCCGCCGTGATGTAGTGCTTCTTCCCTTCGGGCGTCGTCAGCCCGAGGATCAGCATGTGCTCGGCGAGCCAGCCTTCCTTCTTGCCGAGCCACGACGCGAGCCGAAGCGCCATGCACTTCTTGCCGAGCAGCGCGTTGCCGCCGTAGCCCGAGCCGATCGACCAGACCGTGTTCTCCTCGGGAAAGTGGCAGATGAAGCGCCGCTCCGGCGACAGATCGCCGAGCGAATGCAGACAGCGCGTGAAGTCGTCCGAGCTGCCGAGATGCTCGAGCGCGACCTGCCCCACGCGCGTCATGATGCGCATGTTGAGCACGACGTACTTGGAGTCGGTGATCTCGACGCCGACCTTGGAGAACTTCGAGCCCGCCGGCCCCATCAGGAACGGCACGACGTACATCGTGCGCCCCTTCATGGCGCCCTTGAACAGCGGCGAGAGCTTGCCGCGCGCGTCGGCGGCGGACATCCAATTGTTGTTCGGACCCGCGTCGTCCTTCTCGCGGGTACAGACGAACGTGAGGTGCTCGGTGCGCGCGACATCGTGCGTCGCCGAACGATGCAGGTAACAGCCGGGCAGCTTCTGCTGGTTGAGCTCGATGAGCTCACCCGCCGCCACCGACTCCTGGATCAGGCGATTCCTCTCCGCCTCGGAGCCGTCGCACCAGACCACCCGGTCCGGCGTCGTGAGCTTACTGATCTCGTCTACCCATCGCGCAATCGCTGGATGTTGACCTGCCATGATTCTCCTCAAAGGGGGTCCGCGGTCCGGAGAATGTGGAGACTTTCAGGCCATTTTGCAACCCTCGTCCCACTGCAATGTCGTAGTAAAGTTCCGACCGTGCGGATCGTCGTAGACCCGGACATCGCGCGCGCCGAAACCCTTCCCGGCGAGGCGTATCGATCGGCGGCGCTGCACGCGCAGCTGGTCGACCGCGTGCTCGCGACCAGCTGGCAGGTGACGCTGGACCCGTCGCTGGTGCCGCCCGCGACCGTGGCGCCGTTCACGCTGCTGCCGGGCTGTCTCGACGAGCCGCTCCTGCTCGTACGCGACGGTGACGCGCTGCGCTGCCTGTCCAACGTCTGCACCCATCGCGGCTCGATCTTGTGCGAGGAGGCGGGCGCGGCGACCACGCTGCGCTGCCGCTATCACGGCCGCCGCTTCGGCCTCGACGGCCGCCTGCGTCACGCGCCCGAGTTCGAAGACGCGCTCGATTTCCCATCGGAGCGCGACCACCTGCCGGTCTTGCCGCTGGCGCTGTTCGGGCCGCTGGCGCTCACCTCGCTGGCCCCTGCGTTCGGCGTCGAGGAGCTCCTGCATCCGGTGCGCACACGCCTCGCCGGACTGGCGCTCGACGAGCTGACGCTCGATCCCGAGAGCGTCCGCGACTTCGACGTCGGCGCCAACTGGATGCTCTACGTCGACAACTACCTCGAGGGGCTGCACATCCCGTTCGTCCACCCCGGCCTCGCCGAGACGCTCGACTTCGGCGCCTATCGCACCGAGCTGGAGCCGCGCGGCACGGTCCAGATCGGCATCGCCAAGCCAGGCGAAGAGCGCTTCGACGGCGGCGACGTCGCCGCCTGGTACTTCTGGCTCTTCCCGAACCTGATGCTCAATTTCTATCCGTGGGGCCTGTCGCTCAACGTCGTCACCCCGCTCTCCGTCGATCAGACGCGCGTCCACTACCGCAGCTACGTCCTCGACGAAGCGCGCCGCGGCAAGGGCGCCGGCAGCGGGCTCGATCGCGTAGAGCACGAAGATGAAGAGGTGGTCGAGGCGGTGCAGCGCGGCATCCGCGCGCGGCTGTACCGTCGGGGGCGCTATTCACCGTCGCGCGAGACGGGCGTGCATCACTTCCATCGCTTGCTGGCGGCGGCGCTCGACGGCTGATTGGCGCGGATGGTCGGCTGGTGCGGTCAGCTGACCTGAGCTGCGCCCAGGGGCAGCAGAACGGTGAAGGTGGTGCCGCCGTTTTCGCGCGACGCGACCTCGATGGTGCCGCCGTGGCGGTGGACGATCTCGCGCGCGATGTGCAGGCCGAGGCCGAGCCCGCCGGCGTTGGCGCGCTGGGCGTTGGATCCGCGAAAGAACGGCGTGAAGAGCTGGTCGAGCTGCGCGGCGGGGATGCCGATGCCGTCGTCGCGCACCGAGAGCCGCGCGCGGTCGCCGTCGCGTTCGACGACCACGTGGATGAGGCCGTCGGCCGGGCTGTAGCGCACCGCGTTGGAGACGAGGTTGGTGACCACCTGCTCGATGCGCACGGCGTCCCAGCGGCCGACGACGGCCCCGGCGGCGGCATCGACGACGGCGCGCGGCCCGTCACTGGTCAGGATCATGTCGACGACGTCGCGGCACATGGCGGTCAGGTCGACGTCGCTCGGGCGCAGCGGCAATTCGCCGTCGACGCGCACGCTGTCGAGGAGCTGCTCGACCAGCCGCACCAGGCGCAGGCTCTGCCGACGCAAGCGCGCCAGCAGGCCCTGGCGCCGTTCGGGGTCGTCGAACGCCGCGGGGTCGACCTCGATGAGCTGCGTCGTAGCGTGGAGCGCGGTGAGCGGCGTGCGCAGCTCGTGCGCGGCGACCCGGAGGAAGCGCTCCTTCTCCTGCGCCAGCTCGTGCAGCGCCGAGACGTCCTGGAAGGCGAGCACCACGGACTCCACGGTCTTGCCGTCGACGGCGAAGATGGGCGCCGCCGCCATGAGCGTCGTGGCCAGCGGCGCGCCGTCGGGCTTGAGGAGGACCACCTCGCGCGGCGACGGATGGATTCCGCGCAGCGCCTGGGCCGGCGGCAGGAGCTCCGGCGGCAGGAGCTCGCCGTCGAGCTGGGTCACGCGCACGGCGCCGCAGGGCGCCAGCGCCGTCCCGCGGGCGAGGCCGAGGCGATCGCGGAGGACCTGCGATGCGGCGTTGCCGAGCACGAAGTCGCCGCGGCCATCGAACACCTCGACGAGGATCGGCAGGTGCTCGATGGTGTCGGCCAGCCGCCGTGTCAGCCGATCGGCGACCGCCTGCGCGTGCCGCTGCTCGAGGATCGCGGCCGACATCGAGGCCAGGATGCGCATCGCCTCGACCTCTTCGGGGTGGTAGCGATACGACTCGGCGGCGCCGGCGAACAGATGACCAAAGACGCGCTCGCGGTGGCGCATGGCGAGCGCCATGAACGAAGCGGCGCCGGTCCTCTTGGCCAGCTTGATGAGGAGCTGCTTCGGGTCGCCGGCGGAGACGTCGGGGACGACGTAGGGGTTGTGCGCCGACAGCGCCTCGAGCAGCATCGCGGCGGGCGCGGTGGTTCCGACGAGCGCGGCGTCCTTGCCGATGCCGGCGATGACGCGCACGAGGCCGTCTTCGACCTCGGTGATCGAGGCTTGATCGGAGCCGGTCAGCTCGACGGTGGTGGCGAGGATGAGCTGGTGCAACGCGGCGACGTCGCTGGTGGCGACGGCGCGCTCGCCGAACTGGCGCAGCGCGGTGCCGAGCCGGGCGCGGCGCGCGGCCAGCTCCTGCGTGCGGGCGTGCACGATCGCCGCCGCGGGGAAGCGCGCCACCGCGGTGAGCACGCGCAGCGTTGGCTCCGGGACCGTCGCTGCCGTGGGAAACGCCAGCGCCAGGACGCCGACGAGCGCGTCGTCGTGACGCAGCGGCAGCCCAAGCGCGCCGTGCAAATTGTACGCGTACGCGCGCTGCACGGCGGGAAGCTCTGACAGCGGCGGATCGTCGAGGTTGAAGGCGCGCTGCGTGACGCCGGCAAAGACAGCTTCGACCAGCTCGCGTGGCAGATGCAGCGACGGCGTGTCGCGGTTCTCGGCCCAACGATGGAACACGGCGCGCGTGTCGTCGCGCAGGTAGATGCCGCCGAACTCGCAGCCGGCGATGCGCCGCGCCAGGTCGAGGAAGCGCGCCAGCGCGGAGTCGACATCGCGCCGGGACGCGAAGATCTCCGCCACTTCCTCCAGCACCGCGACGTCGATCACCAGCCGCGAGTATACAAGGTCGTCGCGGCGCTCAACCGTGATAGACGCGCGAGGCCACGATCCGGCCGTCGCGCACGTCGAACGCCTCGGCCACCGGCATGGGCGGCTCGCCCGGCGCGTGACGCACGTATTCGATGATGGCGCGGGCGTCATCGGCGACGATGGCGGTCGGCTCGTAACGCAGGCCGGGCAGCCGGCGGTTGGCCTCACGCCACCAGTCCGCCAGCGCCGCCTTGCCTGCGAGCTTGCCGCCGCCGTCCGGATGGAGCGCCCGAATCTTGGGCGACGTGTGGGTGGCGTCGTCGGCGTAGAGCGCCACCAGCGCATCGACGTCATGGGCGTTGAACGCTTCCAGCCACGCGCGCGCCAGCTCGAGAGATGTCATTCCGCCATCATAGCCAGCGCGACGGGGATCGGATAAAATGGATGCGGGAACGCCTGCGTGCCGCAATCCAAACGACCTGACACGCTCTTCTCCGGTACCGATCGCTTCGTCATCCAGCGCCGCATGGGCTCCGGCGGCATGGGCGTCGTCTATCAGGCGCTCGATCGCGAGCGCAACCAGGTGGTCGCGCTCAAGACCCTGCGCGACGTCGACGCCGCGGCGCTGGTGCGCTTCAAGCGCGAGTTCCGCTCGCTCGCCGACATCTCGCATCCCAACCTGGTCTCGCTCTTCGAGCTGATCTCCGCCGGCGACCGCCTCTTTTTCACGATGGAGCTGGTGAGCGGGTACAGCTTTTTGCGCTGGGTGCGGCGCGGCGAGCAGACGCCGGCGCCCGACGAGACAGCCGAGCTGTCCGCCGCGCCCGAGAGCGCCACCGACGTGACGTCGCTCGGCAAGCGCACGCCGAGCAGCCGCGAGGAGATACGGCCCGAAGCGTTGCGCGGCGGCACGACGCTGGATCTCGGTCGACTGCGTAGCGCGCTGCCGCAGCTGGCGGCGGGCGTGGCGGCGATTCACGACCGCGGGCTGCTGCATCGCGATCTCAAGCCGTCGAACATCCTCGTCACCACCGACGGGCGCGTCAAGATCCTCGACTTTGGATTGGTGACCGAGCTCGACCGCGAAAACAACACCGCCACCGTCGAGGGGCTGGCCGGCACCGCCGCCTACATGTCGCCCGAGCAGGGGGCGCGCCAACCGCTCGGGCCGCCGAGCGACTGGTACGCCGTCGGCGTCGTGCTCTACGAGGCGCTCACCGGGCGGCTGCCTTTCGTCGGCGGCTCGACGGACGTGCTCATGGACAAGCAGCGCTTCGAGCCGCCGCGCGCGCGCGAGATCGCGCCCGATGCGCCGCCCGATCTCGACGAGCTGTGCCAGGAGCTCTTGCGCCGCGACCCCGAGGCGCGCCCGAACGCGCGCGAGGTGCTGCGCCGGCTCGGCGTCGACACCGGCGCCATCGATGTATCGAGCGGCCCGTCGACGCGGTCGGGCGCCAACTTCATCGGCCGCGGCCGACAGATGACGGTCCTCGCCGACGCGTTCCTGGCGTCGCGGCGGCGGCTCAACGTCGTCTTCGTGCATGGCCGCTCGGGCATGGGCAAGAGCGCGCTCATCCGCCGATTCCTCGACGGCATCGAGGAGCGCGACGATGCGCTCGTCGTGACCGGGCGCTGCTACGAGCGCGAGAGCGTGCCCTACAAGGCGGTCGATAGCGTCATCGATGCGCTGAGCCAGTATCTGGCGCGGCTGCCGCGGCTCGAGGCGGAGGGGCTCATGCCGCGCGATGTGCCGGCGCTGGCGCGTCTCTTTCCGGCGCTTCGCCAGGTCGAAGCGGTGACGGCCGCGCCGCGCCGCGCCGAGATCCCGGATCCGCAGGAGCTGCGGCGACGCGCGTTCGGGGCGCTGCGCGAGCTCCTGGCGCGACTCGCCGATCGCCGGCCGCTGGTGCTCGCCATCGACGATCTGCAGTGGGGCGATGGCGACTCGGCGGCGCTGCTCGCCGCGCTGGTGCGGCCGCCCGATGCGCCGGCGCTCCTGTTCATCGCGTCGCACCGCAGCGAGGACGAAGCCGACAACGCGTTCTTGCGCCATCTGCGCGCGGAGATGGCAAGCCCTGGCGAAGATGTGCGCGACGTCGAGGTGGGGCCGCTCGATCCGCTCGAGGCCACCAGCCTGGCGCAGGCGTTCCTCGGAGACGACGGCGCCGCGTCCTACGCCAAGGCGGCGCGCATCGCCGAGGAGTCGGCGGGCAATCCGTTCTTCATCGACGAGCTGGCGCGGCACGTGCGCGAAGGCGACGGCGACCGGCCGGCGCGCATCTCGCTCGACGAGGTCCTGCGCGCCCGACTGCGCCGCCTGCCGCCCGACGCGGCGCGACTGCTCGCGGTCATCGCCACCGCCGGTCGGCCGATCGCGCTCACCGTCGCGCAGCGCGCCGCCGAGGTGCACGACCCGGCGCTGCTGGCGCTCTTGAAGGCGGGCAATCTGGTGCGCACGCGTGGCACCGAGCCCACCGTCGTGGAGTGCTTCCACGATCGCATTCGCGAGGCGCAGCTGGCGCTCCTCGACAAGGAGCGCGCGCGCAAAGCGCACATGCGTCTGGCGATCGCGCTCGAGTCGTCGCCGCGGCCGGACGCCGAGGCGCTGGCGGTGCACTTCGCGGCCGCCGGCGAGCCGATTCGCGCCGCCGAGTTCGCCTCCGAGGCGGCGTCGCGCGCCGCCGAAGCGCTGGCGTTCGATCGCGCCGCGCGCCTCTATCGCCTCGCCATCGAGCTGACCACTGCGCGCGTGCAGGAGACGAGCGACCTCGAGCGGACCGGCGATCGCAGCGTCATGCGCTTTCTGTACGCCAAGCTGGGCGACGCGCTGGCCAACGCGGGGCGTGGCGCCGAAGCGGCGGCCGCCTATCTGCAGGCGACGGCGCGCGCCCCTGCAGCGGAGGTGCTGGAGCTGCGCCGGCGCGCCGCCACGCAGCTGCTGCTCTCGGGCCATTTCTCCGACGGCATCGCCGCGATGCGCGACGTGCTGACGTCGGTCGGCATGCGCTTCACCGAGACGCCGTCGGAGACGCTGGCGGCGCTCTTGTGGCGACGGACGCGGATTCGCCTGCGCGGGCTCGGCTACAAGCGGCGCGACGTCAGCCAGATCCCGCAGGAGCAGCTCACGCGCATCGACGTCGCCGACGCCGCGGCGACGGGCCTCGGCATGGTCGACTCGATGCGCGCCGCGTCGTTCCAGGCGCAGCACCTCCTGCTGGCGCTCGAGGCCGGCGAGCCGCGTCGCGTCGCGCGCGCGCTCAGCGCCGAGGCCTGCTTCTACTCGATGCGCGGCATCAAGGTCGCCAAGCGCACCGACGCGGTCCTGTCGGAGCTCGGCCGCCTCGCCGATGAGCTCGACACCGCCGAAGCGCGCGCGCAATACGAAGGGTCGCTCGGGATCGTCGCCTTTCAGCATGGCCACTGGGCGCGCTGCCTCGAGCATTGCCAGCGCGCCGAGACCATCTTTCGCGATCGGCTCACGGGCTACCGCTGGGAGCTGTCGACGACGCAGATCTTCGCCATCTACGCCGAGTCGCTCCTCGGCCGACTGCGCGCGTTCATGCGCCGCCTGCCGGCCATCCTCAAAGAGGCGGACGAGCGCGGCGATCTCTACACGCAGACGGTGCTGGAGACCGCGGTCGGCCACACCGCCTGGCTCACCGAGGGACAGCCGGCCAAGGCGCGGCAGCAGATCGCCGAGGCGATCGCGCGCTGGAACGTGCCCGACTCCCTGCACCTGCAGCACTTCAACGCCATGATGAGCGAGGTCACGATCGACGTGTACAACGGCGACGGCGTCGCCGGCTACGAGCGCATCGCGGGCGCGTGGAAGCCGTTCGAGCGATCGCTGCTCCTCTATGTCCAGACGCTCAAGGTGAGCGCGCACTTTTCACGCGGCCGCGCGGCGCTCGCCGCGACGCGCGCCGGACGCAAGGGGCTGCTCCGCGGCGTCGCGCGTGACGCGCGCATGCTTCAGGGCCAGAAGGTCGCGTACGGCGTCGCGCTCGGCACCATCCTCGAAGCTGGCGCGGCGCTGCTGTCGGGCGACCGCGAGCGCGCCGCGGCAGGTCTGCGCCTGGCCGCCGAGCGCTGCGACAAGGTCGAGATGGCGCTGCACGCCGACGCCGCGCGTTGGGAGCTCGGCCGGGTCATCGGCGGCGATGAAGGCGCCGACCTGGTGGCCGCCGCCGAAGGTGCGCTGAGGGCGGAGGGTGTGCGCGATCCCGCGGCAATGGTTGCGACTTTTACCGGCGGTCTGACGCGATGAATGCCGTAAGTGGTCGTACACACTAAATTTCGTGACGTTCGCTGAAATCGCCCTAAAGTCCAGGCGGCACGCGCCGATGGACCAGGTGATGAAAACCCTCGGTGCTCTCGCTGCCCTCTGCTTCCTCGCCACCCCGGCCGCCGCCAAGGTGAAGAAGCCCATCACGCCGCCGGTCGATGCCCAGCTGCAGGCGCCGTCGATTCCGTTCAACCCCGAGGAGGCGTCGCGCAACATCCGCGCGCGCATGAGCATCGTGCGCGCCTGCTTCGAGCGCGCCTCGCGCCGCGAGCCTGGCATCGAGGGCAAGCTGCAGCTCGGATTCGAGATCGGCGCCGCCGGCCAGGTGGCGTCGACGCAGGTCGAGGTCAACGGATTGCGCGCGCCGGTCGACCCGTCGGCGGCGAACGGCCTCGCCAGCTGCATCCGCCAGCAGGCGCTGAGCTGGAAGCTCGCCAGCGACGACAGCGCCGTGGGCGGGCACGTCTCCTACGTGTTCGTGTTCGAAGCCGCCAACTGAACCTCGCGCTCGGGCGTTGCCGTCAGCGCGCCACGTGGGTGCGCAGGTGAACCAGCCAGGCGCCGGTCGCCCACGGCACCGACGGGAGCCGCTCGGCGGGGGCGAGCAGCCGGGCCGCGGCTTCGTAGGCGCCCCTGGCGTGGAGGACGCGCGCCAGCTCGGTGGCGGCCTCGATGCAATTGGGCTGCGCGGCGAGATGCGCTCGCCAGTAGCCAATGGCGCCGTCGAGGTCGCCGGAGAGCCGCTTCGCTTCGCCGAGCTGATGCACGGCGCCATGATCCCCGCGCGACGCGGCCTCCGCAAATTGCGCGATGCGCACCGCGTGCGAGCTGGCGTAGCGGGCGCCGAACAGGCGCGTCGCGGCCGACTCGATCGATTCGCCGTCGCGCGGATGGACGAACGCGCGCACGGCGGCTTCGTCGGGCGCGCCCTCACGCAAAAAAGTCTCGCTGACGCCGTCGTGCGCGACGCGTGACCATCCCGGCCATTCGTCGAACGGGAAGGCCGCCGCCGGCAGGATGACGAGGTCGCTGCCGAGGCTGCGGACGGCGCGATCGATGACGGCGCCGTCGCGACCGAGGCTCTGCTCGACGTCGTGCAGCGCCGCGCGCACCGGCGGCGACAGGTTGTAGCGCCCGTCGGTGGCGACGCCGCGTGGTGGGCGCGCGAACCAGAGGACGTAGCCGCCCCAGTCGGTCATCGCGAAGACACGCCCGTTCAGCCTGGCCTCGGCGATGAGCTGCGTCGCCGCTTCGGGATACTCGTCGGCCTTGATGTCGGCGCTGCGGTCGACGCCGGGAACCGAGTACTGCCACGACGCCACCAGCGCCGTCGCGACGACGGCAGCCGAGAGGGCGAGCGCGGCGCGCCGATGCGTCTGCCAGTCGACCGCGCCGGCGAGCCAGGCCAGCGGCGCGACGGCGAGATAGACGAAGCGCATCGCCGTCAGCGACACCGCCGCGAACGCGAGCGGCACGGCGGCACGCGCCAGCCACGGGAGATTCGCCGGCGTCACCAGCGTCCGGCGCACGAGGCGCGCCAGCACCACGGCGAGCGCCAGGAGGAGCGCGGCAAACGGCAAGAGCGCGCAGACGACGTGGTGCAGCGAGTGCGCCCGCTCGAGGTAGGTGAGCACCGGCTGCCACTCGCCGATGGCGAGATGCACCGGCGAGATGTTCTCCTGCGCCGCCCACACCAGCGACGGCCCGTACGGCGTGGTCACGACGGCGAGCGCGGCCAGCCCGACCGGCCAGACCAGCTCGCGCACGCGCGCCCGCAGCGGCTGCTTCTGCGCGCGCGTCCACGCCAGCTGCGCGAGCGCGCCGGCAGCGACGGCGGCGGCGCCGAAGAGCGCACCCGGATCGTGCAGGTTGGCCCAGAGCCAGAAGAGGACGAAATAGAGGGCGCGCCGCCGCCACGTCGCCAGCAAGAGCCCGCGCGCGCAGAACCAGGCAACGGCGCCTTCGCCGACGAGGTTGAAGAGGTGCGGCCGCGCGCGGATGCGATCGTCGAAGAGGAGGAGGAGGAGCGCGGTCAGCGCCAGCGTCAGCGGCCACGAGCGGGTCTCGCGCCGGAAGTAGCCGGCCCACACCGCGTAGCCACCGACGGTGATGAGCGCGGTCGCGACGCGCAGCCCGCGCGCGCCCCACAGCTGGTGCACGCCGTAGCTGAGCGCCTGAAACAGCCACTGGAAGCTCTTCCACGGCTGATCGGGGTCGACGGACGAGAAGAGATCGGAGTGCGGCAGGCGGCGCTCGGCGGCCATCCACTCACCGACGCGGAGGTGCCACCAGATGTCGGTGTCCCAGATGGGGATGAACGCGATGAAGAACGCGTACGCGGTCAGCGCCGCAAAGGCAGCGACGATGACGATGGTGCGCGGAGCGACCCGGGACGGCGACACCCGTCGGGCATCATAGCAGTCAGCCGCCGGCGAGGCAGCGTTCGATCGACTCGGGGAGGAGCTCGTCGAACTGCACGCCGACGACGAAGCCAGGGCTCATCGGCTTGACGTGACGCACCACCGCGGGAAACACCGTGTGATCGATCTCGGGCGCCCAGACGTTGAGCCGCTCGCCGCTGCGCATCTCGTAGTCGCAGTAGAAGCTGAAGCCGCCGGCGCTGACGTCGCGCCCGTGCACCGCGAACCAGGTGGTCTCGCCGGCGCACTGCAGCTGTAGGGTGCTGCCGTAGTCGTTGCGTTCGTGGATCCGTCGTTCGGACGGAGCGAGGGCCGCGCGCTGCATCATTACCGGATCCATCGGACGATGACGCAGCGACTTGAGGGGAGTCGGCGCTCAGGGGCAGATGACGTGCTGAGCGCGGCTGTTCGGGTCGCCCGCCGCCGGCGCGCCGGCCACCTGGAAGGTGCCGGAGAAGCTGAAGGTCGAGGCGCCACCGGCGCTGTCCTTGCCGCTGCAGCTGATGCCGTAGTCGCCGGCCGGCCAATCGGCGGGGGCGCCGAGCGCATCGGTGGCGACCAGGTTGACGAGGGTGTCGTCGAGCGCGGTCGCGCACTTGGCCGCGTCTGTGCCGGCCTCGCTGTAGGCCCGCACGCCCACGGCGGTGCCGGCGCTCGTCGCGGTGCAAGCGACCGTCGCCGGATCGACGCCCGAGTTGAACCCGATCTGCAGGATCTGGTCGGGCGTGAGCTGCACGCCGGGCGCGGTGACGTTCGTCAACGTCGTCGCCGCCAGCATCTGGACGTCCTCGGTGGTGAACGGCTTGGTCAGAAAGCCCGAGACCACGGCGCCATTCTGATCGGCCAGCGCGCTGCCTGCGCGATCGACGACCTTGGAGCTGTCGATGCGCACGGTGTAGCTCTGGTGCGGCGCCAGCGGCGCGGCCGGCTTGAAGACCAGCGCGGGGCCGAATGGCGAGCGGATCGGGTCCGACGAATTGATCGGAGATCCCGACGGATCCCACGACGCCATGCCGGCGACCTTCGCGCCCGTCGCATCGAGGACCTCGAACGCGCCCGCCGCCTTGGCGTCGGTCATGTCGAGCAGCTTCGAGAAGACCAGGCGGATCTGGATGCCGGCCTCTTCACCCGGGGCGCCGGTCACGGCGGGGACGAGCGGCGCGACCCCGGCGGCGAGCGGGTCGTTGCACACGCCGGCCGCGGTGCAGCTGAAGTCGGGGTTCGAACCGGCCAGCACGAACTGCGGCAGACACGGCTGGATGTCGCTGCACGCGACCGCCGTCGACAGCGGCGAGCCAGGCGTGTTGAGAAGGTCCATCGCCACGGCCCGAATGCCGAACGGCTGCGAGTCCTGCACCATGATTCTGACGAGCCGCACGGGGCCACTGGGATCGCCCTGTTGTCCCGAGTGGACGTCATCACAACCGACAGCCGCAATCATGAGGGCGGCGAAAAGGTATGGCGTACGCATGTTGGTGCTCCTTAAGTAATGATGGTTCTCTAACCGAAGTTTACAACGGCGCAAGCTCCCGACATCATGAATCGTTCCGGCGGACAACACCCACACGTCGGCACGCGCGACGTTGACAGATCTCCTGCCCTCGATGACGATAGGGCGCTTACAGGAGCATTCATGACGATCCCAGGACGGCTGCAGCTGCTCGCGCTGCTCGCGTGCAGTGTCGCCCTCGCCGGCTGCCCCAACGGCATCGGCATCAGCTGTCCCGCCGGCCAGACGCTGTGCGGCACCAAGTGTGTCTTCGCCACGTCCGACAACGGCAACTGCGGCGGCTGCGGCGTCGTCTGTGCGGGTGAGCTGGCGTGCATCAACGGCGCCTGCGGCTGCCCGGGCAACCTCGCCAACTGCAGCAACGTCTGCGTCGACGAGCAGGTCGACGCCAACAACTGCGGCGCCTGCGGCAACAGCTGCGGCCCCGGCCTGGTCTGCTCCACCGGCAACTGCCAGCCGACCTGCGGCGGCAACCTGCAGCAGTGCGGGCAGAGCTGCTTCGACGTGAAGATGGATCGCGGCAACTGCGGCATGTGCGGCAACAGCTGCGCGCCGGACAACTTCTGCGTCGGCGGCAGCTGCACGTTCATCTGCCCTGCGCCCAACAAGACCTGCCCGAACGCCGCCGCCAGCGGCGTCATCTGCGCCGACACCTTCAACGATCCGAACAACTGCGGCGGCTGCGGCGTGGTCTGCAACCGCGGCGACATCTGCTGCGGCGCCTGCGTGCCGAACAACAACACCCACTGCGGCAGCTGCGCGCCGTGCGCGGCGGGCGAGAGCTGCATCTCCATGAGCTCCGGCTTCATCTGCATCGCCGGATGAAGCGCGCGCTTGCAGCGTTATTGCTCCTGGTCGCCGGCGGCGCGGTCGCGCGCGCCGACGGGTTTCAGCTCGAGCGCTACGAGCCGACGCCGGCCGGCAGCTGGTTTTTGGCGGTGCCGCATCCCTGGTACTCGTCGACGCGCTACTTCGCCGCCGGGCTGACGCTCGACTACGGGCACAACCCGCTCCTGGGCGGGCTGTTCGAGCCGGGGTTCCGCCAGACCGTCGCCATCGTCGAGCATCAGCTCGTCGGGCACGTCGACGTCGCCGGATCGTTCCTCGATCGCGTGCAGCTGTCGCTCTCACTGCCGGTGGTGCTGATGGAGCGCGGCACGCCGGCGTTCGGGGCGGCGCCCATCGGCGGCGCGGCCGTCGGCGATCCGCGCGTCGGCGTCATGGTGCGCCTCTGGGGCCAGGCCGATCGCAGCCCTATTTCGATCCACGCCGGCGGATACGTGTGGATCCCCGTCGGTGTCACCGGCTCGCACGCCGGCGACGACAACGCGCGCGGCATGCCCGAGGTGGTCCTCGCCGGCATGCTCAAGGATCACGTGCGCTGGTCGCTCGACGCCGGCGTGCTCGTTCGCGCGCACCAGACCTTCGGCTTCGGCCCGGCCAACAGCGCCGACTCGGAGCTGCGCCTCGGTCTCGCAGCCGCATGGACCAATCACGCGCGCAGCTGGTCGGTCGGCCCCGAGCTGACGCTCGGCAGCGCCATCGACGGCCCGCGCGCCGGCAAGAAATACGGCACCGCCCTCGAGCTGCTCGTCGGTGGGCAGTACCACATCAAGCACACGGTGCTGGTCGGCGCCGGCATCGGCAGCGGTCTGGCGTCGCTGCTCGGCACGCCCGACGTGCGCGTCATCTTTCGCGCGGCCTACGCGCCGGTGCGGACGGAGAAGCCCGCGGGGCCGCCCGACGCCGACCACGACGGCATTCCCGACGCCGAAGATCTCTGCCCGCAGACGCCGGGCGCCTCGACGGCAAAGGGCTGTCCCGACGCCGATCGCGACGGCGTTCCCGACGCGGAGGACCTCTGCCCGCAAAAGTCCGGCGTGACCACCGCGCGCGGCTGCCCCGACGCGGACGCCGACGGTGTCCCGGACGGCGAAGACCTGTGCCCCGGCGCGCGGTCCGGCACCAAGCCGGATCCCGACAAGAAGGGCTGCCCGCTCGACTCCGACGCCGACGGCATTCCCGACGCCGAAGATCTGTGCCCCAACGCCAAGCCGGGCGATCAGCCCGATCCGGCGCAGAAGGGCTGCCCCGCCGACGCCGACCATGACGGCGTCCCCGACGCTGACGACCTCTGCCCCGGTGATGCGCCGGGCGCGCATCCCGACAGCGCGCGCAAGGGCTGCCCGCAGCCGGACGCCGACCACGATGGCGTTCCCGACGCCGAGGACGCCTGCCCGAAGGACGTGGGCGACGCCAACTCGACCGATCCGAAGACCAACGGCTGCCCCAAGCTGATGGTGCAGTCCGGCGCCGTGTTCGAGCTGCGCTCGGTCCACTTCGAGACCAACAAGTGGGAGCTCCTGCCCGAGAGCTTCCCCATCCTCGACGAGGTGGCGCGCGCCCTCAACGAGCATCAGGAATACGACAAGGTCGTCGTCGAGGGGCACGCCGACGATCGCGGCACGCACGAGTGGAACCTCCGGCTCTCGAGGCATCGCGCGCAGTCGGTGGTCGAGTATCTGGCCAAGAAGGGTGTCCGCCGCGGACGGCTCTCGTACGAGGGCTACGGCGATACCAAACCGCTCGATCCCGAGCGCAACGACGAGGCGCGGGCCAAGAACCGCCGCGTCGAGGTGCGCGTCTCTTCGACGAAGAAGGAGCCGGCGCGGAAGTAGGGGGGGCTTGCCCGCGGGCGCCGGGTCCGCTATGCAGCGGGCGTGGGGCGGACCATTGGGGCGGTGGCGGACGAGGCGCGGGACATCATCCTGCTGTTGGATGCGCGCGGATCTCTACGCGATGTGAATCGTGCCGCCGTGGGTGCGTATGGCTACAGCTACGACGAGCTCTTGCGGCTCGACATCCGCGATCTGCGCGCGTCGTCGACGCGGGGCGACGTCGAAGAGCAGATCGCCAAGGTCGATGCAGCGGGCGTGCAGTTCGAGACGCGCCACCAGCGACGGGACGGCAGCGAGTTCGACTGCGAAGTAAGCTCGCGGCGGCTGGAGCTCGACGGCGAGATCTTCCTCGTCAGCGTCGTCCGCGATCTGACCGAGCGGAAGCGCGCCGAGGAGCTCATCCGCGAGAAGGAGACGCTCCTGTGGAAGGTCTTCCACTCGAGCCCGGTGGTCGTCTCCATTACCGACCTCGAGACCAACCGCTACGTCGACGTCAACGACAGCTACCTGCGGGTGATGGAGCTGAAGCGCGGCGAGGTCGTCGGCAAGAGCCGCGACGACGTCGGCATCATCCTCGACCCCGAGGAGCTGCGTCGCCTCAGGCAGGCGGTGCTGAACAAGTTTCGCGGCGAGTTCGAGCTGCGCATTCGCACGCGCGGTGGCCGCACGCTCGACACCATCCACTCGCTCGAGTTCATCGAGCTGAGCGGCAAGCCGTGCGTGGTCGCGTTCGCGCACGACATGACCGAGTACAAGCGGCTCGAGCATCAGCTGCAGCACGCGCAGAAGATGGACGCGGTGGGGCGGCTGGCGGGCGGCGTGGCGCACGACTTCAACAACATCTTGACGGCGGTGCGCGGACACTCGGAGGTGCTCATGGGGCTGCTCGAGACGGGCTCGCCGCACCGGCGGCATGCCGAGCAGATCCATCGCGCGGCCCTGCGCGCCGCCGCGCTCACCAGCCAGCTGCTCGCGTTCAGCCGCAAGCAGGTGTTGCAGCCGCGCTCCATCGACGTCAACTCGCTGGTGGCCAACCTGACCGTCATGCTGCGCCGGCTCATCGGCGAGCACGTCGATCTGCAGACGGAGCTCGGCGCCGACCTCGGCGTCGTGCGCGCCGACGCGGGCCAGCTGGAGCAGGTGCTCGTCAACCTCGCGGTCAACGCGCGCGACGCCATGCCCCAGGGCGGGATGCTCCTCGTCGCCACCGAGAACGCCGACATCGATGCGGCCGAGTCGATGCGACGCAGCGTGCCGATCGGACGCTGGATCCTCATCACCGTCACCGACACCGGTGTCGGCATCGACGAGGCGACACGCGCGCGCATCTTCGAGCCCTTCTTCACGACCAAGGCGTCGGGCAAGGGCACCGGCCTCGGGCTCTCGACGGTGTACGGCATCGTCGCGCAGTCCGGTGGGCACATCCAGCTCGACAGCGTCGTCGGGCAGGGCACGACGTTCCGCGTCTTTCTGCCGCGCGTCGGGGCGACGGTCTCGACGCGACACCCGACCATCGAGGACGTGGCGGGGCCATCCGGCACGGAGACGGTGCTACTCGTCGAAGACGACAACGACGTGCGCGAGTTCGTCCACGACGTCTTGACCACGCACGGCTATCAGGTGCTCTCCGCCGTCGACGGCCCGCAGGCGCTGCAGCTCATCGAAGCCCACGACGAGCCGATCGCGCTCCTGGTCACCGACGTCATCATGCCGCGCATGATGGGCTCCGAAGTGGCCGCGCGCGTGACCGCGCTCCGGCCCGCGATCAAGGTGCTCTACATCTCGGGCTATCCGGGCGACGCGATTGCGCGGCAGGGCGTCTTGCCGGCCGAGCATGCGTTCGTGCAGAAGCCGTTCTCGGTGGTGGCGCTGGCGCGCCGCGTGCGCGCGCTGCTCGACGGCAGGCTCGACAAGGACGACTGAAGATCAGCGACCGAAGCGGTTGAGAAACACCGACGCGCCGTCGAAGTCGACGATGGCGACGTCCGATTTGCCGTCGCCGTCGAAGTCGCCGACGACCCCCTGGATGGGCAGGTAGCCGCGCTTGTGCTCGCGCAGCAGCGTGAGATGGCCGGCGCCGTCACCGCGCCAGACGTCGAAGGAGGCGTTGAAGTCGCCGCCGCGTCCGAGGACCAGGTCGCGCTTGCCGTCACCGTCGAAGTCGCCGCCGAGGACGAGGAAGGCGCGGCTGGCGGTGGTGTAGCTGTCGCCTTTGGTGAAGCCGCCCTTGTTGTCGCCGAGCAGCAGCTGCACCGTGGTCGGCTCGACGGTGATGGCGAGATCCAGCGTGCCATTGCCGTCGTAGTCGCCCGGTGCCATCGAGGTCGGGCGCAGGTCCGCCGCCGACGCGACCGCCCGGGCGAAGGTGCCGTCGCGCTTGCCGATGAGCACCGCCAGGCCGGGTGCGCCGAACGTGCCGTAGGCGCAATCGAGGGTCCCGTCACCGTCGAAGTCGGCGATGACCAGCGGCGCGACCGGGCGGCTCACCCCGAGCATCCACGGCGTCGCGGCGGTGAGCGTGTGATTGGCGCCGCCGAGATAGACGCGCACCTCGCCGGTACCGCCGATGACGAGGTCGTCGAGGCCGTCGCCGTTCATGTCGGCGCTGGCCAGCTCGACCGCCGAGTAGGTCGCCAGCGCCGCCAGCGCGACGAACGTGCCGTCGCGTCCCCAGCGGATGCTCATGCCTTGCGGCGACCCGGTGACGACGTCGGCCTTGCCGTCGCCGTCGAAGTCTCCCGCGGCCATGACCGATGCGCCTTTGGCGACCCTCTCGTCGACGGGCGTGTCGAACGCGCCGCCGGCGCCACCGCCGAGGCGCGTGACCAACGTCGGATACCAGCTCGCCAAGATCAGATCTTTCTTGCCGTTGCCGTCGACGTCGGCGAGCGCGACGCGCCCGTAGGCGACGTTGCCGTACCACGCCGGATCGAAGTGTCCGTCGCCGCGTCCCGCGAGCGTCGCGGCCCAGCCGGCGAAGCTCGCGATCGCCACGTCGGCCTTGCCGTCTTGATCGAAGTCGGCGACCGCCGCGCCCGAGAGGCTGCTCGTCTGCGCGTCGAGATCGTGCGCCTGCTCTACCGTCGCGCCGAACGTGCCGTCTCCGTTGCCGGGCGCGAACGCGAGCGAGCCGCCCGCTTCGCGCACGACCACGAGGTCGAGGTTGCTGCCGGCGTCGATGCGCGCCGGGATGAGCGACAAGATCTCGGGATTGCCGAAGGCGACGTGCGTGACCGAGGCGACCCCGCCGGTGCCGTTGTTGAGCACCATGCCGAGCTCCGCCTCGACGGTGGTCCCGGGACCGGGATACATGCCGCCGAGCGCCAGGTCGGGCGCGTTGTCGTTGTTGAAGTCGCCGACGGCGAGGAGGTCGGCGCGCATCGGCAGGGTCACGCGCACCTCCGGCTCGAGCGTGCCGTCGCCCTTGCCGGCGAAGAATTGCAGCTCGGTGCCGACGGCGACGATGTCGAGCTTCCCGTCGCCGTCGAAGTCGACGACGCTGACGGCGTTGAGCTTCTGCGCCAGCGCCACCGTCACCGGCGGCGCGAAGCTGCCGTTGCCGCTGTCGAGATAGACGAGGAGCTGATCGGGATCCTGCAGCAGCACCACGAGGTCGGCGCGGCCGTTGTGGTCGAGATCGCCGGCAGCGACACCGACGGGGGCGCTCGCCAGCATCATCGGCGGCTGCACGGTGAAGACGCCATCGCCGACGGCGGTCAGGACAGCCACCTGTTTGCCGTTGCCGCTCGAGACCGCGATGTCGTTGCGGCCGTCGCCGTCGAAGTCGGCGAAGGCGAACTGATGCGGATACGCCCCCGCGTCGTACACGGTCTCGGGAAGAAAGGCGTTGCCGGCAGCGCCGAGGCGAACGCTGATGTCGTAGGTATGGCTGACGACGAGATCGGGATAGGCGTCGCTGTTCAGTTTGGCCGCGGCCACGGCGAAGGCGTTGCGCCCGCGGCGATAGGCGCGCGGCGGCGCGAACACGCAGGTGGGATCGCCGCCACAGGTATCGACGACCCCACCGTCACCACCGCCACCGCCGGCCATGTCGCAATCGGCGGTGCAGTTGCCACCGGTGGCGCCAGGTCCGCCGCCACCGGCCAGGTCACAATCGAGGCACCCGTCGCCGTGCATTCCCGACGCGGAGCTCGAGCAGCCGGCCCATACCAACAGGACCAGCGCCGCGCCTCGCATCAGAAGCTTCCGAGCCATGCGTCGACGACGAGCATACACCCTCAACTCAGCAGTGGCAGCCGCTCGCCTCGAGGATGGCGTCGAGCAGACTGCCGATGCATTCGAAGCCGGGCTGAAGCTTCAGCTCGGCGATGAAGTCGGCGAGGTCCACGCACTGGATCTGCAGCTTCTTCTCCAGTCCCTTGACGTCGTCGAGGTACGGCGAGCCGATCGAGGCGAGATACGTCTCGAGCTGCTTGAGCAGCCTGTTCGTCTTGGCGAACGCGTTGCCGCTGCACTCCTTCTCGCGCGCTTCGACGACGGTGGTCACCGGCACCGACTGGTTGTTCTTGACCCAGACGCGATAGAAGTTCGGACCCAGCTTCTCGGCGCCGGAGAGAACCGTGCGCCAGCCGTGCAGCTCGCCGGCGTGCTCGATGAAGAAGCCGTAGGAGGCCTGCTGCTCGAGAACGCGGAAGGTCTTGCGCGAGAGGCTGCGCTGCTTGCGACCGGAGTCGTTGTAGACGTGGTACGCCACCGTCGGCATGAACTCCGCGGCCTGATCGTAGCTGAGGCGTTCGCGCGTCGAGGCGTTGAAGACCAGGCCGTCCTTGACGACGATGCCCTTGGCCCGCGTCAGCGACGGGTTGTCGACGGGCGGCACGTAGACCTGCGGCACGTTCTGCTTGACGACGTAGATGTACATGTAGCGGCCGGTGGCCGTGCCCAGGCGCTTCAAGCCCGACGAATCGATGATCGCCGTCTCCTTGAACGTCGAGGCGTGACCGAGATGCATGTTGCGGAACGCGCTCTGCTGATTGAACTGACGGTTATCCTCCGACGACAGCTCGACCAGCATGCACTGGTGCGAGCCGAGGCCATCGGACGGCGGCGTCAAGGTCGGCTTCCACGGCGCGGCCCCGCCGGCGCAGTTGCTCGGGAAGCGCGTGTAGCCGTACTCGGCGGTGAAGTGGCCGTTCGGCGTGCCGGCCGGATCCGCGTCGAAGTAGGTGGCGCAGATGTAGCTCCAGTCGGGCGTCCACGGCGTCGCGGTCTGCACGCTGAACGTCTGGCCGGTGGCGCCACCGGCGAGTGTGCCGGCGACGAAGTTGCCCGCGATGGGAGCGGCCGGAAACAGCGAGGGGCCGCACGTAGTCGGCGTCGGGCAGCTGTAGAGGAGCTTGTTGCCCGCGGTGTTGAGCTCGCGCCACAAATTCGACTTCACGTTCTGCGATCCCAGCGGGGCGATGCGGAACGTGGCGTGGATCTTCGCCGCGTCGGTCGCGGTCAACGCGCCGCCCTTGTTGTGCACCTGCACCAGGACCGAGTTCGCGGACGGCACCGGCGTGGCGGACGAGGTATAGGCGTGCAGATCGCCGGCCCAGCTACCGCTCGACGTAAAGATGTCGTCCTGCGTGATGTAGACGCCGCCGTTCGAGCACAGCGTGTCCATCGGTCCCACGAGCTGCGCCGAGTTGAACGCGGAGAGCAGCGGCACCGGCGGCAGCGAGCCGTCGCTCGGCAGCACCGAGCCGTCGATGTCGTCGGGGTAATGCAGCACGGCCTGCGTGCCCGAGCCCGGGGTCCAGTAGAGATCGGACCAGATGCCGGTCGCCGGAGCGACCATCAGCGTGCCCGGGTCGACGACGTTGCTGTCGAGGAAGACCCCGGCGGTGGCGGTGTCGTAGAGATCGCCGGTGCCGGGACCGGTGGAGGTCGCCAGGCGGATCGAGCCGCCGTTGACGCCCGCGCCCGGGATCCGCTTGATCGGGATCTTGGCCGTGATCGCCCAGGTGAATTGCGGCTGGCCCATCGGTGTATCGGCGGCCGGCATCAGCCAGGTGTTGATGTACTGCGGGTCGCTCAGCCACGGCGGGCTGCCGAGCGCCTTCGGATCATCCACGTCGATGCGCTGCGAAACCGACGTCGCCGACGGCGGATTCTGCTTCGGCTGCGTCAGACGCGTCGGCGATGCGGCGTTGCCCTGCATGTTGATCGTGTAGACCTGCGCCACCTTCTTGCCGGAGACGGGGTCGACGGCGGTGAAGCCGAAGCGCACGCCGTCCTCGTCGGCCACCGACGCGGTCGGGATGTTCTGCCGCCAGTAGAAGTAGAGGTAGCCGGCCTCGGTCGCGACCGCGGATCCCTTGGTGACGAGGAACTTGAAGTCGGCCTTCTGCGTCGCGCCTGCTTGCCAGTCGAAGCCGAACGAGCCGGTCCACTGAAGGCCGCCGAGCGCGCTGACGTCCGTGATCGTCGGTGCCCCGCCGCTCCACGGCGCGCCGGTCGCCGGCGGAACGCAGGCTCCCGCGCCCGCGGCGTGCCCGACCGACGGTGCCGCCATCATGATCCCGAGCGCCGTGATCAATGCCGCGCGCGAGCTCGTTTGCTTCCATGCCATGCGAATCATCTCTTCCCCCTTGTCAATTGCAGACGCTGATCCCGTTGAGACTTCCCGTCGGCAGACCGGTCACCGTTGCATCCGGTGCGGTGTTGCCGGTGTACTGGCTGGAATATTTCGTGATCGACTTGTTCGTGTTGTTGAGGATGTAGACGTTGCCGTCGAGGCCCGTCGACTCGAACGTCACCGACACCGGCGCCGACATCGCCGTCGCCGAGCCGACGAGCAGCGCCCGCTTCGGGCTGTTGGCCATCGAGATCGAGTTGAAGACGCCCATCGCGTTGGCCGACTGATTGGCGACGAAGAGCTCGTGATTGACCGGATCGAGGCCCAACCCCGACGGCAGGTTGACCATCGAGTTGATGATGTTGGCGGAGCTGACGTCGTGGGTCGTGTTGTTG
Organism: Myxococcales bacterium; assembly: GCA_028287105.1. Classification (GTDB taxonomy): domain Bacteria; phylum Myxococcota_A; class Polyangia; order Palsa-1104; family Palsa-1104; genus JAQBQH01. Next base: position 37,147 of record JAQBQH010000052.1, read on the forward strand.
ATGCTGGCGCGCTCGAAGCCGTAGATCGTATTCGACGGCGTGCCGACGCCGAGGAAGATGCGGTAGTTGGTGGCGTTGATGTTCTCGATGGTGATGGCGTTGGGGCGCTGCACGTTGATGCCGGTGCCGCCCGAGGCGAGATACCAGCTGGGCACGTCGTCGTTGGCCGCGCCGATGGGATAGCCGACCACCGCGAACGTTTCGTTCTCGGTGACCACCAGCTCGGTCGACGAGAGCGCGATCTGGCGCGCGCCCGGGGCCGTCGGCGGCACCGTGGTCTTGAGCTTGAGCGTGCGCACCGGCGCGATCGACGCCGGGTTGTTGTTGTTGGCGGTGCGGCTGAAGACGTTGAGGCGGTCGAAGTCGGTGACGCCGGCGTCGACGAGATAGTTGACGACGAAGAGCTCGTCGGCCGACGCGCGATAGGCGATGCCGTAGGGATAGTTCATGCCGGTGTTGGCGCCCGAGATGGTGCGCATCAGCTTCGAGGTGCCGTCGGTCTTGAAGGCGTAGATGAAGATCGAACCGGTCTTCGTGGAGGAGTCCCAGTGGGTCACGCAGACCTCGGTACCAGGCGCGCCGGAGGCGTCCGCCGAGACCGAGCCCTGCACGCCGGCCTTGGCCGCCTTGACGTGATACTGGTACGTGCCGCGACGGAGCGCCGGATCCTTCGCGGTGGTCGCGCCCGTCGAGATCACCGTCGTCGCCGTGCCGAAGGCCGCGTCACCGGGCGCCTTGCGCTCGACGGTGTACGAGACGCCGGAGCCGACCGAGGTCCAGCTCAAGACGATGTCCGAGCCGTCGACGGAGAGCGTCAGATCGGGTGCCGGCAGCGCGGTCGATTGGATGGTGAAGGAGCTCGACGTCTGGGTCCGCGTTACTCCGAGCGTCCCCGACGCCACCAGCTGCAGCGTGCGCGGCAGATCGGTGGCGTCGATGGCGAGATCGTTGAACTGCGCGTTGCCGCTCGCCGGCGTGGTGTTGAGCAGCTTGGTGCCGGTGAACGTCACGGTCCCGATCGGTTTGCCGTCGGCCGCCTGCACCGCCATCGAGATGGCCACCGGGACCGTCTTGATGAGGACGTTGCTGTCGTCGTAGGCCTCGACCGAGATGGTCGGCAGGTTCTTGCCCGACATCGCCGGGGGCTGGGTGGCGAACTTCAAGCTGTTGACCGTGACCGCGGAGAAGGTAACCGTCGCGAAGACCGAGGTCGCCGCGCTCAGCGACGCGGTGATCTTCTTGGCGCCTTCCTTGGTCGCGCGGATCGTCGCCGTCGCCACGCCCTGCGCGTTGGTCGACTGCGTCGGCTGATCGATCTGCGTGAACGAGTCGTCGGCCGCCAGCGTCACGAAGATGCCGGGGATGGGCGCGTTGGCGAAGTCCTTGACCGTGATCGTCGCCGTCGTCGAATTGACCCCGTTGGCGGTGACGTTGTCGTTCGAGAACACGATCTTCGAGTTGGCCGACGACGGCAGCGCGCGGAAGTTCACCTTGGTCGTGCCGGTGACGTCGAAAGATCCGCTGACCCCGTCGACGCTCCACGACACGTTGGCGCTGATGGTCTTGGCGCCGGCCGCCTTCGACTTGATCGTCCCCGTGACCTCGCCGTCGACGTTGGCGACGTCGGTGGTCTGCGCCACCGGCGCCTGGCCGTCGTCCGACGAGATCTTGACCTTCACGCCCGGCACCGGCTTCGAGTTCTGGTCGCGCACCGAGACCTTGAGCGCCGCCGTCGAGCTGTCGTCGGCGGGGATGTCGTTGTTGAGCACGACGACGACGGTGGCGCCCGCGTTGGGGATGGGATCGAACGTCACGTCGGTCGAGAGGAGGAAGCTCTGGTTCGGATCGTTGGCGAACGCGACGTCGGCGTTGATGCGCTTGACGCTTGCCAGCGTCGACGCCAACGATCCGGTGACGATGCCCGACGCATCCGTCGTGGTCGCGTCTTGCGTCAGCTTGTTCTGCGCACCGGCCGCGCCGCCGCTGACCTCGTCGACGGCCAGCTTCACCGACGCGTTGGAGACGGTCTGTCCGTTGCCGTCCTTGATGAGCACCGTAATCTTGGTGCTGCTCGTCCCGTCGGCAGCGAGCCGCGGCTGCGTGACCGAAAGCTTGGAGTTGGTCGCCGCGGGCAGCGCGGTGAACGTGACCGGCGCGGTCAGATCGAACGTGCCGCCCGCCCATTCGACGCGGGCGGTGACCGTCTTGTCGCCGCCGATCTCCGAGGTCATCACCGACGTGAAGGTGCCGTTGGCGTCGCTGACGCCCTTTTGCGGCAGGAAGTGGTCGCGATCGGATCCGGTCGAGAAGCTGACCTTGATGCCGAAGGCGGCGTTGTCCATGGCGTCCTTCAACGTCACCGAGAGCTGCGCCGAGCTCTTGCCGTTGGCGACGAGCGGCGGCTGATTCGGCGTCAGCGTGAAGCTCGAGTGGTCGACGGCGGGCACGTAGGTCGGCGCCTCGCCCGGCGGGGTCGCCATGTCTCCTTCATCCCCACCGCCCGTGCCGCCACCGGCGAGGTCGGGCGGCAGCGGCGTGTTGTCGCGCCAGCAGACGTTTTGCGGCTGCAGGCAGGAGTAGCCGCGCGGACAGGCGTCGTTGGCGCCGCAGCTCCAGCCGCCGTTCGACGGGTTGATGTCGAGACAGCCGGCCGCCACGACGGCGAGGACGGCCGACAGGCCGAGGGCATGAACGCGAGCGAGCATGGAGTTCCCCACTAGAATTCGGCGGTGAACGTCGCCGCGACGTGGCCAGGGCCGATGGCGGGTAGGAGCGCGTAGCGATTCTGCTGAACCTTCTTGTTGCCGACGACGAAGAGCGCGATGCCGCCCGCCAGCGCCACGCCGCCGACGGCGAACATGGCCGGCGTCAGGTTCTGATAGAGCCGCCCCTTCTGCTCGAGCGACTTGTCGTAGGGCGGCGGCGGATTGGTCTGGGCCGGGTGGTTGAGCTGGTCATTCGTCTTCACGGTCAGGCCGGCGAAGACTCCACCGAGCACCAGACCGGCCACACCGACGACGGCGGTGCCGATTCCCGCGTAGCGCAGCCTGCGCCCGAGCTCGAGCTGGCGCGGGTCCGCGGGCGGCAGCTTCGGCGGCTCGACGACGGGTGCGGCCTGCACGTGCGCGGGCGGCGGCGCGATGGGGTGCGTCGCGTCGATCCCGTGCGGCTCAGGCGGCCCAAGCGGCCCAGGTTGCGGCTGCAGCGGCAGCCTGGCGGCGAGCGCCTTCTTTACTTCCTCTATATAGAGGTTCACCTCGGCGCGGTTGGGCGCGTCGGGCGAATGACGTAAATACGATCGATAGGCGGCGAGCGACTTCTGATGCTCGCCGGCGAATCGATAGGCCTGCCCGATGTTGTAGAGCAGCGCCGGGATCTCCTTGGAGTCGTACGCGCGCTCGTATTCTGCGGCCGCCTCCGAGTATTTCTGCAGGTCGAAAAGCTTCGTTCCTCGACGGTAATGCTCCTTGGCGAGGAGCGCCGCTTCATCCGCGCGCGCGGCGGCGTGAGGCAGTCCGATGGCGAGAACGAGCGCAGTGATGAGCGAACGAACGAAGCACGAACGCATGGTGCAGATTCCCCCGGTGGAAATTGCACCGTACGTGATCCGGCGGTAAAGGCGAGTGATAGCCATCACCGCAATGATTCAAATTAGTTTTGTTTGAATATCGTTATTGGCGCGATGGTGACGCGACTCACTTCGACGTGTTGCGCACTCACCGACGGTAATGGATGATCACATGAGATGTGTGACCGCGCTGGTAGCGCGTTTTACTGATATCGCAGATATCTCATCAAATCCCAGACGCGTATTTGATAACGACGTCGCAGCGCGCCTCGCGCGAGACGCCGCCTCGATATTCCGTTCCAAGGGCGAGCTGCGAACCGCGAACCGCCGACGACCAGGCAGGCGCGCGGACGAGTGCCGAGCGGGCGGTGACGCGCCTGGCGAGCGAGCGGACGCGCCCGGCTCTGCCGAGGACGTGGTTACCGGGGGAGCGGTCGACGAGGGTGCGGCCAGGCGCCGCCATGGCGGCGTCCGACAGACGCAAGGGATGGACGGCGCCGAAGCGCCTGCGGTGCGGCGGGCTACTTGTTGCGGAAGGTGATCAGCCCGCGCGACGGGTCGTACGGCGAGACGGCCACAGTGACCTGATCGCCGAGGACCACGCGGATGCGATTACGCCGCATGCGGCCGGCGAGGTGCGCCAGCACGTTGTGGCCACCCTCGACAGCGATCCGGAAATTCCCGCCGACCAGCACCTCGACCACCTTGCCTTCCATTGCTACCAAGTCATCGCGCGACATTCAGCCTCACATTGCTACGGGTTGTTCGAATCCAGTACCCAAAGCTACTGCAACGATTCTACCAAAAAGAAAAGGGCGACCAAAATGGACGCCCTTTTCGAAATGCTACAACGACGTCTTAGATGCGGCGGACGTTCGCGGCCTGAAGGCCCTTGGCCCCCTGCGTAACCTCGAACTCGACCTGATCACCCTCGTTCAGGCTACGGAAACCGTCGCTCTGAATCGCAGTGTGATGGACGAACACATCCGCACCCTGCTCACGCGTGATGAAACCAAAACCCTTAGCGTCGTTGAACCACTTCACAGTACCTTTTTCCACAATGCACCTTCTTGGAAGACGACCCTGTCGCGAGGCAGGCCGCCCCTTCTCGTTTGTTAGCCCACGTTGGCTGGAAATAGTCCGGTAAAACGTGTCGACGCGTGAAGGATAGTGATTAAGCTGGGGAAGTCAACGAATAGTTCGCAAGCAGAGGTCATTTCGATCATAATGGCCCACCTGGAGGCAACGGGATGGCGATGAATGGACGGCCTTCGATCAACAAGCGAAATCGAGAGCAAGCCAAGCGCGAAAAGACGCAGCAGAAGGCAGAACGCCGTCAGCAGCGTGCAACCGAAAAAAATAGCCGCGGAGAGCGATCCGAGACGGAAGATCCTGACATTGCGGGGATCGTGCCGGGTCCGCAGAAACCACTTTGGGAAGAATGAACGAGAATCTGACCTCTATTACGCGTAACGAGCCCCCCCAAAATTCTAGCTTCGAGCAACTCGGCCTCATTGAGCCGATCGCCCGGGCTGTGCATGACGAGGGGTACACTCAGCCGACGCCCATCCAGACAGCGGCCATTCCGCACGTCCTGGAAGGCCGGGATCTGCTCGGGCTGGCCCAGACCGGGACTGGCAAGACCGCAGCCTTCGCCCTACCCATCCTGCAGCGCCTGGCGAAGTCTGGCCGCCGCCCGCAGGGTGATCGCTCGATTGGGGTGCTGGTGCTAACGCCGACCCGGGAGCTGGCCTCGCAGATTGGCGACAGCTTCGGGGCCTATGGCAAGCACCTCGGCTTCCGTCACACGGTCATCTTTGGCGGCGTGGGACAGAACGCCCAGGAGAAGGCGCTGCGCCAGGGCATCGACATCCTGGTGGCGACCCCGGGCCGTCTGCTCGATCTGGTGACGCAGCGCATCGTGCATCTGTCGCGCATCGAGATCTTCGTCCTCGATGAAGCCGACCGCATGCTCGACATGGGTTTCGTGCATGACGTTCGCCGCGTGCTGGCGCTGTTGCCCAAGAAGAAGCAGTCGCTCTTCTTCTCGGCGACGATGCCGCCGGCCGCGCAGGCGCTCGCCGATGACCTGTTGCACGACCCGGCGACGGTCGCCGTCAATCCGGTGTCGTCGACGGTCGAGCTCATCACGCAGTTCGTCTACTTCGTCGAGAAGAACGACAAGCGCTCGCTGCTCACCGACATCTTGAGCGATCACAAGATCAAGCGGGCGCTCGTGTTCAGCCGCACCAAGCACGGTGCCGACCGCGTGGTGCGCTACCTCGATCATGCCGGCATCAAGTGCGACGCGATCCACGGCAACAAGTCGCAGAACAACCGCGAGCGGGCGCTGGCGCGCTTCAAGGCGGGGGAGTCGCGCGTGCTGGTGGCGACGGACATCGCGGCGCGCGGCATCGACATCGACGACATCACGCACGTGGTGAACTTCGATCTGCCGAACGTGCCCGAGACCTACGTGCATCGCATCGGCCGCACCGCGCGCGCGGGCGCCAGTGGCGTGGCGCTCTCGTTCTGCGACGCCGAGGAGCGCGGCTTTCTGCGCGACATCGAGCGGCTGATCGGCCGCAAGATCGACGTCATCAAGGAGCACGCGTTCCACTCGACCGAGCGCGAGCGGGCGCCGGTGCCGCAGCAGCAACAGCGCGGACCGCGTCAGCAGCAGCAGCAGCGCGGGCGTCAGCAGCCGCAGCGGGCTGGCGGCCAGCAGCAGCGGTCGCGGCAACCGGCGCGCGAGCAGCCGCAGGGCGGCGACGCGGCGGAGCAGCCGCGCAAGCGCGCTACTGGACCAGGAGGAGGCCGCGCTTTTTCTTCGTCGCGCGGTCGACGGAATCGACCGCGCTGAAGAGGCGGTCGGTCTTCACCAGCCACGGCTGATACTGCCGGTTCACGTCCACCACCAACACGAGATCTTTGTCAGCCAGGTAGCCGGCGATCGGTGAATGGTGCCCGCCGCCTTTTCCGAAGAGCGGTCCGCGGTGGAAGTTCACGATGTAGCGGCGCGTCGGGTCGTTCGACTTTGCGACCTCGGCGCGAAAGGCGGCGAGATCGAGATCGCGCAGCACGGTGACTTTGCGTCCGCTCTTTTCGCGCACGACGTCCGCGAGTCGATCGAGGGTGATGCCGCCGAAGAGCAGGCCGAAGTAGCTCTTCACGCCGGTGCCGTCGAGGATGTGCGCCTGCTCGCCTGCCTGGCCGAGCGAGTGCATCACGTTGATGGCGCTGGTCGGCCCGCAGAAGCTGGGGTTGTGCTGATACTCGACGTTGCGATAGGTCGCGGCGACGGGGAGCTGCCACGCGGCGGCGAGGAGGGTCGGATCCTGATACTCGGGCGCGCCCTTGATCGAGACCGCCGACGAGTAGTCGACGCCGTCGCTGAACAGGAGCTGCGGTCCGACGGCAACGCCGGCGCCGAGGAGCGCCACGAAGACGAGCGAGCCGAGGACGAGACGCTTTCGCCGCATCGGATCATCCTAATACGGATGCGCCGCGACGAGCGCGGATGCTACAGCGGCGCGCGCGTTCGGGGCGCCGGGAAGTAGTCCTGCTGCGCGGCGTCGGCGACCAGACCGACGAGGTCACGCAAGCGCTGCACGTTGAACGGCTTCTCGACGACGAAGTAGTTCTCGACGCCGCTGCCGTGCGGGTTGCCGGTGACGAGGATGACGCGCGCGGCCTGCTGGCGGTCGAGCACCGTGAGGGCGCGCAACAGATCGAGACCGCCCATGCGCGGCATGTGCAGGTCGCACAGGACGACGTCGAAGCGCTGTCCCGCCTCGAACAGCGCCAGCGCTTCGAGACCGTCGAACACCACCAGCACATCGAAGCTGTCCGACAGGATGCGGCGCATGACGCCGCACAGACCCGGATCATCCTCGACGATCAACACCGACCCGCGCACGCGCTGCATATCTGCTACATCGGCCGCTTCCTAGCGGACTTTAGGCACCGCCGGTTCGTCTGTGAAGTCGGTCACCTGGGCATCGCCACGGGCTCGTGGTAACCATGCGGCATGCGTGGGACGGCCTGCCTCCTTCTGATGCTCGCGGCGCTCGGTGGGTGTAACCGCAAGAAGCAGGTGGCGCCCGAGGCGGCCGCGAGCTCACGCCCGGCGGACTTCACCGAGCGGTTCGATTCGAAGAACGGGCTCCTGACGCTGCACTTCCCGGCCGGATTCAAGGCCAGCCAGGACGGCAAGCACTCGGTCATCCTCGCGCGCAACCTGCCCGACGGGCGTGACGAGGCCATCTCGTTCGTAGCGGTACCGCATCCCATCACGAACGACCTGACGAAGTTTTCGCACGCGGTGCAGGAGGCGGGCGCGTCGAAGCTCAACAAGTTCCACCTCGACGCCCAACACGCCGCGCGCTGCAACGGCAACGACGGCATGGAGGTGGTCGGCACCTGGGTCGACGCCGACAGCAACGTCACCATCACGCGCAAGAGCTGTGCGTTCCTGCACGCCGGCCACGGCTTCGCCTTTTCCTATTCGATCCCGCAAGAGCTCGCCGCCGGCCACGATGCGCTGCTGCACGCGATCGTCGAAGCGGCCGAGCTCAAGTAGCCCGCGCGACGGTCGCGCTAGTTTCGGACGCGCAGCTCGCGGACGCCGCGGCCGGTCTTGCGACGCAGGAGCGTGCGCAACGTCACCCCGTCGCCGTAGCCAACCTCGGCCGCGATCTCGTCGACCGTGCCGTCGCTGGTCTGCAACAGGTGCACCGCGCGCTCGACGCGCAGATCTTGAACGTACTCGAGCGGCGTCTTGCCGAGCACACGATGGAGCCGGCGCGCCAGCGTCCGTTCACTCGTGCCGACCGCCCGCGCGGCCTCCTCGAGCGAGAAGCGGTCGACGAGGTGTCGGCGCGCCCACTTCTCGAAGCGCTCGACGGCGGGATCGGCGTGCGCCAGATGATCGGGGATGGCGTAGCTCGCCTGCGAAGATCGCGAATCGAGGATGAGGTAGCGCGCCGTGAGCGCCGCCAGTGCGGGGCTGCGACGGCGCACCAGCCACAGCGCCAGATCGAGGTGCGCCAGCGCCGCGCCGGCGCTGGCGAAGCGGCCCGCCTCGACGATCATGCGCGAGTCGTCCAGCTCGACCTTGGGATAGCGCTGGCGGAACAGCGGCGCCAGCCACCAGGTGGTGGTCGCGACGCGCCCGTCGAGCAGCCCGCTCTCGGCCAGCACGAACGTGGCGGTACAGGCGGCGGCCACGCGCGCCCCCGCCTTCGCCCGGTGGCGCAGCCAGGCGCCCGCCTCCGCCACGTCGCGCCGCGCCAGCGCCGCCGTCAGCGTCTCGGGCGTCTTACAGCCGAGGGCCGGCACGACGACGAGGTCGGGCGCACGCCCGAGCCCCGCCGGCTCGACCGGCACGATCAGCCCCTGCTGCGTCTGCACGCGGCGACGCAGGCCGACGCGCTCGACGACGAAGCGCGACGCGCTGCGGCCGTCGCCGGCGAGGTCGTTGGCGGTGGCGAGCGTGTCGAGCACCGCCGCCAGGCCGATGTCGAACACGCCATCGAGAACGAGCACCTGGATGCGCATGGCAGGAATGCTATCATTATTGTCGCTCTTGCCACCTGGCGGTCGTCACCCCCAGAGCTAGATTGTGGTCCTGGAGGTGACAGATGGTGAAACTAGGACTACTGGCGCGGCTCGAGGCCAAGCCGGGCAAAGAGGCAGAGGTGGGCAGCTTCATCGAGGGCGCGCTGACGTTGGCCAACAAGGAGCCGTCGACGATCGCGTGGTTCGCGGTGCGGCTCGGCCCGTCGACGTTCGGCATCTTCGACGTCTTCCCCCACGAGGCCGGCAGGCAGGCGCACCTCAATGGGCCGATCGCGCAGGCGCTCATGGCCAAAGCGTCGGAGCTGTTGTCGAAGCCTCCGACGATCGAGCCGCTCGAGGTGCTCGCCGCCAAGCTCCCCACGGCGTAGCTCGCGCGACCGTCGCCGTCGCCGCGCGGTGCTCGCAAGCCGCGCGGCGCGGACGATGGGTGGAAGGCTCAGTAGGTGGCGGCGCGGATGACGCAGTTGCCGGTGTCGGCGACGTAGACGATGCGACGGGTGCCGTCGACGGCGACGCCGAGCGGATGCACGAGCGTCGCGCCCGGCGCGGCCAGCGAGCGGACGGTGCCGCCGGTGCTGTCGATGAGACGTACGGTGTCGTTGCCGCCATCGCCGACGACCAGCGCGCTGTCGCGACGCGCGATCTGGCCGAGCGGGCAGAGCTGGGCCGAGCCGATGGGACCGTCGCGAAAGCCGGCGGCGCCGGCGATGGTGACGAGCGCGCCGTCGGCGTTGCGCGCCAAGAGAGCGCAGTGGCCGCTGTCGACGATGTAGAGCTTGCCGCTGTCGGCGTAGGCGCCGGTGAGGAAGGTTCCGGCGGCGAGCGCGGGCTGATCCACCGCGCCGCCGGGATGCACGACGGTGAGCCCACCGACCTGGGCGTCGACGACGTAGATGGTTCCGTCGGCGGCGGCGGTGATGCCACCGGGGGCGGTGATGGTCGGGCGCGTCAGCACGGTCGTGACACTGCCGTCGCTCGCCGCGCGACGCACACTGCCGGCGACGCGGTCGGCCACCCAAACGCTGCCGTCGGGGGCGGTCGCCAGGGCCCATGGTGCGTGGAAGCTGGCAGCGGTCGCCGCACCGTCGGCATCCCCGCTGACGCCCGAGCCGCTGAAGGGCGCGACCGTGCGATCGGCGCTGGCCGCGACCCGACGCACGCGATGGGCGGCGGCATCGGCGACGAGGAGCGTGCCGTCCGCGAGCAGCGTCAGGCCCGTCGGGGCGGCGAAGCGCGCCGCGGTTCCGGCGCCGTCCGCGACACGACAATCGCCGACCGCGCCGGCGATCACCGGGAGCGACGCGGGCGCCTGGGTCAGATCGGCGGTGGCCCAGCCGTTGGCCGCGCCGAGCGTGTCCTCGGGCGCCACCGGTGCGCCGCCGGCGTGCGCGACGAGGTTGCGGACGATCCGTTGCGCCTTGACCTGGCCGCGTGGCCCCGACAGCGTCGCGGGAAAGCGGATCGATGCCGCCGAGAAGACGAACGAGGTCGGCGACGACTCGTAGATCGTCGCCTGCGCGGCGTCATTGGTCGCTTCGTAGTCGCCGCTCACCGTCGGTGATTGCGCGACGACGGCCAGACCGGCCGGCGTGGCGCCGTTGGTCTGCGTGAAATCGCTCTCGAGGCCGACCAGGCCCGGGATGCGATCGCCGTCATGCACACCGAGACCGGCGTAGAGCCAATGGCTCGCGTTCGACACGCGCCACGGAAAGTCTGCGAAGTGCCAGTCGCCGCTCATGACGCCGAGCAGCGCGTTTTCCGGGCGCTTGAGGAGCGTGCTGCGAAACGCAGCGGTGACGTCGGCGTCGTTCTTGCCATACAGCGGATCGAGGCTGGCCGCCTCCTTGTACGCGATCATGCGGCGGTCCGGCATGCCGTCGGCGCCGGGCGCGAAGCGCACCTGCCAGAAGCCGATGTTGGCGCCGAGAAATGCGAGCGATACGCCGCCGGCGCGCGCGGCCTCGTAGTGATCGCGCATCGCGCGCGACCAATATTCGTCGTGCGCCAGAACCATCGCCAGGCGCGCGCGCGGTAGGAGTGACGCGTCGGCGTGGACGTCGCGGTCGGTGGCGTAGGCGACGTCGTAGCCGTTGGCCTCGAGGTACTCCACCGTCGGCATGGCGCTATAAAGGAAGAAGCCGCCCTGCTGGCCGGCCTCGTACGGGCGATCGAACGAGACCTGGTAGGCGTGACCGGCGGCGAGGCCGTAGCGGCTGTCCAGATACAGGCTCTCGCCACCCCACCCGTTGTACGCCTGATCGGTATTGGTCGGCAGCACGGCCAGCACGTCGACGGGGCGGCGATCGCGCACGACGAACGGCACGAAGCGCGCGGTCCCGTCCGCGAGCGCGACGCGCGCCAGGTAGACGCCGCTCGGCCAATCGGCGCCGGCGGTGACGGAGAACGTCTTCGGCCAGCTGCACTCGACGAGACCGGTCGCCGGATCGAGCGCCGGTGCCGGCTGCGGATCGAGCGTCGTCGTGCCGTTCGCCAGCTTGCGTCCGCCGGCGCCGCCGTAGTGGCCGAGACGATAGATCTGCCAGGTGGCGTCGGCGTGGGCGCTGGCCGAGACGTGCACGTCGAGCGTCTCGCCGGCGAAGATCGATTGCGGGCGGGCGTACAGGCCGAAGCCGGGATCGCCCGCGCCGTTATCGGTATGCCAATTGGAATCGCCGGGCTTCTGGTTCTCGTTCCACACGAGGTCGGGCGTCCGCGGGAGCGAGGGGGGATCGATGCCACCATCGTCCCCCGCCACCGGCGGCTCGCCGCCGTCGGGCATCATCGGCGTCGTCGTCGTCATCGTTGGCGCGCGGCCGCCGCAGCCGGCCAGAAGCGCCGCGAACATCATGCAGAATCTGCTCACTCAGGGGTTCTATGCACGGCGAGCGTGCCGGCACCGCCCGATCGGCCGGGATCAGGCGGCGGAAGGACGGGACGCGGCGATGGCCATGCGTTGCGCGACGCCGGACGTGAGCGCGAAGGTGCAGGCGAGCGTGCGGAACAGCTCTTCGACCGGGCGAAGCTCCGCGTGTTCGAGGTGCAGCGCGAAGCCGACCGTGCCCGCGGCATCGTAGAGGAGCCAGCAAAACTGGGTCGCCGCCAGCAGCATCCACGCCCAGCCGAGCGCGCCGCCGCGCAGCGCCAGCGCCGTCAGCAGCACCGGCACGATCAACAAGAGCGTGATGAGATCGCCGACGTCGGAGGCGAGCCCGGCGAAGCCTTGCAGGTTGCCGCCGAGGAGGTCGCGGCCGTCGACGTAGATCGACTGACCGACGACGACGAGAACGACGACGGTGAAGCTGATGCCGATCACCCGGCGGGTCGTCGGCGCAAACGGCGCCTCGAGGCCGGTCTCCTTCCACGCTCGCGCCAGCATGAACGTGCCGATGACGGCGCAGAGGTTCGAGACCAGCACGATGGTGCCGCGGACCCGCATCGCCATCGGCGAAAATCCGGTCACGCCGCTGTGCGCCGGCGGCGCGAAGAACAGATCGATGACGAGCAGCAAGAGGTAGCTGCCGCACAGGAACGCCCACGCGCGCTGTAGATAGTCGCCGCGGCGGAAGCCGAGCGCGGCCCAGAGGCAGCCGAAGGTTGCCAGCCCCTTCACGGCGATGATCTCGTAGCGATAGAAATGGAGCCGGGTCGCACCCGGCGCGGTCGCCAACACCCCCGCCACGAGCACCAGGCAGGCGACGAGCGGCACCAGGAGCAGCGCTCGGTACTTCGACAGGTTCATATCACCAGCTCCTTGCGGATCGTATTGACGAACTCTTCACATGCCTCGGAGCCGATGAGCGTGCGCAGCATCGGTCGGAGGGCGGCGAGCAGGAGCGGCACGTCGTCGAAGGTGACCTGCTCGGGCGTCTTCTTGAGCGAGCGCGCGGCGAACGTCTTCACGGCGTTGCGTGCGGTGTGGGGGCCGAGCGAGAGGGCGAGCTGGTCACGGATGACGTCGGATGGGGAGATGGGAATGAGCGTGTCCTCGGGCTGCCGTCGCGGATCATATTACCACGAGCTCTTACCGCGTGGGAACGGCTACTGGTCGCAGGTGACCGGCGAGGTGTCGAGGAGCACGTCGTCGACGTAGAGATCGAACGGGGGCTGCGCGGTCACGGGCTGATAAAAGAAGAGACCGATGCCGAGCTGGTCGAGCTTCGCCGGCGGTTGGGTCGTGGTCATGAGCGGCCCCAGCGACGGGACCTGGACGCCGGACAGCGACAGGCTGCCCGCGAGGTCGACGCGCCACACGTAACAGGTCCATTCGCCGTAGCCGGGCGCGGCGCCGCTCAGCTTGCCGCCGCTGCCGATCCAGCTCGACAGGCTGGTACGATTGCCTGCGACGGAGACGCCGATGCCGGCCGTCGTGACCGCGTTGTCGGCCACCAAGATGCGAACGTCGTCGCTGCCGGCGGGCGGATGCGGCAGCCACATCCAGACGCGCACCCAGAAGCTCGCGGCGTCGGCGAACGCGGGAAACGTCGCCACCTCGCTGATGTCGACGCCGCCCGAGCCGCCCACGGGTATCGCCGGCGTGCGCAGGTGCAGCGACTGCGTGCCGCGATGGACGAAGCGCGCGTCGCTGTTGATCTCGATGATGCCGGTCGCGTCGCCGCGGCCCTGCCGCCAGCGGCTCGCGGAGAGGCCGGTCTCGAAGTCGTCGCAGAAGGGCACGCGGGTCGCGGCGGCGCAGGCGGTCACGCTGCCGCCGCAGGCATCGCCGCGACCGTCGCCGTCGGCGTCGGCCTGGTCGCCGTTGGCGATGGTCGGGCAGTCGTCGAGCTCATCGGGCACGCCGTCGGCGTCGGCGTCGGCGGTCGTCGTCGCGACGGCGATGGCGGCGTGCGCCTGGCGGCCCACGATGGTGGTGACGCGGGTCCCGCCGAGCACGGGCGCGCCGCCGACGACGACGCGCAGGACGTCGACCCGATCGGGCAGCTCGACGACGATGGTTCCCGGTAGCTTGGCGGTCGCGGGGCGATCGCGGACGAGCGCGCCGAAGCGGTCGTAGACGCTCACCAGGAGGCCCGCCGCCGGCGCGCCGTCGGCCGATGTCACGTCGACCAGCACCGTCGTCGGTGCGGAGCAACCCAACACACAAGCCGCGAGCGCGGCGATGCCGCAGCGGCGCACCACAGCTCCAGTATCCACCCGGTCGGGAAAATGAAGAAGTGTCGTTTTCGCGGCCATCGATTTGACTGCCTCGAACCGCGGTTCGCTGGCATCCTCGTTGTCACCGCCAGGGGGCAAAAATTGGCGAACGGCGGGGTGCTGCTGCTCGATGACGACGACGACCTGCGCGACGTGTTGGGCGATCTCGTCCGTTTGTTGACGGGACGCTCGTGCCTGACCCTGCGCAGCCTCTCCGAGGTGGTCGCCCGTCGCGACGAGGTGCTCGCCTGCGGGCTGGCCATCCTCGACATCAACCTGGGTCGGGGACAGCCTAGCGGGATCGACGCCTACGCCTGGCTCGAACGTGAAGGCTTCCGCGGGCGCGTCGCCTTCCTCACCGGCCACGCGTCGAGCCATCCTCTCGTCGCTCGCGCGGGCGGGCTCGGCGCTGCGCGTGTCTACCAGAAGCCGATCGGCCTTGCCGAGCTGCGCCAGCTCCTGGCCGCGCCGCCGCCGGGCGTGACGGCATGAGCGATCACGTCGACTCGACGCACGCGCGCATCGCCTGGCGCGGCGCGCTGCTCGCCGCGGTGCTCAACGCCGTCGGATCGCCGTTGGAGCTCGTCCTCGCGCGTAACGTACCCGGCATGCCGCTCTGGCCCCCGCTCGCCGCGGCGGCGATCGGGTTGGTGCTGATCGCCTTTCTGGTTCACGGTCGACATCGGCCGACGCGCGCCGGTGCCGCCATCGCCTTTCTCACCAACACCGCGACCGTCGTGGCCATGCTCTGCATCGACAACGCGCACTGGGCGACCCTGGGCGCGCACTGGGCGCCGTTCCAGGCCCAGAAGCTGGGCGCGCTCACCGTCGGCTTGTTGACGCCCGAGATCGCCGTCGGGATCATCAGCATCCTCGCCTACGCGGCGACCGCCGTGGTGCAGTGGGCGCTGTTCGCGCCGTCGGTGCGCGCGGAGCTGGCGCGCGGCGAGCCGATGGTGACCTGCATCTTTGCGCTCTTCGGCATCGCCATCCTGATCGTCGGAACGCGGCGCTACGCCATCGAACGACGCCTCGTCGAGAAGCAGCGCGAGGCGGCGGCGCTCGAGCAGCTCGCGCGGGCGCTGATGGCCGTGCGCGACTTCGCCAATACGCCGCTGCAGACCATCGAGAGCGCGACCGCCCTGGCGCGCATGCTCCACCCCGACGCCGCTGCGCAGCTGGAGCGGATCGAACGCGCGCTCGAGCGGCTGCGCGGGCTCAACCAGATCCTGTCGCGACACGAGGCGCACATCCATTGGGAGCCGGGCGACGAGTCGTTCGACGCCGTCGACCGCCTGGTGGAGGGCGCCGAGGACGAGGCCCCCAAGCCCCCCCGACGCGAGCCGGTCTAGTCGCGGGCCCCGCGAGCCCAGGAACGTCCCTCGACCTCCGGACACGAAAAAGGCCCGCTTTCGCGAGCCCTTCCGTACTAGTGGAGCTGAAGGGGATCGAACCCTCGGCCTCTAGAGTGCGATTCCCGTCTTACACGAGTCGAATCATAGGGTTGTGAGTCGTCGTTTTTTCCGCTCGCGACGAGATCCCAGGCTTTCTCAATCGTTGCCGCGGAAAAACGAAGAATGTACGCTTCCTCGACGTGAGTACCACGCTTCGCGCTGCGTTGATTGTCGTCGCCCTGCTGTCGGCGACGCCTTGCCTCTCCCAGGAAATCGTCGACGACTACGGTCTGCGGATAGACCTCAACGCGGCAAACACACGGCACTGCGTCATCTCGCCGCGAGAGTTGCGAGTGGCGGGCGACTGCAAAGGCGTTGGGGTCGACAAGCTCGCTGACAAAGCGGAAGCCGCAATCAAGAAAGCTACGGTACCCGGCGTCGGTGTCGCAGCAGTGGTCCGGTGGAATTTGGCGCAGTCGACGACGGCGATGATGACTATCATGGCAGCGCCGCCGTCAGCGCCGACGCATGAGAATTTGGGAGATCATCTGGCGGGCTTGTACAACGGCCTCCACCCAAATGGTCCACACGTCGTGAGTCGCGTCGATCCAAGACTGCACTATGAGCGGCTGTCCGTTGCCGGCACGCCGACCCTTCGTTGTGTGTTCGATGCGCAAGCTCCCAGCGTGGGGGACGTTCGCGCAATCGTATACGTCGTGTTTGGGGCGAAGCACCAATACGATTTTCTTTTCATGACCAAGGCCGCGCACGAGGCTGAGACGCGGGTGTTCGCAGAACAACTGCTGGCGACGATCTCGCTACCCGCACTATCGGCGGACCAACAGCGTCAATTCGGCCGCTCCAAGTCTGCTCCGTAGGGCGCTCCGGGACAGGAGTGCGGCGGGCATTGACCACGTGGCGGTTCGCAATGTCACTCTCCCAGTTCGTCACGGTCGTCTTCTAGGAAGCGGAGACGGACGTCGACCGTCGAGAAGCGGACCGACAACCGCAGATGTCTCGGAGAGGACTCTCTCCTCGGCTATCGACGGGATGGTCGACTAGTTCCGACGGGTCCTCCGTC
>JAQBQH010000070.1 GCA_028287105.1 Myxococcales bacterium
GTCCGCTGGAGGAGCACGCCGCGAAGCGGCGACTGCGACGGATTCCGACGCCGGCAGCGCGCCTTGCTACCTCCGCGACCCAGCCGTCCGCGGCCAGCCTCTTTGCGCCGAACTGCCCGGCATTGCGACTAGCGCGGGCAGCCGGTGCGCGGCGGCAGCGTGCCCGAGCGACCGGCGGCGAGCTGTACGGCGCCCGTCTGCGGCGTCACCGACGAGAACGTGACCGTTACGGCGCCGAGCGTCGCGACGCCTTCGTCGGCGTAGCAGCCGGCGAAGCGCTGGTGCACCGCCGTCATGGAGAACCCCGCGCCGGCGGCGCCAGCCGTCGCGTTCAATGCGTCCATCGTCGCGCCACCGCCGGCGATGCCGGCTTTGACCAGCGGCACCGTCACCGTAGTGGCGCCGAGCGTGAGCGCATCGGCGGAGAAGGTGAAGCTCTGCCCGTTCGGCGTCGAGACCACGAAGTCGCCCGCGAGCAGCTCGCCGTCGACGGTGAGCTGAAGCGTCATCGTCGCGCGCCGTCCGCCGGTCGCCTCCGGCTCGACGACGATGTCGACGCTGCCGCCGGCGCGCATCGACGCCGTCGCCAGCATGCAGTCGGCAGCGAAGTCGGCGTGCACGGTCGCGCCGGTGTGCGTCGCCGTCACGCAGCCCGAGGCCTCGGCCATGACCCGGCCCCACAAGCTGGTGGCGATGATCTCCGGCGTGGCGCCGGTGTCGACGTTGCCGACGGTCATGAAGGCCGTGTGCACGCCGATGGCGCGATTGACCGCGCGCACCGCGCCCTCGACGTCATGGAGCGCCTGCGCGTCGGGAGCGCTGCTCGAGCCGCAGCCGCCGGCGCCGGCAGCGAGGCCAGCCGCGACGACGAGGGCGACGAGCGCGCGCGTCACTTGGGCTTCGAGGGCGTGGTCGCGGACGAGCGGGGCGCCGTCGAGGCGGGCGCCGTCGAAGCGGGCGTCGTCTCCGGAGTCGCCGTCGGTGCCGGCGGCTTGGCCGCCGCCGCTGGACCGGCTGCCGCGGGAGCACCGCCCGGGGGCGACGCGTCCTCGGGCGCCCGATCCCAGCGGTCGATCTGCCCGCCGCCGGTCGTGTCGTAGCCGATGCGGTCGAGCCTGCCGCCTTCGAAATACTCCCAGACGTCGACCTTGCCGTTCTTCTTCGACGAGCGCTCGAGGCGCGCCAGCTTGTCGTTCTCGAAGAACTTCCAGATGTCGGGCTTGCCGTCGAAGTTCGAGTCGTACTCCTCGCGCACGATCTTGTTGTTCTGGCGATAGACCCAGAGATCGATGTGCCCGTCGAAGTCGAGGTCGTACTCCTCGTTCGCGATGTTGCCGCCGTTGTCGTAGTACAGCCAGGCGTCCTTCTTCGCGTCGAAGTTGAGGTCGATCTCCTTGCAGGTCAGGATGTCGAGCTTGGCGCCGTTCTCGACGACCGACGCATAGAACTTCCAGACGTCGGGCTTGCCGTCGCCGTTGAGATCGACGCTCGTGACCTTCTTGCCCGCGGAGTCGCAGCGCGTCTTGTCCTTCGATGCCATACCGGGCTGACCACCTTCGCCGCCCGCGGTCTTGACGTCGGTCTTGGTATCGGTGGTCTTGCACCCGGCCAGCGCGAGCGTGAGCGCAACGCCGGCAAAACCGAGAAGGGTCAGTCCTCGCATGCGGGCGAGCGTAACCCCGCAACTACCGGCGGGCAAGGGCGGATTTGACGATACGCGTATTGTCATATATGTTTACCTCGGAGTAACCCAATGAGCCGCAAGAAGATATCCACCACCGTCTACATCACGCCGGAGCAGGACGCCGCGCTCAAGCAGCTCAACGCGAAGACCAAGGTGCCGGTGGCCGAATATATTCGCCAGGGTATCGAGCTGGTTCTCCAGAAATACCGCGACCATCTTCCGGGTCAGCAGTCGCTTTTCGACATCAAGTAGACTATAGAAATGCGGTCCCGATGGCCGCAGACCCCCGTTTCATCCGCAACTTTTCGATCATCGCCCACATCGACCACGGAAAGTCGACGCTGGCCGATCGCATCCTCGACGCCACCGGCGCGCTCACCGAACGCGAAAAGAAAGAACAGTTCCTCGACAAGATGGACCTCGAGCGGGAGCGCGGGATCACCATCAAGGCGCAGTCGGTCCGGCTGAAGTATCGCAGCGACGCCGGCCAGGACTACGTCATGAACCTGATCGACACGCCCGGCCACGTCGACTTCGGCTACGAAGTGTCGCGCGCGCTCGGCGCCTGTGAGGGCGCGCTCCTCGTCGTCGACGCCGCGCAAGGGGTCGAGGCGCAGACGCTCGCCAACGTCTACCTGGCGCTCGACAACAACCTCGAGATCGTCCCGGTCCTCAACAAGATCGATCTACCGTCGGCCGACGTCGAGGGCACCAAGAAGCAGATCGAGGAAGTCATCGGCATGGATGCCTCGGATGCGCTCCTGGCCTCGGCCAAGACCGGCGTCGGCATTCACGAGATCCTCGAAGCGATCACGACGCGCATCTCGCCGCCCACGGGCGACCCCGAGGCGCCGCTGCAGGCGCTCATCTTCGACAGCTGGTACGACACCTACAAGGGCGTCGTCACGCTCGTCCGTGTGGTCTCGGGCACGGTGAGAAAAGGCGTGAGGATTCGCCTGTTAGCTACCCAGAAAGACTTCGAAGTTCTCGCCGTCGGCGCCTTCTCCCCGCACCCCGAGGAGCTCGAGAGCCTGTCGGTCGGCGAGGTCGGCTTCATCGTCGCCAACATCAAGCAGGTGGCCGACACCAAGATCGGCGACACCATCACCGAAGCGGACCGCCCCGGCGTCGCGCTGCCCGGCTTCAAGAACGTCAAGCCGATGGTCTTCGCCGGCATCTTCCCGACCGACTCGGCGCGCTACGTCGAGCTTCGCGAAGCGCTCGAGAAGCTGGCGCTCAACGACTCCTCGTTCACCTACGAGGCCGAGACCTCGCTCGCCCTCGGGTTCGGCTTCCGCTGCGGCTTCCTCGGCCTCCTGCACATGGAGATCGTGCAGGAGCGCCTCGAGCGCGAGTACAACCTCGACCTCATCGTCACCGCGCCGACCGTGCGCTATCGCATCGTCCTGCCGAACGGCGAAGTTCACGAGATCGCCAACCCGGCGGCCATGCCCGCCGAGGGCAAGTTCCATCACGTCGAAGAGCCGATCATCGCCGCCACGGTGCATGTGCCGCACGAGTACGTCGGCAACATCATCACGCTGTGCCAGGAGCGCCGCGGCATTCAGACCGGCCTCGACTACGTCGGCGACAACCGCGTCATCGTGCGCTACGACCTGCCGCTGGCGGAGGTCGTCTTCGGCTTCTACGACAAGCTCAAGACCGTCTCGCGCGGCTACGCCTCGCTCGACTACGAATTCAAGGAATATCGCGAGTCGGACCTCGTGCGCCTCGATCTGATGGTGAACGGCGAGCGCGTCGACGCGCTCTCGATCATCACGCACCGCGAGCGCAGCTACAACCGCGGCCAGGACCTCACCGTCAAGATGAAGGAGCTGGTGCCGGTGCAGCAGTTCGAGGTCGCCATCCAGGCGGCGATCGGAACGCGCGTCATCGCCCGAACCACCGTCAAGGCGTTGCGCAAGAACGTGACCGCCAAGTGCTACGGCGGCGACATCTCGCGCAAGCGCAAGCTTCTCGAGCGGCAAAAAGAGGGCAAGAAGCGTATGAAGCAGGTGGGCAACGTCGAGATCCCGCAGGAGGCGTTCCTGGCCGTGCTAAAGGTCGAATAGTGGAGAAATCCTCGTAGTGGACATCGGGACCGAATACCGCGCCTGGCGCAGTCGACAGCGCGGCCTCAAAGAGGCGCGCCTGCTCCTCCGCGAGGGCCGGCGCGTCCTCGGTAAATACGCGCACCGGCTGACGCCGGAGGCGACGGTCAAGGTTCGCGAGGCCATCGACGCGCTCTCGGCCATCGTCATTGCGCGCGACTGGGACAAGCTGCCGGCGGCGCTCAACGGCCTCGACGACGCGCTCGACAAGCACCTGTCGTTCGCGCGCAAGTCGACGGTCCGCGAGTACACGGAGTCCATCGGCGTGGCCGTGCTCATCGCGCTCTTTCTGCGCGCGTTCGTCGTCGAGGCGTTCAAGATCCCGTCGGGGTCGATGATCCCGACGCTGCAGGTCGGCGATCACATCTTCGTCAACAAGTTCATCTACGGCGTGCGCGTGCCGTTCACCAAGATCAAGTTCGGCAGCACGTACCGCAAGCCGCGTCGCGGCGAGGTCATCGTCTTCATCTATCCCAAGGAAGAGGACAAGGACTTCATCAAGCGCATCGTCGCCGTCGAGGGTGACTCGATCGAGGTGCGCGACAATCAGCTCTTCGTCAACGGCAAGCCCGTGCCGCGCAAGCACGTCGAGACCGAATGCCGCTACGAGGATTACCTCGAAGAGGGCGGGCGCTGGGAAGAGCGGCGCTGCGAGGGTTGGCTCGAGAACATGGATGGTCACGAGTACACGACCATCTACGACAAGAACGGCACCGCGCGCAGCTGGCCCGAGCGCGAAGAGCAGAAGAAGTGGACGCACGTGCCGCCCAACCACGTCCTCGTCATGGGGGACAATCGCGACAACTCGCACGACTCGCGCTACTGGGGCTTCGTGCCGTACGAGAACATCAAGGGCAAGGCCATGATCATCTGGTGGTCGCACGGCGAGCCGGAGGGCTTCCGCGTCAAGCGCCTGTTCCATCTCGTCGAATGACGAAGCCGACCGGGCGGCCCGTGCAATGACCGTGGCCGCGCCCGATGCGCGCCTCGTCCTGGCGCTCGACGCTGCGCGCCGGATCCTGGTGTTCACGGGCGCCGGGATCTCGACCGGCAGCGGCATCCCCGATTTTCGCGGACCGGGCGGCGTGTGGACCAAGCGGCAGCCGGTCTACTACGACGAGTTCCTCGCCAGCGACGACAAGCGTCGCGAGTACTGGGAGTACAAGCTCGAGGGCTATCCACTGTTCGTGCGCGCGCAGCCGAACGCGACGCACCAGGCGCTGGCGGCGCTCGAGCGCATGGGGCGCGTGCAGGCGCTCGTGACCCAGAACATCGACGGGCTGCACCAGGCGGCCGGCTCGTCGGAGGCGCGGCTCGTCGAGCTGCACGGCACCAATCGCTGGGTCGAGTGCGTCGCGTGCGGCGTCAAGACGGAGCCCGCGCCGGCGATGGCAGCGTTCGAGAAGACGCGCGCGGTGCCGACCTGCGGCGCGTGCGGCGGCTGGCTCAAGGCGGCGACCATCAGCTTCGGGCAGTCGCTGAAAAAAGAGGTGCTCGAGCGCGCCTTCGTCGAGGCGACGCGCTGCGATCTGGTGCTGGCGCTCGGCTCGACGCTGTCGGTGCATCCGGCGGCGGCGATTCCGCTCACGGCGCGGAAGCGCGGCGTGCCGTACGTGATCATCAATCGCGGCCAGACCGACCACGACGAGCTGGCGACCTTGCGGCTCGAGGGCGACGTCGGCGAGATCCTGCCGCCCGCCGTCGCCGCGCTCGACCGCAGCGCGACACTCGCCTGAACGTCCGCTAGGCGCGCGTGAACAGAAGGACGGTGTTGTTGCCGCCGAAGGCGAACGAGTTGCTCAGGATGGCGTCGACGCCGACCTCCCGCGCGACGCCGGGCAGGTAATCGAGGCCGAACGCCGGGTCGGGCGTGCGCAGGTTCACCGTCGGTGGCAGAAAGCCGCCGGCCAGCGACAGCACCGACGCGGCCGCCTCGATCGCCCCCGCTGCGCCGAGCGTGTGGCCGACCATCGACTTGATGCTCGACACCGGCACCGACGGGGCGCGCGCGCCGAAGATGGTCTTGATGGCGAGCGTCTCGGCGGCGTCGTTGTGCGGCGTGCCGGTGCCGTGCGCGTTGACGTAGCCGATGGCGTCGGCCGGCAGGCGCGCGTCGTCGAGCGCCATCTTCATCGCGCGGGCCGCCCCTTCGCCTTCGGGGTGCGGCGCGGTCATGTGGTGCGCGTCGGCGGTGATGCCCCAGCCGGCCATGATGGCGAGGACGACGGCTCCGCGCGCGCGCGCCCGATCGAGATCCTCGAGGATCAGGACGGCCGCGCCTTCGCCGAGGGTGAGCCCCTTGCGCTCGGCGTCGAAGGGGCGGCACGGCTCGTCGCCGGGCGCGAGCGCGCGCAGGCAGCCGAAGCCGGCGTAGGTGAGCCGGGTCAGCCCTTCGGCGCCGCCGGCGACGGCGACGTCGACGTGTCCGAGTCGGATGCGATCGGCGGCGTAGCCGATGGCCGTCGCCGACGAGGAGCAGGCGGTCATGATGGTGGTGCGCGGCCCGCGCGAGCCGAGGTGGCGCGCGACCAGGTCGGTCACCGAGGCCGGCTGATGCGCGAGCAGCAGCTCGGCGGGACCGTCGCCCGCCTTGATGAATTCCTCGGTGGTGGTGAGGCCGCCGGTGCCGGTTCCGAAGATCACCGCGGCGCCGGCCAGCTCGCTCGCACCGAGGCCGGCCTGCGCGACCGCTTCGAACGCCGCCTGGAGGCCGAAGCGATCGGGGCGCGATGCGTTGCGGAGGCGGTTGGCGTCGACGGGCGGCGTCGGATCGGGCGCCTGCGCGGCCAGCGTCGAGCGAAAGCCCTTGGTATCGAACAGCGACAAGGGGCCGATGCCGGAGCGACCAGCGCGCAGCCCGGCTTCGAACGACGCCGCGTCGGGACCGAGCGCCGACACCACGCCGATGCCGGTGACGGCGACGCGCCTCATTCGGCGGGCTTCCGATTCGAGAGCGCGTTCTTCCACCCGGGCGCGCTCGACGTCAGCGACGGGCGAGCGACCGGACCGCCGGCGCGCGTCTGCACGCGCACGTCGCCGCGGAGCTCGACCTGGCAGGCCAGGCGCATCGAGCCGCGCACGCGGCCGTTGATGCGGAGGCGCCCCTTCTCCTTGTCGGTGGGCGGATTGGTAGCCTCGGGCGCATCGGAGCTCACCCAGACCTTGCAGCGGTTGCACCAGCCGTGGCGGCTTTTGCAATGCAGCTCGGGCCACATTCCGCGAAACAGCTGGACCCCCGCGGCGTCGGCGACCTCGAGCAGCGTTTGACCCGGGCGCGCTTCGACGACGATGCCTTCGCGTTCGAAATCGACCTTCGGCACGAGGTCGCTTATAGCACGCGCCGACGTAGGGCGGCGACGGCCAGCCCGGCGAGGAACAAGAGCCATCCGCCCGTCGCTGCCGGCGCATCCGCCGCGGCCGGCGCGATGGCGCAGCCGAAGCCGCCGTGCACTTCGTTGTTCAGGTGTCCGCCGCCGCCCGCGAGCCCCGCGTCGGCCGCCGCTGCCAGCGCCGCGTCGACATCGAGCAGGCCCGCGCCGCAGCCGGCCAGGGTCGGGTCGCTCGGGTTGGCGCACTTCGCCGACGGATTGGCGGTCGCGCTCAGCAGGCGGCGCGCATCGGAGGCGTTCATGCCGGGAAACAGGCCTTTCATCAGCGACACCGTCCCCGACACGAACGGCGCGGCCTGCGACGTGCCGGCGTAGTAGGTGTACGTGAAGCCCGACCCGACCAGCTGGATCGTCGACAAGACGCCCTCGGGCTGGCCGGTCATCGGATCGCGCAGCGGCGAGCCGCCCGGCGCCATGAGCGACACCACCGAGCCGTAGTTCGAGTACGAGGCCATCACGCCGGTCGGGTCGACCGCGCCGACGGAGATGACCCCGTCGAGGCCGGCAGGGGAGTCGCCCTTGGCGTCGACGGCGAGGTTGCCCGCTGCCGCGACGACGATGGTGCCCGCGCCGACCGCTTCGTGAATGGCGTCCTGCATCGACTGCGAGAAGCCGGCGCCGCCAAAGCTCATGTTGATCACGGCGGCGGGATGCGGATTGTCGGGCACGCCGTCGACGTGGAGGCCGGCGGCCCAACGGATCGCATCCGAGATGTCGCTGTCGACGCCGGTGCCGTGGCGGACGCCGAGCGCACGCACGATGACGAGCCGGCAGCCCCAGTCGAGCCCGGCCACGCCGACGCCGTTGTTCGACTGCGCGGCGATGATGCCGGCGACGTGGGTGCCGTGCAGGGCCGACGATTGGTCGGTCGAGTCGCCGGTATCGGTCCAGTCTTCGTCGCGACCGCCGCCGTCGGCGGCGTTGGTCGGGTCGGTGATGAAGTCGTAGCCGCCGGCGATGCGCTCGGCCAGCTCCGGATGCATGACCGCGCCGGTGTCGATGATGGCGACGGTGACCGCGGACGATCCGGTCGAGCGGCTCCACGCCTGCGGCGCGTTGATCATCGGCAGCGCCCACTGGCGCGCGAACAGCGGATCGGACGGCGTGATGGGATCGCCGGTCCGGTGGCGGATGTAGTCGGGCTCGGCGTAGGCGACGTCCGGGTTGGCGCTGAGCGTGGCGACCAGCGCCAGCGTCGCCTCGCGGGTCGGCGCCGTTTGCAGGATCTGACGATCGGCGGCGACGGCGCGATGCAGGGTCGCGTTGGCGACGGTGCGCATCACCGACGGCGAGCGCCACTTGACGACGACGCGGCCGGGAACGAACTCGCCGCCGACGGGGTCAGCATGCGCCGGGCTCGCCAGGAGGCTGGCGGCGGCTAGTATGACGAGCAAGCGCATGTGCACGGTTCGACTAGCAGCCAGTATACCACCAGACCGAGCGATGCCAACCATCTGAAAACATTGGCGTCGCCTGTCACGCCGAGGCGCTGCCGCGGGGCCGCGGCTCCCATGTACCGGGCCCGCTGGAGACATTTGTCCGCATCCCGCGAAAACCCTAGCCCGGGTCAGATGACCCTAGCGCCGGCGCAACTGCGCGACACTCCACGACGGCGGCGTGGCATCGCGCTCGCTATGGCCTGGCGACATGAACAAGCTACTACTCGTCGTCGCCTTCGCCGCGCTCACGGGCTGTCTCGGCGTCGCCCAGCAGGAGGAGATGCACGGCAGCAACAACACGCCGGCCGATCCGACTCCCGAGCCGCCGCTGCCGGCGCCGACCGTCGACATGGCCGGCACCGACGACGCGGGCAACTGCGGCGCCATGGAGTTCGCGCTGGCGCGAGTGGCGCCCAACGTCATGCTCGTCGCCGATCGCTCGGGCTCGATGAGCCAGTCGATCGCCGCCAACTCGGCGACGACGAAGTGGGTCGACCTCAAGGCGGCGGTCTCTTCGCTCGTGACCAACTACGACGCGGTCATGCGGCTCGGCGCGGCCATCTTCAACAGCGACGGCGACTGCAAGGCCGACAACGTCGACGTGCCGCTCGGCTCGACCGCCGGTGCGGCCGTCATGTCCAAGCTCAACGGCCAGGGCCCGGCCGGCAATACGCCGACGGCGCTGGCGCTCGACACCGTCATCGCCAAAGGGCTCTTGAACGACAAGGCGCGCGCCAACTACGTCGTCCTGGCCACCGACGGTGTGCCCAACTGCGGCGATGTCGACGTCAAGAAGCGTATCGATGCTCTCTACGCGGCGACGCCGTCGGTGAAGACCTTCGTCATCGGCATCGGCGACGTCAACAACACCAACCCCACGCTGCTCAACCAGTGGGCCGACGCCGGCCACACGGCGCGCGCCGGCGCCACCCACTACTACCAGACCAACTCGCCGCAGGATCTCAAGGCGGCGTTCGACGCCATCGTCGGTGGCATCGTGTCGTGCGACTTCAAGATGATGCAGAACGCGCCCGACGCGTCGCTCATCCGGGTCACCGAGAACGGGCAGCTGGTGTCGCCGTCACCGACGAGCGGCTACACCTACGATGCGACCACCAACACGGTCACGCTGCACGGCGCTGCCTGCGACATGCTCAAGACCAACGCCGCCACCAAGGTCGGCGTGAGCTACGGCTGCCCGGGCCCGCCGCCGATTCCGTAGCCGTCGCTGCTTCGGTAGTCGCCGTCGAGCTTCCGCCGCGTCATTTCTTTTTCTTGAGCTTCGGCTGTTTGTCGCCGACCTGCAGCTTCGCCACCGTCATGTCGACCGCCTGCTTGACCGCCTCCTTGGTGGCGTCGACGAGCAGCGGCTTGCCTTCAGCCTCGAGGTTGGCGTTGGCGTTGATCTCGGCGGCCACCTGGGACTCGCCGTCGCCGCCGATGGCGAGCACCTTGTCGGGCAGCGTGTCGCCGAAGACCGACAGCTTGATGCTCCGCGACAAGACGCGAAACTTCTTACCCGCCGGCGGCGGCGCCAGCTCCTGCTTCACCGACAGGATGCGCAAGGTCAGCTCGAGCGCCTTGAGCCCCTTGGCCTTGAGCGCCGCCTTGAGCGCCGTCGGGTCGTCACCCGCGGGCAGGCCGGGCGGCGGGGTCAGGGTCAGCTCCGGCCGACGGCCGAGCTCATCCTTGAAGACCCGGAGCGCCTCTTCCTTGATGCCGCTCTTGACCCCGTCGGCATCCTCGACGCCGCGAACGACCACGTAGAATTTGGCGGCGAAGACGGACGGCGCCGTCGCCAGGAGGACCACAAGGGTCATGCATAGTCTGCGCATGGTGGGTCATGGTACCCTGCGCGCGCTCGTCATGGAAGCCGACCCGCGCGGGACCGCGATCGAGTGGATCATCAACCTGGCCTTGTTCGCGCTCGCCGTGGCCGCGGTGTGGACCGTGTTCGGCGACGACATCGCGCAGTTCCTCGGCCGCTAGACGCGTTCTAGTGATTACTTGACCTAAATGGGGTTTTTTTCGTACAGTTACGCGGGTTAATTCCGCATTCTCCCAGAGGAGTCCCGAGCGAATGTTCGCGATCGTGGTGAACGAAAAAGGCGGCGAGCAAAAGCGCCTCGAGTTCGACAAGCCCGAAGTGACCATCGGTCGCGTGCAGGGGAATGACATCATCCTGCCGAAGGGCAACGTCTCGAAGCGGCATTCGCGCATCGTGCTCAAGGACGGCAAGTTCATCATCGTCGACCTCAAGAGCACCAACGGGACGTACGTCAACGGCCGCAAGATCACGAGCCCGCTCGTCGTCAAAGGCTCCGATAAGATCTACATCGGCGACTTCATCCTGAGCATCGAGGAGCTCGCCTCCGCCGGCGCCTCCGACGATTCGTCGTCGATGGGTGCGCGGCCGCGTTCCGCCACGATTCCGCCGCCGCCGCCGCCGCGCGCGCGTCCGTCGACGATCCCGGCCGACGACGAGGCCGAGCCGATGGGCGCGCCGCCTCCGATGGCCGCGATGAGCGACGAGGAGTCTGGCTCGAGCGATCTGCCCGAGCCGGTGCGTCAGCCGCGGCCGAGCCAGGTGCCGATGGGTGCGGGGCCGCAGTCGGTCACGCAGCCGCCGACGCCCGCGCCGCTGCCGCCGCCCGCTGCGCCCGCGCGCTC
>JAQBQH010000161.1 GCA_028287105.1 Myxococcales bacterium
GGCGGCGTAGAGGGGCCGCGTCGCGCGAAGCGCGACCAGGGCGGCCCCGATGGAGGAGCACGCCGCGAAGCGGCGACTGCGACGGATTCCGACGCCGGGAGGTCGCCTCACTGCGTCCGCGACCCCAGCCGTCCCAAAGCTCTGACCGGCATTGCGGCTAGAGATCGGAGCGGCCGTCGGCCTTGGCGGTCGTCTGGCGCGGGACGACGGCGTTCGACATCGCGTGCAGCGTCGCCGCCGGGCGCTTCGAGAGCGGCCACAGATGCAAGAGCGGCTCGGGATCGATGTAGAGCTCCTGCCCGTCGATCGACGGCCGCACGCTCACCGCGAAGTGCAGATGCGGTCCCGAGCTGTGAACGCCGGTGTCACCGACGGTGCCGATGGCCTCGCCCGCGCGCACCGGAATGCCGGGCTTGAGATCTTCGCGGATCGCGTCGAGGTGGATGTACGAGGTCACCACGGTGCCGCCCTTGTGGTTGACGCGGATGAAGCGCCCCTCGTTGCCGCGCCGTCCGCCGATCTCGGGATCGCGCTCGACGCGCTCGATGACGCCGTCGTGCGCGGCGAGGACGAGCATGCCCTTCTGCGTGCCGATGTCGACGCCGCAGTGGCCGCCGGCGCACTCCTCGGGGCGCATACCTTCGCGCGCGGCCCCGAAGCGGCGCGTGTCGCGCTCCGGCAGGCAGCGGCGCGGTCCCGGCAGCGGGTGATACCAGACATCGGCGTCGGGCGTGGCGCCGGGAGAAGGCGCCAGCATCGCCATCGCGTCACCGACGGTGGGAGGCGGGGCGGCTTTGACGGCCGGCACGATCGACGCGACGGCCATTGGGGCCGTGCCGATGAGCTTGCCGCCGAAGAGCAGCACCGCGAGACCGGCTGCGCCGACACCGGCGGCGCCCTTCCACGACAGGCGCGACCACGCCGACGGGAAGGTCGGAAGCGAGCTGGTATCGTCGTCGCCGACGCTGGCGATGGGGAGCTCGGGCGGCGGCAGCTGCGCCTTTTCCTTGCACGCGTTCGAGCAGTACGCGCGCACCTTTCCATCGATGACCAGGGTCGCCTTCGAGCGCAGCGGATCGTACTCCGCCGCGCAGACCGGGCAGGTTGCCGGCACAATCCGCATGCCCGGGTATCGTACAGTTTTTTCCATCGCGCAGTCAAACGATAGACAGCGCCTACACGCGCGTTGCGTCGATGGCGAGCTGCGTTATATTGCGCCGCATGTCTTCTGAAGCAGCGCCCCAGTTCTTGACCGAGCTCAAACGCACCCATCCCTGTGGCGCCCTCCGCGGAGCCGACATCGGCAAGAACGACGTGGTGCTCATGGGCTGGGTGGCCACGCGCCGCGATCACGGCGGCCGCGTCTTCATCGATTTGCGCGATCGCACCGGCATCACGCAGGTCGTGTTCGGCCCCGATCTCGACCCGAGCGCGCATCAGCTCGCGGGCGAGCTGCGCTCGGAGTTCTGCATCGCGATCCAGGGGCGCGTCATCTCGCGCGGCGACAACAAGAACTCCAAGATCCCGACCGGCGAGATCGAGGTCGAAGCCACGCGACTGACCATCTTCAGCCGCTCGGAGACGCCGCCGTTCGAGATCAGCGACGACACCGACGCCGGCGAAGCGGTGCGCTTGAAGTACCGCTACCTCGACCTGCGCCGCCCGGCGCTACAGAAGAACTTCCTCGTGCGCAGCCAGCTCTATCGCGCCACGCGCGACTACTTCTACGAGAACGAGTTCGCGGAGCTCGAGACGCCGTTCATGGTGAAGTACACGCCCGGCGGCGCGCGCAACTTCCTGGTGCCGTCGCGCCTCAACCCGGGCCACTTCTACGCGCTCGCCGAGTCGCCGCAGATCTTCAAGCAGCTGTTCATGGTCGCCGGCTTCGATCGCTACTTCCAGATCGTGCGCTGCTTCCGCGACGAGGATCTGCGCCTCGACCGGCAGCCGGAGTTCACGCAGATCGACGTCGAGATGTCCTTCGTGGCCGAGGAGGACGTCTATCGCATCATGGAAGGGCTCATCGCCCGCATCTGGAAGGATGTGCTCGGCGTCGAGGTGCCGCGGCCGTTCCATCGTCTGAGCTACGACGACGCGATGGCCAAGTACGGCGTCGACAAGCCCGACCTGCGCTTCGGGCTGCCGCTCACCGACGTGACCGAGCTGTTGCGGCCGATGAACGGCGGCGGCGTGCCGCTCTTCGCCGGCGCGCTCGAGCAGAAGGGGATCATCAAAGCGCTGCGCCTCCCGGCCGAGAACGCGGGCGCGCTCAGCCGCACCGAGGCCGACAAGCTCGAGGAGTTCGTCAAGGGCTTCGGCGCGCGCGGGCTCGCTCGCGCCAAGGTCGCCGAGGGTGGCGAGTGGACGCAGTCGCCGCTGGCCAAGAACGTCACGCCCGAGGCGCGCGCGGCCATCAACGCCGCCGTCGGCGCCACGCCCGGCGACTATCTCTTCTTCCAGTTCGGCCGCCCGAAGCTGGTCAACGCGGTGCTCGGCGGGCTGCGCCTGCATCTCGGCAACAAGCTCGGCCTCATCCCCAAGGACGCCGCGTGGCGCTTCTCCTGGATCACCGACTTCCCGCTCTTCGACTACGACGACGAGCGCAAGAGCTACGTCGCGGCGCACCATCCCTTCACGTCGCCGCGCCTCGAGGACGTGCCGCTGCTCGAGACCGATCCCGGCCGCGTCAAGGCGCGCGCCTACGACCTCGTGCTCAACGGCAACGAGATCGCCGGCGGCTCCTTGCGAATTTTTCAGCGCGACGTGCAGCAGAAGGTGTTCGCGGCGCTCGGGCTCAGCGAGGACGACTTCCGCGCCAAGTTCGGCTTCCTCCTCGACGCGTTCAAGTACGGGCCGCCGCCGCACGGCGGAATCGCCTTCGGGCTCGATCGCCTGGCGATGCTCCTGTGCGGCGCGGAGTCGTTGCGCGACGTCATCGCCTTCCCCAAGACGCAAAAGGGCACCGACCAGATGACCGACGCCCCGACCGCGGTCTCCGACGCGCAGCTCGAGGAGCTGCACGTGCGCCTGGCACCGACCGTGGCCGTGAAAAAAGAAGGATGACGTCAGCCTTACAGGATCGCGCCGCGACGCTGCGCCGCCTGTCGTCGCAGCCGTACGACCTTCTGGTCATCGGCGGCGGCGTGACCGGCGCGGGCATCGCGCGCGACGCGGCGCTGCGCGGGCTCGAGGTTGCGCTCGTCGAGAAGACCGACTTCGCGGCCGGCACGTCGTCGAAGTCGTCCAAGCTGGTGCACGGCGGCTTCCGCTACCTCGAGCATGCGCAGTTCCGCCTCGTGTTCGAGGGCACCAACGAGCGCGCGCTGCTGATGAAGGTGGCGCCGCATCTGGTGCGGCCGCTCGAGTTCCTCTTGCCGGTCTACAAGCACGATAAGCCGGGCCTGTTCGTGCTGGACGTCGGTCTCTGGATCTACGACGGCCTCTCGAAGTTCTCGTCGCCCAAGCTGCATCGCACCGTGCGCGCGCCCCGCGTGGGCAAGATCGAGCCGGGGCTGAAGCAGGACGGCCTCGACGGGGCCCTGCTCTACTACGACTGCAACACCGACGATGCGCGGCTCACGCTCGAGAACGTCATCGACGCGCGCGCGCTCGGCGCGACCATCGCCAACTACACCAAGGCGGTGAAGCTCATCAAGGAGGGCGACCTCATCTGCGGCGCCGAGGTGCAGCCCGTCGACGCCAGCGATTCGGGTGCGACGATCCCGGTGCGCGCGAAGGTGACCATCAACGCGACCGGCCCGTGGTGCGACGACGTGCGGCAGCTCGCCGGCGATCCGGGGATCCTGCACGCGTCGAAGGGCGTGCACCTGGTGGTCGATTCGGCGCGGCTGAGCCCGCGGCACGCGGTCGTCATGAAGCAGAAGAAGCGCATCGTCTTCTGCATCCCGTGGGGACAGGACCGCACCGTCATCGGCACGACGGATACGTTCTGGGACAAGCCGCCCGAAGAGGTGCACACCGACGCAGACGACGTCGAGTACCTGCTGGATCTGGCGAACAACTATTTCCCCGAGGCCAAGCTCACGCCGGCCGACGTGCTGGCGACGTGGGCCGGCATCCGTCCGCTCATCAAGCCGGACAGCGATGTGGCGACGGCGTCGGACGTCTCGCGCGAGCACCACATCCTCGAGCGCCCCGGATTGGTGACCATCGCCGGCGGCAAGCTGACGACCTATCGGCGCATGGCGGCCGAGGTGGTCGATCACGCGGGCAAGCAGCTCGGCGAGATCGCGGCGTGCAAGACGGAGGAGCGGCCGTTGCCGGGGGCGGCGGAGCCGATCTATTCGCAGGGGTACGCGGGAGTGACGAAGCTGGCGGAGCGGATCACCGCGGAGGGTGTCGTCGACGGGGCGGTGGCGAAGCAGCTGGCGAATCATTACGGCGTGCGCGCGGAGTCGGTGGTGGCGCGCATCAAGGTAGAGCCGGCGCTGGGCGAGCGGTTGGACGCGGAGCTCGCGTACGTGATGGCGCAGGTCGACGTTGCCGTGGACGAGGAGCAGGCGCTCACCGTCGAGGATGTGCTGGGGCGGCGGGTGCAGCTGCTCCTGAGGGCAAGGGACCAGGGGTTGGGGTGCACGGAGCGGGTGGCGCGGCGGATGGCGCTGAAGCTCGGGTGGGATGCGGGGAGGACGGCGGAGGAGATCGAGAAGTTCAGGGGGGTGGTGGCGAATACCCGGAGGTTTCGGAAGGCGTAGTCGACGTCGGTTCGACGGTGGCGGCCCGGCCCCCACGCCGAGGATGCTTCTCGGAGGGCTGACGATGCGGGGGGCTCTCGAACCGGGAGGCTGGCGGTTCGCGGCGGGTGGTGAGCGACCGAACGGGTCGTGCGGACGTGGTTGATGCGGCAGGTGGTGTAGCGGAATGTGCCGGATCGTGGGGGGTGCGTGCTAGGCTCTCGCACGCCATGATCCCCGTCGCCGCGCGTACTCATGAGCTCATCGATGAGCTTGCGCGGATGATGCCGGGGAGGGTGTCGACGACGGTGCCGGATCGGATCGCCTATGCGCGGGATTTGTGGCCGCGGGGGTTGATCACGTTGTCGGGGGGAAATCCGGCGCCGCATCAGCCTGATGCGGTGGTGTGGCCGGTTTCGACGGAGGAAGTTCAGGACATCGTGCGGGCGGCGGCGCGGACGGCGACGCCGATCGTCCCGTTCGGGGCGGGGTCGGGGGTGTGTGGCGGGACGTTGCCGATCAAGGGCGGCATCGTCGTCGACTTGAAGCGCATGCGGGCGGTGGTCGAGGTCGATGCGGTCGCGGGGGCAGCGACGGTCGAGGCGGGGATCATCGGCGAGCACCTGGAGCATGAGCTCAACCGGCGCGGGTTCACGCTGGGCCATTTTCCCTCCTCCATCATGTGCTCGACGTTCGGCGGCTGGTTGGCGGCGCGTTCGGCGGGGCAGTTCTCGACGCGGTACGGGAAGATCGAGGACATGGTTCGGCGCGTCAGCTTCGTCGACGGGCGCGGCGAGCTGCACAGCGTCGACGCCAGCGGCACGCCCGACATCACGCAGTGGATCGTCGGCTCGGAAGGCACGCTCGGGATCATCACGCGGGCGACGGTGACGGTGCGCCCCTCGCCGGAGCGACAGCTCTATCGCGGCTGGTCCTTTCCGCGGGTCGCGTCGGGCTGCGAGGCGATCCGGCGGCTGCTCCAGCGCAACCTCAGGCCCGCCTGCGTGCGGCTCTACGATGAGCTCGACTCCTTCTTGCATCGCGGCGAGAAAGATCACGACGAGGGTGTGCCGGAATCATCGGGGCCGGAGGCGATGCTCGAGCAGTACCTCTCGATGCTGACGCCGACCGGCAAGAGCGTCATCGGCGAGTGGAAGCGGCGCGCCATCGCGCTGGCGCTCAACCGCCCCGAGCTGGTCAACCGGGTCGCCGGCGCGGTCCTGCCCTACGCCCAGAAGGGGTGCCTCCTCATCGTCGGCTTCGAGGGTGACAAGGGATTGTGCGAGGCCGAAGCGCGCGCAGCGACGGTAGAGCTCGAACGCGCGGGCGGCCGCGATCTCGGCGAAGGGCCCGGGCTGCGCTGGCTCAAGCACCGCTACGCGGTGAGCTTCCGCATGCAGAAGGTCTTCGACGCCGGCGCCTTCGTCGACACGATGGAGGTCGCGACCAGCTGGGACAAGCTGCTCGACCTCTACCGCGCCGTTCGCGAGGCGGTGTCGCCGCTCGCCTTCATCATGGCGCACTTCTCCCACGCCTACGTCGACGGCTGCTCCATCTACTTCACCTTCGCCGCGCGCGGTGCCAACACCGCCGACGCCGAGCGCAAGTACGACGCCATCTGGAAGGCCGGGCTCACCGCGGTCACCAAGGCGGGCGCCACCATCTCGCACCATCACGGCGTAGGCCTCTCGAAGGCGCCGTTCATGCCCGAGGAGCACGGCGCGGCGATGGAGATCTACCGCGCGCTCAAGAATGTCCTCGACCCGTCCGGCATCATGAACCCCGGGAAGATGGGGCTATGAGCGAGCAGACGGGCGACGGCGGCCAGGCAGGTGCTGGCGGCGGAGGCGGCGACGGTAACGAAGCGCCGTTCTGGGCCGATCGCCTGGTGCACGCCGTCGGCGCCGCGCACGTGATGTCCGAGAACGGCCGCGCGCTCGTGCGCCCGGGCGCACCTGCCGAGCTGGTCGACGTCATGCGCATCGCCGGCGAGGTCGGCGCCGCGGTCGGCATCGGCCTCGGCGCCCACAACGCCGGCGGCATCGACGTCGACCTGTCGCGCATGTGCAACGTCCTGTACCTCGACGAAACCTCGCTCACCGTCACGGTGCAATGCGGCATCACCGTCGAGGCGCTCGAGCATGCGCTCGGCGAGCGCAGCCTCACCCTCGGCGCCGCGCTGCCGCCCTGGTCGCGCACGCGCACGCTCGGCGCGCTCCTGGCGGCGCCGCGCGCCTCGGAAGCATCGCCGCGCACCGGCCGCTTCTTGCAGAGCTGCATCGGCGTGCAGGCGCTGCTCCCCGACGGCACCGAGATCTCGACGCGCCTCGCGCCGCGCAAGGCGACCGGGCCCGACCTCATGCACGTCGTCCTCGGCGGGCGCGGCACACTCGGCATCCTCAGCGCCGCGACGGTGCGCGTGCAGCGCCGGCAGGAGTCGCGCGCCGCCGCCGCCTTCAAGCTGCCGACGCTGCCGGCGGCGCTCTCGACCGCGCGCAAGCTCATCGTCGTCGGCGGTCGCCCCGCGGACCTCGCGGTCTCGGGCACCGGCACGCTCTGGCTCGAGGTCGACGGCCCCGCCGCGCTCGTCGCCGCCGAGGTGGCGCTCGCCGAGCGCATCGCCCGCGAGCATGGCGGCGAGCCGGTGCCGCAGACGCCGCCTCCGCGCATCAAAGCGCGCCCGCACGAGCGCGCCGTGCCGCTCGAGACCGTCGACAGCGCCGTGCTCGCCTCTTCGCTCGTCGGCGACTCGGTGCGCGTGATCGCCTGGCACCCCGCCGGCGCCTGCGTCGTCGACAGCGCCCGCGCGCCCGAGCCACCGCCCGCCGATGCGCCCGCGCTGGTCGCAGCGCTCAAGCGTCGCCTCGATCCCAACGGCAGGCTCGTCGCCTGGCCGGGAGCCGTCTGATGCCCTCGCCGCCCGATCTCGACACCTCGCTCACCTACTGCACCTATTGTCCCAAGCTGTGCCGTCACACCTGCCCGGTCTCCAATGCCGAAGCCAAGGAGACGCTCACGCCGCGCGACAAGATGGCGACGATGCGCCTGCTCCGCCGCGCCGAGGTTCCGCAGACCGTCGAGCAGTCGGAGCCGCTCTACGGCTGCACCGGCTGCGGCGCCTGCACCGACTTCTGCCTGCACAAAGTCGAGCCCGGCCAGGCGCTCCTGCGTGGCCGCGCCGAGGCCGAGCGCGACGGCCGCGGCCACCCTGCCCTGCGCGATCTCGCCGCGCGCTTCACCGCCAAGTCGACCGAGGCCGCCCGTCGCGCCCGCGCCGGCGTGTCGCAGGACAAGCGCCCCACCGAGGCGCAGATCGCCTTTTTTCCGGGCTGCGATGCGCCCGAGCTGGCGCCGACGATGTTGTCGCTGTGCGACCGCATCGGCGCCGAGTACGTCTCGCTCGCCGACGGTGAGCACGGCTGCGGCGGCTATCCGCTCTTCGCCGCCGGCCAGTTCGACGCCTTCCGCCTGCACGCCGAGCGCATGTCGCGCCAGCTGGCCGGCTTCGCCCGCGTCGTCGTCAACTGCCCCGCCTGCGTCTGGGCCATGCGCACGCAATATCGCGAGTTCGGCGTGCCGCTCGCGCCCGCCGTCGAGCACACCTCGGAGTTCCTCGAGGGCTTCGTCGAGCGGCTGCCGATCGAGCGGCGCCGCGCCGCCGCGTTCTACCAGGACCCCTGCTATCTCGGCCGCTGGCTCGGCGTCTACGACGCGCCCCGCCGCCTCGCCAAAAAAGCGGTCGACGACGTGCGCGAATTTTCCCGCGCGCGCAACGAAGCGGAGTGCACCGGCGGCGGCGGCCTGTTGCCGACGACCATGCCCGACACCGCCCACGCCATCGCCGAGCATCGCCTCACCGAGGTGCGCCAGGCCAAGGTCTCGACGGTCGTCACCTCCTGCCCCACCTGCAAGCGGCAGCTCGACCGCGACGACGTCCACGCCGTCGATCTCATCGAGCTGCTCGACGAAGCGACGCGCAAGTAGGCTATAGTCGCGCCATGGCGGTCACCGTCCTCGTCGTCAATCCGCACTCCGCAGGCGGCAAGACCGAGCGCCGCTGGCCCGAGCTGCGCGCGACCATCCAAGAAGCATACGGCACGTTCGAAGAGCGCTTCACCCGATCGGCCGGCGATGCCACCACCATCACCCGTGAGGCGCTCAAAGCCGGCGCCGATCTCGTCGTCGCCGTCGGTGGCGACGGTACGATCAACGAAGTGGTCAACGGCTTCTTCGACGACGACGGGCCCATCCGCCCGCAGGCGTCGTTCGGCATCGTCCCCGCCGGTACCGGCGGCGACTTCATCAAGACGCTCGGCGTGCCGCGCGACACCTTCGCCGCCGCGGCCGTGCTCAAGTCGGCGCCGCGCAAGGTCGACGTCGGTCGCCTGCGCTACGTCGACGGCGCCGGCAAGCCGGCCGTCCGCCACTTCATCAACATCGCCAGCTTCGGTATCAGCGGGCTCGTCGATCGCTACGTCAATGAATCGTCCAAGGTGCTCGGCGGCAAGGTCTCCTTCGCGTTGGCGACGCTCAAGGCCGGCGCCGCTTACCAAAACGCGTCCGTGCGCCTCACTCTCGACGGCGGCACCCCGCGCGAAGGCAAGATCTACAACGTCGCCGTGGCCAACGGCCGCTACTTCGGCGGCGGCATGAAGGTCGCGCCCGACGCCGCCCTCGACGACGGCCTCTTCGACGTCGTCACCATGGGCGACTTCAGCTTCGGCGATCTGCTGTTCCGCGGCCTCGACATCTACAGCGGCAAGCACCTGCGCAACCCGAAGGTGAGCGTCCAGCGCGCGCGCCGCATCGACGCCGAAGCGCTCGACGGCGTCGAGGTCCTGCTCGACGTCGACGGTGAGGCGCCGGGCCGACTGCCGGCCAGCTTCGAGATTCTGCAGGGCGCATTGCAGGTGCGAGCCAAGGCGTGAAGAAGCGCAACAAGCGCGACGGCGGCTCCGGGCGGGGCGACGGCAGCGGCGGCGACATCATCGATCTGCGCGCGCGCAAAAAGCGCGACAAGCCGCCGGTGTGGACCCAGGAGCGCGCCGTCAAGATGGCGGTGTGCGTGGCCGCCGGCACGCTCCTGTTCCTGAGCTGCGCCGACTTCGACATCTGGCCGCTCACCTGGTTCGCCATCGTGCCGCTCCTCGGCGTCGCGCTGCATCCGACGACCGAGCGCCCCTTCTTCTACGGCTTCATCACCGGCCTCGTCGCCAACGGCGGCGGCTTCTACTGGATCGTGCCGTTCCTGCAACGCTTCGGACATCTGCCGATCGTCGCCGCGGTCCCGATCTTCCTGCTCCTCGTCTCGTACCAGGCCCTCACCTTCGCCGCCTTCGCCTGGTGCGTGCGCCGCCTCCACGATCACTTCGGCGGCGGCGTCACCTTCATCGCGCCGGTGGTCTACGTCGCGCTCGAGATGGTCATCCCCTTCGTCTTCCCGTGGTACCTCGCCATCACGCAGGCGTGGGTGCGGCCGGTCATCCAGATCGCCGACCTTACCGGGCCGCTCGGGGTGTCGTTCCTGATCGTCCTGGTCAACGGCGCCATCTGGGACGCCTATCGCGCCTGGAGGGCGGGCGAGCGCGTTCCGCTCAAGCGCATCTCCGTCGCGGTGGGCATCCTCTCGCTCGCGCTGGGCTACGGCCTCGTGCGCATCAACCAGGTCCAGACCGCGCGCGAAAAGGCGCCGAAGCTCAAGGTCGGCGTCGTCCAGGCCAACATCGGCATCAGCGAAAAATGGCGCCCGCAATTGGCGCAGCAGCAGCTCGCCGTACACCAGGAGCTGGCGCGCTCGCTCGAGTCGCGCGGCGCGGAGCTCGTGGTCTGGCCCGAGTCGTCGTACCCCTACTACTTCGGCCGCGATCAGTCGCAGGACTGGCCGCTCAACGACGCGCGCCGCGCCAAGCGCAACTTCACCACGCCGCTGCTCTTCGGCGCGCTCACCGCCGGCGGCGGCAGCCCCTATCCGTACAACTCGGCGCTCTTGCTCGACCGCGACGGTGACGTGCGCGGCACGTTCGACAAGAACATCCTCATGGTGTTCGGCGAGTACATCCCCTACTTCGAGCAGATGCAGTTCATCAAGCGCTGGATCCCCGAGGTCTCGAACTGGGCGCGCGGCACCGACGTGGCCGTCTTCGAGCTGCAGCGCCCGACGGGCCCGGTCCGCATCGGCCCGATGATCTGCTACGAGGACATCTTTCCGTCGTTCGGCCGGCGGCTCGTCAAAAAAGATCCCAACCTCCTCATCAACATCACCAACGACGCCTGGTTCGGCCGCACGTCGGAGCCGTACGAGCACCTGGCGCTCGCGGTCTATCGCGCCGTCGAGACCCGGCTCGATCTGGTGCGCGCGGTCAACACCGGCGTCAGCGCCTACGTCG
This sequence comes from Myxococcales bacterium, assembly GCA_028287105.1. Classification (GTDB taxonomy): domain Bacteria; phylum Myxococcota_A; class Polyangia; order Palsa-1104; family Palsa-1104; genus JAQBQH01. The sequence goes on from JAQBQH010000161.1 coordinate 11,081, forward strand.
ACGCGACCGGCAAGGTCTACGACAAGTCTCCGTCGGTCGATCCGGACGAGACGCCGGGCGTCAAACCGGTGTCGCTCTTGAACGACGTCGCGGTGCTGCAGCCGTTCAAGCTCTACGCGCGGCTCGGCGAATGGTTCGGCGGCCTGTGCCTCCTCGCCGCCGTCATCTTCGGCCTCATGGCGCGCACGCGCGCGGGCAGGCCGGTGCGCTGGAAGCTGGTCCTCGCCGGCGCCGGCGCGCTCGCCGTCACCACCATCGTGCTGGCCGCGGTCTTCTGCGGCCCGGGCCACCTCGTCGTCGTCTGGCAGATCCTCACGCATCGCCCGGTCACCGCCGACGCCGACGTCTCGTTCACCGTCGGTGTGCACCTTCTGCCCGCGGTCGCCATCGCCTGCATGGTGGCCGGCGCGGTGGTCATGCGCCTGGGGCGCTCGCCGCGCGGCGAGCCCGGCCCGCGCCTCGAAATGGCCGTGTCGGTGCTGGCGATTCTGGTGGTCCCGCCCGTCCTCGTCGGCACCCTCGAGGGCGAGCAGGCGGGCCTGGTCATCTCGGCGATCTTCGCCATCGGGCTCACCTTCTTCGCCGCCCGCGTCTACCGCCGCGTCTTTCCCGTCTAGCTCTCCCCCGACGCTTCCCCGTCCCGCCGATGTGCGTATGATCGGTCCATGCGCCGGCTCGCGATCTTCGTCGCCGCGCTCGTCATGGGCTGCGGCGATCACGCGGCGCCGACGCTCGACGCCGGCGCCGGCCGCGACGTCATCTATCTGGTCCACAATCAGCTCTGGTCGATCGCGCTCGACGGCAGCGGCGCGCGACTTCTCGCCACCGTCGGTGACGACGCCCGGCGCAGCGGCTTTCCGCGCCGCCTGGCCGACGGCCGCGCGGTGCTCCTCGCCGACGACACCGGCGCCATCTACCCCTACGTCGAGGCCCAAGGCGGCTTCCGCGCGCTCGGCGCCACCAACGTCACGCTGCACGATGCGCTGTGCGCGGCCACCGTCGGCGGCGCAGACGCGCTGGTCTACACCGTGACGCCGTTCCAAGCCACGCGCGCGACGCTGATGCGCGCCGATCCGTCGGGCACCGCCGCCGCCGCCGTCGCCGCCGAGCATGACGGCACGGTCGTCGAGCCCGCCCCGTGGGACGACGGCGCCGTCCTCGCCGTGCGCAACGTGCGCGGCGTGGTCACCGTCGAGATCCTCGACGTCGCCGGCTCGGGCGCGCGCGAAGTGGTGGCGACGATCGATCCGCCCTATGGCGCGCACGCGCCGGCGCGGCTGCCCGACGGGCGCATCGTCTTCGTGCGCACCGACGCGCGCGACGTCACCGAGACCGCCATCGGCGAGCTCTTCGTCCTCGAGCGCGGCGGCAGCGCCCGCACCTCCGGCATCACCGGCGTGGTCGCGCTCACCGTCGTCGGCGACGAGGTGGTGTACGAGGTCGGCGGTGCCAGCGGCGTCAGCGACCTGGTGCGCACCAACCTGGTCGACCCGCCGGTCAACGTCACCAACACGCCCCATGTCGCTGAACATCTCGGCTGGAGCGACTAGCAGGCGCGGGGCTACACTGCGCGAATGGATCTCGCGCTCGAAGGCAAGACGGCGCTCGTCACCGGCGGGAGCCGCGGCATCGGACGCGCGATCGCGCTGGCGCTGGCGCGGCAAGGCATGAACGTGGCGCTCGCCGCGCGTGACGAAGCGGCGCTTCGTTCCGTCGCTGCCGAGGCGCGCGCAGCCGGCGCCGGGGCACACGTGCACGCGTGCGATCTGCGCGAGGCGGCCGAGCCGGCGCGCTTCGTGGCGGCGGCGGCGCAGGCGTTCGGGCGCATCGATCTCGTCGTCGCCAACGCCGGCGCGACCAAGCGCGGCGACTTCTTCGCCCTGGGCGACGAGGATTTCGCCGACGGCTTCGCGCTCAAGTACTTCGCGCACGTGCGCCTCGTGCGCGCGGCCTGGCCTCATCTCGTGCGGGGCGGCGGGAGCGTCGTGCACATCGGCGGCATCGGTGGCAAGACGCCCGGCGCCGAGTTTACCGTCGGTGGCTCGGTCAACGCCGCGGTCACCGCCTTTGCCAAGGCGATGGCCGAGCGCGGCATCCACGACGGCGTTCGCGTCTGCGTCGTCAACCCGGGATCGATCGCGACCGATCGCCTGCGCACGCGCATCCAGGCGCTCGCCGCGGCCGAGGGTCTCGACGAAGCCGCCGCCGCCGGCGCGATGGCGCGCCGCCTCGGCATCGCCCGCTTCGGCACGCCCGAGGAGGTGGCGGCCGTCGTGCTGTTCCTGGCCTCGGCGCCGGCCGCGTACGTGCAAGGCGCCGTCCTCGACGTCGACGGCGGCGCCACCCGGACCATCTAGCCCATCAAGAGGCCGCGCGCCATCAGCGGCTCCTTCACGTCCTCGTCGAGAGAGCGGCGCGCCACCGCCTGCCACTTCGGGCGCGGCAGCCAGCCGAAGGTCAGCTCCGCGTCTTCACCCGGCTGCTCGATCGAGTCCGCGACGGTCGCGACGCTGTCGCGCGCGATCGCGCGCAGATGGGCGCGCTCGCCGTCGGAGACCAGCTCACCCGCCCAGTCGAAGAAGAGCCAGCCGAAGGCGCCGTGCGCCGACTCGTCGCGCGCGATGCGCCGGAGGATGGCGCTCAAGAGCGGATGGCGTTGCGCGCGCGCCGTCGCCTGCTGGAGCGGCAGCGAGAACGCTTCCCCGATGCAGTAGACGCGCAGGACCAGCTCGGCCGCGCGTCCGAGCGGCGACAGGCGCGGCGACGGCGCCGGCACAAGCTCGTCGGGATCGTGCGACAGCGGCGCCGCCCCGCCCAGGCCCGCCGCGACGCGCGCGCACAGCTCGACGTGGGCCAGCTCGTCCGCGACGAAGCGGGCGGCGTGCGCGATCAGATCGACCGGCGCGCGCGCCGCACAGAGCGCCTGCACCGTCGCGGCCGTGGCGGTCGCCGTCTTGTGCTCCTGAAACGCCATGCGCGTCCAGAAACGGCGCGCCGTCTCGAGGAGCGCGCCCGCCGGCGGCTCCTCGTCGAGCAGCTCCCACGGAAGCGGCGCGATGTCGGGGCGCTCGCGCCGCCACGCCCGCTCGGTGGCGCCGCCGAGGATCGACAGCTCGAACGGCTCGCGTCGCATCAGTCGTGCGACTTCGCGAAGTCTGCCGGAATCGCGAAGTCGAGACGCATGTCGTTGGAGATGTAGACGGTCGTCATGTCGGGCGCGTCGCCGCCGCCGTCGGGACCGCAGCCGTTGGCGACCATGGAGCCGATGCTCAGGCCGGCGGCGACGGCGAGCAGTGTGCGTGCTTTGATGTTCCGCTTCTTCTTCGGTTTGCGAGTCTTCATGCGAGCCGACCTGAGCAACGACTGGGCCAGTCGACCGCTCGTTTGACATCGCACGCTTGGTCGCCGCGGCGTGTTCTGGCCGGCTACAGAGAAGGGCGCGCGCGTCAGAGTGCGGTCGTGCGACCGGCGTCGACGGTGACGTGACGCACGACGAGGCGACGGCGCATCCGCAGCTTGACGTCGTAGTTCCCCGGTGGCAGCTCGATGGCGCAGGGCGCGGGCGGATACACGACGGCGCCGATGATGACGCGCGCGCCGACCGGGCCGGCCACCGACAGGATCCCCGTCGTCGCCCGCGGCGGCGGCAGCGGCATCGCGCGCGGCGGCGGCACGGTGGCTCCGTCGAGGCGCGGCAGCGGCGGGACGCTCGATCCCGACGCCAGCGCGATGATGATGGCGATGAGCGCCGCCGATGCGAAGGCGCCCGCGACCGCCAGCAGCAGCTTGCGACCGCTCTGGGGCAACAGGAACGACGACGACGGAACCGAAGGCCGATAGGGCATCGTCGGCCGCATGACATCCGCGTCGGCGTAGAGCGGCTCGGGCGGCGGCAGCGTCTGGGTCCTCATCGCCGGGGCCGGCACCAGCGGCGGCGGCGCGGGCGAGCGGTCGACCAGCTTCAAGCGCCGCGCCGACTCGCCGCGCAGCTCGGTGGCCGCGTCGGTCGACTCGGAGAAGTCGCCGCCGTCGTCGACCAGCTCGCCGCGCAGGCGTCTGAGATCGCGCGCCAGCACTTCGGCGTCGTAGCCGGGCGCGTGACGCTGCAGCGCCGACACGATGACGCGGCGGAACTGCGCGGCATCGGCGAAGCGCTGCCGCGGATCGTCTACCACCGCGCGGCGCAGGATCTCGGCGACGTCGGACGGGATCAGCTCCGGCGGCATGCGGCGCGGCCAGGTGAACATGGGGCCGTAGGGCGTGGCATAGCTCGACTCGCGCGCGACGTCACCGAGCAGCGCCTCGAAGAGCGTGACGCCGACGGCGTACAGATCGGCGCGATGGTCGACGGGCTGCCCGGTCAGCTGCTCGGGCGCCATGTAGCGCGACTTGCCCTTGATCGATCCCGTGCGCGTGCGCGTCAGCCGTCCCGAGGCGTGCGCGATGCCGAAGTCGCCCAGCTTGACGGTGCCGTTCTCGTCGATGAGCACGTTGGCGGGCGAGACGTCGCGGTGCACGATCTTGCGCGGTCGCCCTTGATCGTCGACGGCGAGATGGACGGCGTGCAGCCCGCGCAGCACCTCGCCGACGATGTAGAGCGCCATCGCGAGCGGCAGCTTGGCGCCGGGGATGGTGCGTGCGATCGACCGGAGATCGGTGCCGCACACGTACTCCATGACGAGGTAGAAGACTTCGCCCTGCCGGCCGACGTCGAGCACCTGGACGACGCACGGATGGACGATGGCGCCGGCGATGCGCGCCTCGTCGAGCAGCATGTCGACGAACTCCGATTCGGACGCGAACTGCGGGAGGAGCACCTTGATGGCGACGTCGCGCTCGAAGCCGCCGAGCGACTGCACGCGCGCCCGGAAAACCTCGGCCATACCGCCGCGGCCGATGCGCTCGACCAGCTGGTATCGGTCGAGCCGCTCGCGCAACGAGATGGCGCCGGCGACGGGCATGGGGGCCGATAAAGCCAGAAGCGTGCCACCGCGCGCTACCGTAAGGACCCGATTTTCTTACGCCATCGGTAGGGTCAGCCAACCCCGGTCAGGGCGGCGCGGGGTCAATCCACCCCGCGGGGCGACGGCGCCTCGTAGACGCGTACCAAGGGAAAAGGATATGATGACGCGAACCGGAATTACGCGAGGACCAACGATGCGGTGGTGGGTGGCGGCGCTGGTGGTGGTCGTGTCAGCCTCGGCGTGGGGCGATTCTCCGACGGAGAACCGGCAGCGCGCCAAGGCCTATTTCGGCGCCGGCGTCGACGCCTACGACCAGGGGCGGTACGAGGTGGCGCTGCGCGAGTTTCAGCACGCGCACGCGCTGTCGCACAGCCCGGCGCTCTACTTCAACATGGCCGCGTGCGAAGAGCACATGGACCACTATCAAGCCGCGGGGCTGCTCTTGCGCCAGTACCTCATCGAGAAGCCCGAGGCGGAGGACAAGAACAACGTCGAGCTGCGCATCAAGGCGCTCGAGGAGCGCGACGAGCGGCTGCACAAGATGGTCGAGGCGCCGCCGCCGGTGAAGAGCAGCGACGTGGCCGCGACGCCGGCGCCGGCGCCCGTGCCGCCGAAGTCGCATCTCAAGTACACGTGGGTGATGCTGGGCGCGACGGCGGCGGTCGGCATCGCCGCCATCGGCGTCGGCGCTTACACGGTCGCGCATCACGGCGACCTCAAGAACGGCTGCGGCAACACCGTCGACGGCTGCTCGGCGTCGCAGCTGAACGGCCTCAAGTCGACGGCGGTCGCGACCGACGTCCTCATCGGTGTCACCGCAGTGGCGGCGGCGGCGACGGTGGTGTTCGCGATCGTCGAGAGCCGGCGCGGCAAGGCGGCCCACGCGGCGGCACCGGCGACGCCCGCGCGCGTCGCGCTCAGCGGCGCCGGGCTGGTGTTCTGATGCGCCCAACGCTGCGCTCCATCCAATTCGTCACCGTCGCGCTCGCCGCGATCGCGCTCCCTGTCGCCGGCTGCTCGCTCCTCTTCGACGGCAAGGACCTGAAGGGCAAGAGCGGCGGCAACGGCGACCTGGCCGTCGGCGGCGGCGGTGATGACATGGGCGACCCGCCCGACCTCGCCGGCAGTGGCGGCGGCGGCGGCGGTGGTGGTGGCGGCGGAACGAGCTCCTGCACGCCGGTAGCGAACGTGACGTTCACGCCCAAGAGCGTGAGCGTCGCCGGCACGGGTCCCTATGCCATCGCGCTCGCCGACATCAACAACGACGGCCACGCCGATCTCGTCACGGCGAACTACTCCACCGATTCGTTCAGCGTCCTTATCGGCGACGGCGCGGGAAATTTCGCGATCGCGGCCACGACACCGATCACGACCTGCACGACACCAAACTCGCTCGTCGTCGGCGACTTCGACGACGACGGAAAAGACGACGTCCTCATCGGCTGCTGGGACAGCACCACGGCGGTCATCAATCTGCACCTCAACACCAGCACGACCGCGACGGTCAGCTTCAAGCCGGCCATGCCGGTCACGGCACCGGCCCAGGCCAGCTATTCGCTGATCGCCGGGCACTTCGATGCCGACGCACACCTCGACTTCGCGTTCGTCAACTACGGCGCAAGCACGGCGAATATCGTGATGCTGCACGGCAACGGCTCCGGCGCTTTTACCGCCTCGCCGGCATTGAACGCGGGCGGCGCCCCCACGTCGCCGGCGATCGGGCGACTCAACGGCGATTCGATCGACGACCTGATCGTGCACAACTACAACGACGACGACTTCACGATGTTTCTGTCGAGCGGCAGCGGCTTCACTCCTACGCGGCTGGCCTACGACACGGCAGGCGCCAACCCCGGTGGCACCGTCTTCTTCGGCTACGATCTGCGCATCACCGACCTGAACCAGGACGGCCTGAACGACCTGGTCATCGCCGAGGCGACCACGAATCCGGGCGACATCGACGTGTTCATCAACAGCGGCACGGCGACGGCCCCGGCATTTCCCATCCGCGGCAGCGAATTTCCCGTGGGCGACTCACCGTTCGCCGTCGTCGTCGCCGACTTCACGTGCGACGGCAAGCCCGACATCGTCACGTCGAGCAACGCCGCCAGCAACCTCTGGGTGCTGCCGCGTCTGGGAACCGGCTATGACACGCCGCAGCCGACGGCCATCACCGGCGCCTACAACCTCGTGACCGCCGACTTCAACAAAGATGGGTATCCCGACATCGCCGTGGGCGGGCCCGGCACCGCCATCAAGGTCCTCCTACACAATCACTAGGACCGCGCGCAACCTCGCGCGACGGGTTGCATTTCGGAATCGCTACAGTACGATGCGTGTCCTTCCGAAAACCAAAGGAGCACGCACGATGGATACGATCGAGGTCGCCGCCGACGGCACCGTCAAGACTCCGAACCGCCCCGTCATTCCGTTCATCGAGGGCGACGGCACCGGCCGCGACATCTGGCGCGCCAGCGTGCGCGTCTTCGACGCCGCCGTCGACAAGGCCTACAAGGGCGAGCGCAAGATCCAGTGGAAGGAAGTGCTCGCCGGCGAGAAGGCGTTCAAGCAGACCAACAACTGGCTGCCCGACGAGACCGTCGAAGCGTTCCGCCAGTACAAGGTCGGCATCAAGGGCCCGCTCACGACGCCCGTCGGTGGCGGCATCCGCTCGCTCAACGTCGCGCTGCGCCAGATGCTCGACCTCTACGTCTGCCTCCGCCCCGTGCGCTACTTCACCGGCGTGCCGTCGCCCGTCAAGCGCCCCGAGAAGGTCGACATGGTGATCTTCCGCGAGAACACCGAGGACATCTACGCCGGCGTCGAATGGGCCGCCGAGTCGCCCGAGGCGAAGAAGCTGATCGCGTTTTTGCAGAACGAGATGGGCGTCAAGAAGATCCGCTTCCCCGAGACCTCCGGCATCGGCATCAAGCCGATGTCGCGCGAGGGCTCCGAGCGGCTCATCCGCAGCGCCATCGAGTACGCCATCCAGCACAAGCGCAAGAGCGTGACGCTGGTGCACAAGGGCAACATCATGAAGTTCACCGAAGGCGCGTTCCGCGACTGGGGCTACGCGCTGGCCAAGCGCGACTTCGGCGGCGTCGAGATCGACGGCGGCCCGTGGATGAAGCTGGACGATCGACATGGCGGCATCGTCATCAAGGACGCCATCGCCGACATCACGCTGCAGCAGGTGCTGACGCGCCCCGAGGACTTCGACGTCATCGCCACGCCGAACTTGAATGGCGATTATCTCTCCGACGCGCTGGCGGCGCAGGTGGGCGGCATCGGCATCGCGCCGGGCGGCAACATCAACTACAAGACCGGCCACGCGGTGTTCGAGGCCACGCACGGCACGGCGCCGAAGTACGCCGATCAGGACAAGGTCAACCCGGGCTCGGTCGTGCTGTCGGGCGTGATGATGCTCGAGCATCTCGGCTGGGGCGAGGCGGCCACGCTGATCCTCGCGGGGCTCGAGAAGTCGATCGCCAACAAGACCGTCACCTATGACTTCGCGCGGCTCATGGAAGGCGCGCGCGAGGTCAAGTGCAGCGAGTTCGGCGACCTCGTCATCAAGAACATGTAGCGACGGCGGTTAGTCTCAAACTACTTCATGTAAGTGGGAGTACCCAGCCCAATCGGGGCGAGGGCTCCCACGCACTTCACCAAAATTCCTCGAAAATCGTTACGTTTTTCGGCCGGTATCCGCATTGCAAATAGACGGGGCCATGCGGTGGGCGGCACTTGTATTGACGGTTGCGGCGGGGTGTCAATTCGCGGTGCAGGGCACAAATGTGCCCGCAGCCGGGGACCCCGGCGCGGGCCCTGCGAGCGGCGGCCCGAGCCCGCCATCGGCGCCGAGCGGGTCGACGACGCCGCCGTCGACGCCGCCGTCCTCGAATCCCGATCTCGCGACAAGCCCGTCGGGCCCTGACATGGCGCTCGCCGCCGTCGGCGCGCCCTGCATGAGCGACAACCAGTGCGGCACCGGATTCTGCGGGCACAGCTGGGGCCTGATCTCGATTCCCGGCGGCTATTGCACCGCCGACTGCAGCGGGACCAAGAAGGACATCTGCCCTTCCGGCTCGACCTGCGAGCTTCTCGACAACGTCGGGAATTTTTGTTTGTCGACCTGCCCGCCCGACCCCTGCCGCAGCGGCTACAAGTGCTGCGACATGGGCAAAGGCGGTGGAGCGAAATCATGCGCGCCGAACCAGTTCTGCGGCGGCGGCTGAGCGATTACGGCAGCGGCGCGCGATCAGCGGCGCGCTCTTCGCGGTTCGCCTTGTGCTCTTCCTTGATCGCCTTGCCGTAGTGACCGTGCTCCGCGGCGCGGTCGGCGCGCTCCCCGTGATAGTCGGCCTTGGCCTGGTGCAGCGAATGCGAACAGCCGAACGCGCTCAAAGCGAGCGCCGAGACGGCGCCCATCGCCAACATGAATTTCCGCATGGAACCTCCGTAGCGGCATTGAGCCGCCTACTGGGAGTACATGCACCCGGCGATCCACCCACGACGGCGCGTGCCTCTCGTCGTCGACGAACGTCACCAGCTGAGGGTGAGCATGGCGCCGCCACCATCGGGGCGCAGCATCGGCGCCACGGCGTAGCCGAGCCGCGGGACGCGCGAGACGGGCGCCAGCTCTCCGCGGCGATACATGCGTAGATCTTCGATCGCGTCGGTCGGCTGCGTCGCGGCCTGCACCTCGCCGACGCCGATGCCGACGATCGACGTGTAGCCGAACGCGGACCAGCGGCCGTAGCCGAGGCCGAGGATCAGGCCGGCGGCGATGTTGATCGCGAAGTTGCCGACGTGCACGAGCGGTCCGACGCCGAATGCCTCCGACTCGGCGTCGCGGATGAAGAGCATCTCGAGCGTGTTGAGCAGCGCGCAGGGATCGTCGCTGCGCGAGCGCGCGAAGTGTTTTTCCCACCACGCCTGGTCGCTCATGATCTTGAGCGGCAGCGCGGCGCCGGCGAGCACGCCGATGAAGGCGGACGAGGCGCCGACCACCTTCTCGGCGCGATCGCCGGTGTTGGTGCTGTTGCGGAGCAGCGCCAGCTCCACGATCGTAATCGTGCCGTAGGCCATGCCCCAGGTGATGGCCCAGATGCGCGCGCGGGTGGCGTCGACCGAGATGCGGCGGTCGAGCCAGCGCAAGCGGGTCTCGGCGTCGATGGCCGCAAGCGCCGGCGATCCGCCCTCGATGGCGCGGCATTGCGTCGCTTCCGCGGGCGCCGCGCCGGCGCTGGCGAGGATGAGCTGGACTGCTGCGAAGAGACCGACCCAACGCCCGAGACGATGCACGCGGGCATTGTAAACACGGCTGGAGACGAAAGCGTAACTCAGACTTGAGTTTCTGCGGTAGGAAGCGTAGCGTCCGGCTCATGTCGAGCCTGCGCCCGGGTATGGTTTCCGGCCTCGCGTTCGCGCTGTTCTCGACGGTGGCGGGGTGCGCCTCGACCTACGCGCCGCCGGGGCTGCCGCCGCCACGCGATTTTGGCGTCGACGACCTGGCGGGGAGCGGCACCGGGGGAAATGGCGGCGAAGACCTCGCCGTCGCGAGCGGCAGCGACCTGGCCGCGGGCGGCGGCAGTGACCTGGCGATGGCGCGCGATCTGGCGACGCCGCGGGATCTGGCGCAGGCCTGCCTCATCGACGACGCGGACGGCTTCGCGGCGCGCGCGCTCTTTGTCGCGGCGCCGACGGCGGGGGGGATCTTCGCGGCGCGCTTCGGCGCGGGCGGCGCGGGCGGCGGCG
>JAQBQH010000235.1 GCA_028287105.1 Myxococcales bacterium
TCGACGGCAAGGGTGTTCCTCTCGGAGTGCACCTTTCGTCTGCCAGTCCCGCCGAGGCAAGCCTCGCCGAGGCGACGCTCGACAACGTAGCTGTTCCTCGACGGCGAGGTCGTCCTCGCAAGAATCCCGAGCGCATTATCGCCGACCGCGGCTATGACTGGCACTCGCTGTGGAAGCGAATGAAGCAACGAAAGATCGACCTCATCGCGCCGCATCTGAGCACTCGTCGCAATCGATACCAAGATGGTCGCAAACTTCGCCGCTACCGTCGGAGATGGATTATTGAGCGCACCAACGCCTGGCTCTTCAACTTCAGGCGCCTCGTCGTGCGCTACGAAAACAAGGTCGAGAACTACCGCGCGTTTTTGTATCTCGCGTGTGCACTCATCGCGCTGAGGCAGTTTTGAAACTGCTTCTAGTCTTGTGGCTCGGGGGTGTCGCGGCGGGAGAGGTAGTCGCGGAGGGCTTGGGAGCCGACCGCGGCGCCGAGGAGGCCGGCGCCGGAGAGGACCGTCGCGATGAGGAGGCCGCCGGGGCCGTCGAGGTGGGCGGCGAGGACCATGCCGAGGATGAGGGACAGGACGAGGCCGACGAAGAACGCCGCGCATTGGGCGAGCAGCGCGAGGGCTTCGGCGACCACACCCTTCATAGAGTCTTGTCCAGGGCCACGACGAGGTTCTTCTGGGGGGGCTCGACCGGTTTGGACTGACCGATGACGTCGCCGGGGTTCTTGGTGATGGCGTCGCCATCCTTGTCCACGCGGACGGTGACGATGACCTTGCCGGAGAGCTTGGTCCCGGCGAGCATCGCGTCGCGCGAATCGAGGGAGAACTCGAGCGGCCACTTGCCGGCGATCAGCTTCTTCACGGCGAGCGGAGTGCCGGGGCCGGTCGCGCCCTCCTCGTAGCGGCGTGCGACGACGAAGATCGTATCGCCCGCGGCGACCTTGCTCTTCATCGCGCCGTCGAGCTTGATGACGCCGGCGACGACGGTCTTGGGATCGAAGTCGCCGCCCGGGGTCGTGCCGTCGAAGCCAGGCGTGCCGTGGCCCGCGCCCATGCCGCCCGGAGCCATGCCGCCTGCGCCGCTGCTACCCGGCATGATCGGCGGATGACCGGCCGGCAAATTGCCCGCCCCTTCCGCCCCGGTGGTCGGCTCGTGCACGGGGCGATCGCCCGGCTTGCCCGCCCCCGCCGGCGGCTGATCGAGCGCAGGCATTCCACCCGCGGCCGGTGCCGCTGCTTCCTTCTTCTTGTCGCAACCAGAACCAAGCGCCAGCATGCACAGCGCGACGGCGCACGCCCCTCGACGGATGACCGACATGCCGGTACCTTAGCACCCGTGTCCGGCAACGTCCACGAAGCGCAGCTCGTCTCCGCGACCCCTCGCGCCGACGGTGTGGTCGAGTACATCCTCCGCACCGAGGAGCCGCTGCGCTTCCGCCCGGGCCAGTTCGTCTCGGTGCGCGTCGGCGTCGACAGCGACGGCAATCCGATCCTGCGCAGCTACTCGATCGCCTCGTTGCCCGGCCGCCCCGAGATCTCGCTCATCCTGAAATTGATCGCCGGCGGCCCCGGCAGCGTCTTCTTCGACACGCTCAAGCCCGGCGATCCGGTGCGCCTCACCGGGCCGATGGGCTTCTTCGTCCTCGATCTGCAGCACACCGGCGACGTCGTCTTCGGCGTCACCGGCGTCGGCATCACGCCGGTCCTGTCGATGCTCGAAGATCTCGCGGCGCGTCCGGAGCGGGGCCGCATCATCCTCTACTGGGGCAACCGCCACGCGCAGGATCTCTTCTGGCTCGACGAGCTGGCCGCCGTGCAGAAGAAGTGCGAGCGCCTGCACGTGGACATCTTCCTCTCCGGCGACGCGCCGTCGTGGAGCGGCAAGCGCGGTCGCATCACGCAGGCGCTGCTCACCGATCTCCCTTCGCTCGACAAGCCCGTCTTCTACCTGGTCGGCAACGGCGCCATGATCAAAGAGGTCAAGGCCGAGCTGCAGAGGCGCGGAGTCGATCGCAAGCGGCAGATCCGCAACGAGGCCTTCTTCGGCTGAAGATGCGATGACCAGCACCCACGCGCTCCATCGCCGGCGCGCGCTCGGCCTCGGCGCCGCCGCCACGCTTCTCTTCCTGTTGACGGCGCCCGCGGTGCCGAACCTCGACGGGCTCGGCTACATCAAGCTCCTGCCGCACAACTTCGCGGCCGGCCACCTGTTGTTCATGCCGGCCCTGCGCGCGCTCACCCGCCTCGTCGGTGACGGGCTCCACGCCGGCCGCCTCTACGACGCGCTCCTCGGCGGCACCGGCATCGTGCTCTTCTACGGCATCGCGCGCCGCCTGCTCGCCGCGTGGGACCAAGATGCCGCCACCGTCGGCGCCACCTTCGCCGCCTGCGGTCTCGCCCTCTCGTACGGCTACTGGAGCGAGGCCAACGACGTCGAAGCCTACGCCGCCGCCATGGTGGCGCTCCTGGCGACGGTGCGCATGGCGCTCTCGTTCGAGTCGCAGCCGACGCTCGGCCGCGCCGCCGCCACCGGCTTCCTCCTCGGCGTCGCCGTGCTCTCGCATCTCTCGCACGTGCTCGCGAGCCTCTTCGTGGCCGCGTTCCTCTATCGTCACGCGCGCCCGCCCCGTCGCTGGCTCGCACCGGCCGCCGCTCTCGCCATCGGCGGGGCCATGTCGGTAGCCGGCTACGCCTGGGCCGCGCTCGTCGTGCGCCACCACGATCTCGCCGGCGCGCTCCACTGGATCGGCACCGCGCAGCACGGCTTCGTCGCCGCCGGCGGCCCCTACCGCCTCGCCGACGCGGTCTACGGCATGGCCAAGGCGGTCGTCTTCTCGCCGTGGCTCTACGAAGCCGACGCCTCCAAGCTCATCGGCCAGTTCCTCCTCGGGCTCGTCCCGCTGGCCGCGCTCCTCGTCGGTGCGCTGGTCAAGCCGCGCGCGCTCGAGCGGCTCGACGGCTACGCGCTCGCCTGGTGGGTCGCGCCCTACGCCGTCCTCGGCATCGCCTTCTTCGGCGCCGATCCCGAGCGCTGGATCTTCGTGCTGCCCGCGGGTTGGGTGCTCGCCGCCGCCTGTGTGCTCGAGCTTCAGCGTCCGCTGCGCGCGGCCGCCGCGGTGCTCGCCTGGGTCGGCCTCTTCAATCTCGCGACCGCCATCTGGCCCGCGCATCGCGACCACTGGCCGCGGCAGAAGGCCGAAGCCACCGCCGCCCTCCTCGGCGACGGCGACCTCGTCATCTTCCCCGGCCACTCGTGGGACGAATACGTCGTCTTCTACGGCAAGGCCAGGGTCGAGCCGTTCCCCGTCTCGTACTACGCCGCGCGCGACGGCAAGGAGGCCTGCTGGCGGCGCCTCGACAAGGAGATCGCCGAGGCGCGCGCGCGCGGCGGCCGCGTCTTCGCCGTGCGCGTCTTCGACGAAGCCGACGAGGATCCGCGCGGCTTCTGGGAGCTCAACACCGTCGGCGTCAGTCGCGCCGCGCTCAAGGACGAGCTGCAGCACCGCCTCCGCCCCGTGACGCTGACCCCGCTGGAAGGCTTCTCGGTGACCCGCCTCGATCCGCCGACGGGTGCGTGATACACAATTGTGGATGGTCGCCGCTCCCGAACAGCCGCATGTCGAGTACCGCATCGATCTGATCGAGCGTCACGCCCACCTCGTCACCATCGAAGCGCGCTTCCCCGTCGGCGGCGGTGACGTCGACCTCAAGCTGCCGGTCTGGACCCCAGGCTCCTACCTGGTCCGCGAGTTCGAGCGCCACCTCCAGGACGTCACCGCCATCTCGAGCGAAGGCAAGCTCCTCTCGGTGCGCAAGGTCGACAAGGCCACCTGGCGCGTCGACGCGCGCGAGGCCGCCGGCCTCATCGTGCGCTATCGCGTCTATGCCAACGACCTGACGGTCCGCTCGTCGCACCTCGACGACAGCCACGCCTTTTTGAACGGCGCCACCATGTTCCTCTACACCGATCAAAAGACGCCGGCGCGCATCACCGTCGACGCGCCGCCGGGATGGCGCGTCACCGTCGGCCTCCCCGAAGAGAAGCCGAACAGCTTCTTCGCGCGCGACTACGACGAGCTGGTCGATTCGCCGTTCGAGATCGGCACGCACGAGCTCCTCGAGTTCAACGCGCAGGGCAAGCGCCACCGCCTCGCCATCTGGGGACGCGCGTCGGTGTCGCGCACCGAGCTCCTCGCCGACTTCGTCAAGATCATCGACACCACCGCGGCGCTCTTCGGCGAGGGCCTCCCGTACGACGACTACACGTTCATCCTCATGCTGGCGCCGAACCAGTATGGCGGCCTCGAGCATGCGCGCTCGTGTGCGCTGCTCTCGTCGCCGTTCACGTTCCATCCGCGCAAGAAGTACGAAGAGTTCCTGGAGCTGGTGGCGCACGAGTACTTCC
The DNA here is from genome assembly GCA_028287105.1 of Myxococcales bacterium. Taxonomy (GTDB): domain Bacteria; phylum Myxococcota_A; class Polyangia; order Palsa-1104; family Palsa-1104; genus JAQBQH01. The sequence goes on from JAQBQH010000235.1 coordinate 4,411, forward strand.
ACCTGTGGAACGTCAAGCGCATCCATCCCGACGCGCTCGGCCCCTTCGACTATCAGCGCGAGGCCTACACGCGCTCGCTCTGGGTGATGGAGGGCATCACCAGCTACTACGACCGCTATCTCCTCGTGCGCGCCGGGCTGCAGAAGCCGGAGAAGTACCTGGAGAAGCTGGCCGAGGAGATCGGCAAGATTGCCGGCATCCCTGGGCGCAAGCGGCAGTCGCTCGAGGAGTCGTCGTTCGACGCCTGGATCAAGCTGTACCGGCCCGACGAGAACTCGCTCAACTCGACCATCTCCTACTACTTGAAGGGCGGCGTCGTGGCGCTGCTCCTCGACCTCGAGATGCGCGCGCGCTCGAACGGCAAGCGCACGCTCGATGATTTCATGCGCCTGTTGTGGCAGCGCTACGGAAAGGCGGGCCAGGGCTTCCGCGACGAGGACGTGCAGCCCCTGGCCGAAGAGGCCAGCGGCGTCTCGCTCAACGACTTCTTCGATCGCCACGTACGCGGACGCGACGAGCTGGACGCCGATCGCATCCTCCGCACCGTCGGGCTGCAGCTCTCTGCCGGCGGTGACGAAGAGGAGGCCAAGGAGCCGTGGCTCGGCATCAACACGCGCGAAGACGGCGACTCGCTCATCGTCGCCAGCGCGGTCGACGGCGGTCCCGGCGTCGAGAGCGGGCTCTACGCCAACGACGAGCTGGTGGCGCTCGACGGCTTCCGCATCGACAACAGCTCGCTCAAGGATCGTCTGTCGGCCAAGAAGCCGGGCGACATCGTCACCTTCACCATCTTCCGCCGCGACGAGCTACGCACGGTCGAGGTGACGCTGGCGGTCAAGCCGGCCGACAAGTTCAAGATCGCCCCCGCCGTCGACGCCACCGACGAGCAAAAGGCGCGCTACGAGGCCTGGCTCGGCGCGCCGATGCCGACCGGCGACGAAGAATAAGCGCAGCTCCGCCAGGTCGGCGTCAGAACGACTGGCGGGCGCCGATGCCGATGCCGGAGCAGGCGTTGAGCTGCATCGGGCACTTGTCCTGAAGACACTGAAGGATCTGCAGCATGCCGCCCGCGCCCATGTCGCTGGCGAGGCAGTTTTGCGCGGCGCAACCGACGAGCGAGAGCGCCGCGCCCACCTCGGCAGCCGGCGCGCTCTGACCGCAGCCGAGGACGCAGGTCAGGTTGGTCGTCCCGCACATGAACGCGCAAAAGACGATCTTGCCGCACGTCGGTGGCGGCACCATGTCGACGGGCGGCAGGAGGTCGGGCTCCGACAGATCGACCGGCTCCGACAGGTCGCCGGCGCCGAGCCCGTTGCCCTGATGACAACCCGCGACCGCGATGACCGTCGCCAACAAGAGTGCCTTCACGTCAGCGCCCTCCCTCGAGGATCTTGAAGGCCACGCGCCGATTCTTGGCGCGCTGCGCGGGCGTCATGTTCAACACCAACGGCTGCGTCGAGCCGTAGCCCTCGGACTCGAGGCGCGAGGCGTCGATGCCCTGCTTGACGAGGTACGAGACGACCGCCGCGGCGCGCGCCTTCGACAGCTGCAGGTTCTTGTCGGCGTTGCCGCGATTGTCGGTGTGTCCCTCGACGCGGATGCGGCGCAGCTCGGGGTGCTTGACGAGGACGTCGGCCACCTCGTCGAGGAGCTGCTCGCCGTCGGGGCGAATCTCGGCGTTGTTGGTGCCGAAGTGGATGGTGCCGCGAATGATGATCTCGCCCCGTCCGAGGGAGACGTGTGACACGGTCGGCTTCTTGCGCAGCACCACCTCGACGCTGGTCGGCTGTCCGGCGACGACGGCGATGGCGCGCGACTTCGACATGTAGCCGTTGGCGCTGACGTCGATGAGGTAGTCGCCGCCTGGCAGCTTGGCGCTGAAGCCGGCCGGACCGTCGGGCTCGGCGTCGACTGCGGCACCGCTCTGGACGTTGGTGATCCGCACCGTGGCCCGCACCGGCAGGCCTTCGCCGTCGCTGACTTTGATCTGCAGCGTGCCGCCCGACGGCGGCTTCGCGGTCAGGAGCACCTCGAGCGGCGTCTCGCCGTTGGCCGGCACGGACGTGTCGAGCTTCATGGTCTCGTAGTCGTCGCGCGAGATCTCGAGCGCGAGCGGGCCCGGCGAAAATCCGTAGCTCAAGAAGCTGCCGTCTTCGGCGCTGAGCTGCGGCGTGGCGCGCCGCGTGGTGTACTTGATGGTCGCGCCGCCGACGGGCTTCTTGGTGACCGCGTCGCGCACGAATCCGCGCAGCTTGCCCTCGACGCTCGCGTGCAGCACCTCACGGGTGATGGTCTTGGTGACCACCTTCGTGCGACCGCTGCCGGCGCTCGGATCGTAGGCGTAGGCGGCGCCGAGGAGCACGTTCCACTGCGGCAGCGGCGTCCCGTAGGCGAAGCCGAAGCTGGAGAGCGCCAGATCGACGCCGGCATCGAGCACCAGGCCCGCGACGGGCCGAATGCGCAACCCGAGCGTCATCCAGTGCTGGTGGCTCTGATCGGCGCCGGCGAGCGCGGCGAACACCCGGTCCTTGTCACCGACGGCGAATTCGCCGTGATACTCGACGAACGGCTCGACGCCGACGCGCTTGATGGTGATGGGCACGTCGACCGCCAGCGCCAGGCGGAAGCGGCTCGGATCGATCCCGTAGCCAAACTTCTCGACCAGACGCGAGCGCACGCACGGATCGTTCCCCGTCGAGGCGGCGCACTGGCCGGCCGGCAGGAGGTTGATCGAGTTGTCGACGAGGTAGCCGAAGTTGATGTGGAAGCGCAGCGGCACCTTTGACGTCGCCGCGGCCTTGCGCAGATCGAAGCTGCCCACGAGATCGGCGGCGAAGTTGGTGGCGTTGCCGGCGACGCTGACGCCCGAGACCGAGTTGAAGAAGCGCAGCCCGAGGTGCAGCGCCAGATCGAACCACTTGGTGACCGGCAGCCGTCCCTTGATGCCGGCGCCGACGTCGCCGAGCGCGAGGATCACCTCGGGGTCGGTGCGCGCGGGCGGCACTTCGGGGCGGCTGTTCTGATTCGACGAGTTGTAGAGCCCGAGATAGAGCTCGAGGTACTTCCACGGCGTGTAGTTGATGGTCAGGTTGCCGAGGAAGCGCGAGTTGGTGTCGCCCTTGAGCCCGCCTGCCGCCGAGACGAGGAAGTCGTCCTGACGGAAGATCTGCAGGCTCAGGCCGACGCGGAAGTTGTTGGCGCGGCCGACGTCGCCGGTGATGACGCGGAAGAGGCCGACCGGTCCGAAGACGGTTGGCGCGGCGACGCGGGCATAGAGGTCGTCGTCGCCGACGGTGGCACCGTTGCCGTCGAGCCAGGTCACCTGGGTTTCGACGGTTTCGTGGGTCTCGGGCGGCGTCGCCTCGAAGCTCGGCGGCGCCAACACCGTCGCGGACGCATCCGAACGCGGCACCGGCGCCGCGGGTCTTGGCGGCGGCGCAGCCGGCTTCGGCGGCGGCGTTTCGCTCAAGCCGGGATCATCGGCCGGCTGAGCCTGTGCAAGAGCAGGGAAGAGCAGCGTCAAACAGAACAGGGTCCGCTTCATCGTCACCTGGCTCGCCATGGCTTTTCCAGCGTGGCGAACTGTATGTTGACCGTCGACGCGCTGTCAATTTGAGCGTTCGGAGCTACATTTGCCGCCATGGCGCAGGACATCGAGTCGACCCTCATCGAGAAGCGTGTCTTCCCCCCGTCCGCCGAGTTTGCCAGGGGCGCGGAGGTCAAATCGATGGACGAGTACGAGCGGCTCTACGCCCGCGCCGCCGCCGACCTCGAGGGCTTCTGGGCCGAGGAGGCGCGCCGCCTCGACTGGATGCAGCCGTTCACCGAGGTGCTCGACGAATCGAAGGCGCCGTTCGTGCGCTGGTTCGCCGACGGCAAGCTCAACATCTCGGCCAACTGCCTCGATCGCCATCTGGCGGCGCGCGCGGACAAGCCGGCGCTGGTCTGGATCGGCGAGCCGGGCGAGCGGCGCACGCTCAGCTATCGCGAGCTGCATACGGAGGTCTGCAAGGCGGCCAACGCGCTGACGGAGCTCGGCGTCGGCGCCGGCGATCGCGTCGCAGTCTACCTGCCGATGATCCCGGAGCTCGCCATTTCGCTGCTCGCGTGCGCGCGCATCGGCGCCACGCACTCGGTCATCTTCGGCGGCTTCAGCGACACGGCCATTCGCGACCGCGTGAACGACTCGTCGTGCAAGCTCATCATCACCGCCGACGGCGGCTGGCGGCGCGGCAAGATCGTGCCGCTCAAGGCCACCGTCGATGCGGCGCTCGAGCATGGCTGCCCGTCGGTGGAGAAGGTCCTGGTGGTCACGCGCACCCGCGAGACCGTGCCGATGGTCGAGGCGCGCGACGTGCGCTGGGAGACGGTCGTGCCGCTCGCGTCGGCAGAGTGCCCGCCGGTGGCGCTCGAGGCCGAGCACCCGCTCTTCATCCTCTATACGTCGGGCACGACGGGAAAGCCAAAGGGCGTGGTCCACTCCACGGGCGGCTACGCCGTCGGCGCGCAGTACACGACGCGCCTGGTCTTCGATCTGCGCGACGACGACGTCTATTGGTGCACCGCCGACGTCGGCTGGGTCACCGGCCATAGCTACGTCGTGTACGGGCCGCTCATGAACGGCGCGACGACGGTGATGTTCGAAGGTGCGCCCGACTTCCCGGACAAGGATCGCTTCTGGGACATCATCGAACGCGAGAAGTGCACCATCTTGTACACCGCGCCGACGGCCATCCGCGCCTTCATGCGCTGGGGCGATCAGTTTCCGGAGCGGCACGATCTATCGTCGCTGCGGCTGCTCGGGACGGTCGGGGAGCCGATCAACCCGGAGGCGTGGATGTGGTACCGCCGGGTCATCGGCGGCGATCGCTGCCCGATCGTCGACACCTGGTGGCAGACCGAGACGGGCGCCATCATGATCACGCCGCTGCCGGGCGCCACGCCGACCAAGCCGGGGTCGTGCACGCGGCCGCTGCCCGGCATCTTCGCCGACGTCGTCGACAAGGAAGGGCGCTCGTGCGGTAACAACGCGGGCGGGTATCTGGTGATCCGCCGACCCTGGCCGTCGATGTTGCGCACGGTGTGGGGCGATGCGGAGCGCTACGTGAAGACCTATTTCTCGGAGATCTTCGTCGACGGCAAGGCGCTCTATTTCGCCGGCGACGGGGCGCGGCGCGACGAGGATGGCTACTTCTGGGTCATGGGGCGGATCGACGACGTCTTGAATGTGGCTGGGCACCGGTTGGGGACCATGGAGATCGAGAGCGCGCTGGTCGGTCATGTCGACGTGGCGGAGGCGGCGGTAGTGGGGCGGCCCGACGAGCTCAAGGGGCAGGCGGTGGTCGCGTTCGTGACGTTGAAGAGTGGGAGGGTGGCGTCGGCGGCGGTGAAGGACGCGCTGCGGGCGCACGTGGTGAAGGAGATCGGGGCGCTGGCGCGGCCGGAGGAGATCAGGTTTACGGACGCGCTGCCGAAGACGCGGTCGGGGAAGATCATGCGGCGGCTGCTGAAGGAGATCGCGGCGGGGGGCGAGGTGAAGGGGGACGTGACGACGTTGGAGGATGTGGCGGTGTTGAATCGGTTGTCAGCGGCGGATGAGGAGTAGGGCTGGGCTGAGCTGGGGGGAGATGCGTAGTCGGCAAAGGGGCTTCTCGGAAGGCGGATGTTGCGGGACGCTGGCGGTTCGCGGCGGTTGCTGATCGACCGGACAGGTCGTGTGTATTACGAACCGGTCGGTGAGGAAGGACGGAATCCGCCGTCGAGGCCTGGTGTAGGTGGTTTAGAACTTGCGGAGCAGGACGTAGACGGCGCCGGCGCCGCCGTCGGTGGGGCGGGCGGTGCAGAAGGCGAGGACGCCGTGGCCGATGCGGCCGCGGGTGAGCCAGACTTTGAGGCGCTCCTTCAGGATGGGGATGCCTTCCTTCGAGTTGTGGCCGCGGCCGTGGATGATGAGGACGCAGCGGCGGCTTTCTTTGCGGGCGGCGATGAGGAATTTTTCGACTTCGGGACGAGCCTGTTCGGCGGTGAAGCCGTGGAGATCGAGGTGGGCTTGGAGGGCGTAGTCGCCGGCGCGTAGCTTGCGGAGCAGCTTCTTGTCGATGCCGGGGCCGAGGCCCTCGATGTATTCGTCGGTGGCGGTGATGTCGAAGTTGCCGGCGCCTTCGACCAGGTCGGCGAGCTCGGCGTAGGCCTCGGCGTCGTCGTTCAGGCGACGGCGCGGGGCGGAGACCGGAGGAGCGGCACCGCCGATGACGCGGCCGCGCGGATCCGCCTCGAGGGGCGCCACGTCGCGCATCTCGTCGGCGAACACTTCCTCCTCGGGCTTATCGGGTTTCGCGGCGGGGGAGGGGGGCGGCGGCGGCGCGCGTTTGGCGGCCAGCTTCTGCGCGTTCTCCGCGCGCTCCTTCTCGATCAGCGCCTTGCGCAGCGCCTCCAATTCCTCGAAGGGCGTATTGAATCCTTTCGACTTCTTGCCCACGTTCAAATGGTAGCATCGGCGCGCGTGACCATCGACTGGCAGCCCTTCGACCCCTCCCTGGCGCGGCCCAGGCTGTTGCTCGTGACCAACCGCTTCTCGCACGCCGCCCACGCCTTCGAGCAGCTCCTCGACGACGGCGAGATCGTCGCGGCGGCGCGCGCGTTCCACGCCACGCGCGTCGACTGCGACGAGCGGCCCGACCTCGACGTGCCGCTGCAGCGTCGCACCGGTGGCCCGCAGCCGACCTGGCCGCTGGTCGCCATCTACGACGCAGCCGGCGCGCTCACCGAGGTCGCCACGCACCTCAACCGTCGCACGCTCCTCGAGCTCCTGAAGAAGCCGCCAGGCGCGCCGCTCCCGCCCGCGGCCGAGCCGCCGCGCGCCACCGTCGACGAGGCGCTCGCCGCCATCAAGGCCGCCTTCGACCGCCAGCACGGCGGCTTCGAGGCGCCGCCCAAGCGGCCGCGCGCGCCGCTCCTCGAGCTGCTCCTGGCCATCGACCCGGTTCCGGCGCTGCGCACGCTCGACGGCCTCATGCAGGGCGGCATCCACGATCAGCTCGGCGGCGGCTTCCACGCCTACTCCACCGACGAGCGCTGGGTCGTGCCGCACTTCGAGAAGCGCGCCGCCGACCAGGCCGCGCTCCTCATCGCCTTTGCGCGCGCGGCCGCTTCGTCGAGCCAGCCGCGCTACGCGCTCGTCGCGCGGCGCATCATCGCCTACGTCGAGTGCCGCCTGGCGCTCGAAGGCGGCGGCTATGCGGCGTCCGAAGACGCCGACGTCGGCGCCTACGACGACGCCTCGCACTACACCTGGAGCGTCGACGAAGCGCGCCAGGTGCTCGATGCCGACGAGCTGGCCGTCGTGCAGCCCTACTTCGATCTCTACGGCCGCGGCGAGCTGCATTCCGACCCGACGCGCAACGTCCTCTTCGTCGCCGCCTCGCCCGAAGAGGTCGCGCGTGAGCTCGGGCTCGAGTCGGACGCCGTACGCCACCGTATGGTCCTGGCGCGCGACAAGCTCCTGGCCGCGCGCAGCGAGCGTCCGACCCCGGCGGTCGACCTGACACCATACGCCGGCGTATGGTCCAAGATGGCGCGCGCCTATCTCGAGGCGGAGGCGGCGCTCGGGATCACGCAGGAGCGCGAGCGCGCGCTCTATACGCTCGAGCGCCTCTATGCGTTGCGCACTCCCGACGGCGGCATCCCGCACCGCCTCGACGGCGTGCCGTCCATTGGCTGGCTCGACGACCACGTCGAGCTGGGGCTGGCGGCGCTGCGCGCCTTCGAAGCCACCACCGACAAGCTGCACCTCGACGCCGCGCGCGCGGTCGCCGACCATCTCCTCGAAGGCTGGTGGCACTCCGACGGCGGGTTCACCTCGCAGCCGGGCGGCGACGATCGCCCCTTCCGCGACGGAGCGGATGGCCCCGGGCCGAGTGCCAATGCGGTTGCCGGCGCGCTCTTGTGGGGCGTTTCGACCCACAGCGGCGAGCCGCGCTACGCCGATCGGGCGCGCGCCCTCGTCGAAGCGCTCCTGCCCCTGGCCTGCGGCGCCGGCGTCGATGGCGCCGGACTTATTTACTTGCGCGTCGTCGGCGGCATCGGACAATAACGGCTAGATGGCATTCACGCCGCGCTTCTTGAAACACCGCGGGATCACGGTGATCCAGAAGCTGGACCCGGCACTGCCTCGCGTACCGCGCGGCAAGGTCGGCCTCGTTCTGGCCGGCGGCGCGGTCGCCGGCGGCGCCTTCAAAGCCGGCGGCCTGCGCGCGCTCGACGAGTCGCTCGTGCGCAGGCGCGTTCCCGGCGGCAGCGCCCACGCCTTCGGGCTCAACGAGTTCGACGTCTTCGTCGGACTCTCGGCCGGCAGCGTGCTGGCGGCAGTCCTGGCCGCCGGCATCGTCCCCGACGAAATCTTCCGCATCCTCTCGGGCACCAGCGACATGTACGAGACCTTCCAGCCCTGGCACTTCATGAGCCCCAACCTGGGCGAGTGGATGTCGCGCGTGCCGCGCTGGCTGTCCAAGGAGCAGGAGCTCCTCACCAACTGGCTCTCCGGCGCCACCGACACCCGCGCCGGCGAGCGCCAGCGCTTCGGCGCCACCTTGCGCAAGATGGTCGAAGCGACGGCGCGGCTGATTCCGTCGGGCCTCTTCGACACCAGCGCCCTCGAGCAGTATCTCCGGCGGCAGATGGCGCGCGCCGGCGTGCGCGACGACTTCGCCTCGCTCTACGCGCAGACCGGCAAGGCGCTCTATCTCACCGCGACCGATCTGAACCGCGGCGAGATCGTCGTCTTCGGCCACGACGAGCCCTACGGCAAGGTGCGCATCTCGACCGCCATCGCCGCCAGCTGCGCCATCCCGATCTGGTACCGCCCCATGCTCGTCGACAATCCGCTCGCCGGGATGAAGGGCGAGCCGGACCGCCTCGACCTCGTCGACGGCGGCCTCATGCGCACCGCCAACGTCCGCGTCGCCGTCGAGAAGGGCTGCGATCTGGTCGTCTGTTACAACCCGTTCACGCGCATTCGCTACGATCGCGCCGGCCGCAGCCTGCACGATCACGGCATGCCGACCATCGCCACGCAGTCGATGCGCACCCTCATCGGCGCGCGCCTCGATCTCGCCAAAGAGGTCGTGTTCCTCGATCCCGACGTGCAGGCCGACGTCGTCTTCATCGAGCCGGCCGAGGACGACTACACCTTCTTCAACATGGGCGCGCTGAACTTCTGGGCCAAGGATCGCGCCATCCATCACGGCTACTCCGCCGTGCGCCAGGCCATCGACGCGTCGCACGACCTCCTCGCCGAGCTCTTTGCCAATCACGGCATCGAGCTGCGCACGCCGCCGGCCCCGTCGGCGTCGTCGACGGCGGCGAACGTCGACATGCGCGAGTCGCGTGGCGTCCGCAGCGCCAACCGCTGAACGGCCGTGTTACTCTCGCCGGAGTGAGCCCGCCGGATTCGATCGCGCTCGGTCTCGCGCTTCTGATCTCGCTCGCCGCCTTCGCCACGATGCGCGGCGATCGCGAGGTCGCCATCTGGTTCGCCACCGTCGGTCGCCTCTTCACGACCGCCTTCGTCTTCGTCCGTTACGCCGCGCGCGGCGTCGCGCGCAAGCTGCGCGGCCAGCGCGACATCGGACCGAGCCTCGTCCGCGAAGCGTTCGAGGATCTGGGCCCCACCTATCTCAAGCTCGGCCAGCTCATCGCTTCGTCACACGGCCTCTTCCCCGAAAACTACTGCCGCGAGTTCAGTAAGACCCTCGATCGCGTCAAGCCCTTCGCCTACGCCGAGGTCGAGCGCATCCTCGCCGTCGAGCTGCGCGCCCGCATCGAGCTGCTCTTCGCCGAGTTCGAAGCGGCACCGCTGGCCTCGGCGTCGATCGCGCAGGTGCACGCCGCCAAGCTGTTCGACGGCCGCGAGGTTGTCGTCAAGATTCAGCGGCCGCACATCGAGCGCCGCGTCGCCGCCGACATTCGCATCCTCGGCTTCATCGCCCACATCATCTCGCTCGTCCCCACCGTCGAGCTGGCCAACCCCGTCGGCATCATCGAGGACTTCGGCAAGACCATCGCCGAGGAGCTCGACTTCACGCGCGAAGCGGCCAACATGGACGAGTTCAACGTCATCATGGCGGAGCTGCGCCATGCCGACGTGCGCGCGCCCATCGTCGTTCACGAGCTCACCTCGCGCCGCATCATCACCATGGAGCGCTTTCGCGGCGTGCGCGTCGACGACGTCGAAGCGGTGCGCGCCCGCGCCGAGGACACCGAGGGCAAGCTGGTCCACGGCCTCTACTGCTGGTTCCAGACGATGATCCTGTACGGCTTCTTCCACGGCGACGTCCACGCCGGCAACCTCATGATGCTCGACGACGGCTCGCTCGGCTTTCTCGACTTCGGCATCATCGGCCGCTTCGATCAGAAGACGCGCCGCCAGATCGCCGAGTACATCGTCGCCTTCGCATCGGGCG
>JAQBQH010000193.1 GCA_028287105.1 Myxococcales bacterium
CCGCTCGGTGTTCTCGCGCAGCGTCACGCACGGCACCCCGAGCACCGTCGTCTCCTCCTGCACGCCGCCCGAGTCGGTGAGCACGATGCGCGCCGCCGCCGTCAGCTTGAGGAAGTCGAGATAGCCGAGCGGCTCGATCAGCTTCCAGCGCGCCGGGTCGGGCGTCACGCCCGCTGCCTGCAGCCGCTGCTTGGTGCGTGGATGCACCGGGAAGACCAGCGGCATCGCGCCCGCGACCTCTTCGATCGTCTCGAGCAGCGAGGACAGCGCCGCCGGATCGTCGACGTTCGACGGCCGATGCAGCGTGATGAGCCCATAGCCGCCCTGCTTGATGCCGAGCTCCTCGAGGATGGGCGACTGCATCGCCCGCTCGCGCGCGGCCAGGAGCGTATCGATCATGACGTTGCCGACGAAGAAGCAGCGCCCCTCCGACACGCCCTCGCGCTTGAGAAAGTCGATCCCCGACGGATCGCTGATGAACAAGAGGTCCGAGATGGCGTCGGTCAGCTTGCGGTTGACCTCTTCGGGCATGTCGTCGTCGTGCGAGCGCAGACCCGCCTCGACGTGGATCATCACCGGCCGCCGCCGCTCGACGATCTTGCCGTCGAGCTTGGCGCGAAACGGCCGCTGCAAGAAGAACTTCGAAGTCACCAGCGCGCAGCCGATCGTCGAGTTGACGTCGCCCACCACCAGCACCGCCTCCGGCTGCTCGGCCTCGAGGACACCTTCGAACCGCTTCATGATTTCGGCGGTCTGCTGTGCGTGCGAAGCCGATCCAATCTCCAGCTCGATGTCGGGCTTCGGGATCTTCAGATCCTCGAAGAACACCTTGGACAGCTTGGCGTCGTAGTGCTGGCCGGTGTGCAAAAGCTTTGCCTCGAAGCGGGGATTTTTTCCCAGCACGCGCATGAGCGGCGCGATCTTGATGAAGTTCGGTCGCGCGCCGGCGACGCACAGGATCTTCGTACGCATGGACTCCTCAGACGATATGCGGGTTATGCGCACGGTCAGCGCGGTTGCCACCCCTGGTAGAGGACGAGGGCGGTCGCGCCAGCGACGACGGCGACGAGGTCGCGCCAGCCGTACCGGACCTCGAACCCGGGGTCGTGGGCGCGGCAGGCGGCGTAGAAGGCGGCGCACAGCCCCATCACGATCCAGAAGAGCTGGTGGTAGGCGAACGGCACGAAAAAGAGGCCGACGCCCAGGCCGGCGAGCGCCGCCAGGAGCGACAGGGCCCAGGTGCGCGCCAGCTTGGTCGACGAGTCGTTGCCGTAGCGTCGGATGGCGACGATCGGGATCTTGGCCGAGAGGTACAGCACCGATCCCCAGGCGACGAGGCCGGGGAAGCCCAGCTCGGCGGCCACGAGCGCGTAGGAGCCGCGCGACGCGCGCGCCGCGACTTCGGCGTCGCCGCGAGCGACGAGAACGACGGGCAGCGCCAAGAGACCGGCAGCGACGAGGCCCTTCCATCCGAATCTTCGCACGAGGTAGGTCGCGAGGACCGCGAGATAGGCGACCTGCCCGCCGCGCGACCCGGTGTAGAGGACGCAGCCGCCGACGAGGCACAGCGAGGCGACGACGACGAGGCCGCGCAGAAAGCCCGGTCGTCGCGTGAACAGCGCGAACGCGAACGGCAGACCGAGCGCGACCACCAGCGCCAGTGCCTCGGGATCCGCGAGCGCGCCGCGATAGCGCACGCGTCCGCCGGCGACCGACGAGGTTCCGAACAGCCCGGCCTTCTCGCACGCGTACTCCGCCGTCGGATCGTCGCCGCCGGCGCACTCCTCGACCACGTCGCAACGGCGGCCGTCGTAGCTGGCGGCCGCATCTTCCGAACGAGGATCGACGACGTGACAGCCGCGCGGCGCCAGACCCTGATGAACAGCGACGGCGGCGAGGTAGAGCGTGAGGACCAGCACCGTCGCTGCGACCAGCTGGAACGCGCGAAAGCTCTGGATCGCGTGCGCCAGGAGGAAATAGCCGACGAGCGGAATCAGGAGCTCGACAGTCTGCTTGGCGAGGTCGTCCGGACGCCGCATCGCCACGGTCGCGAGCACCCAGACCACGAACGCGGCGACCGCGCCATCGGCGGGCGCGAACGCGGGCCGCGTCTTGCGCAGTCGCAAATCGGTAAGCCAGCCGAGCAGCGCCAGCGCCACGAAGGCGTAGAAGAGCGGCAGCGGGCGCAGAATCTCGACGAGCTCCTGCGGGCGCCCGTAGATCAACCCGAGGAGAAGCAAGATGCCGGGGATGGCAAACATCGACGGGTCCGGTTATCCTCGCTGCGTGCGCGCCCTCTTGATCGGACTGGTTCTCGTCGCTGCGTGTGGACCGGCCACGAACTACGACTATAGCAAGGAACCCGACCCGCGTAAGCACGACTTCGTCATCGGGCCGTCGGACGTCCTGCGCATCACGGTGTGGAAGAACCCCGAGCTGTCGACCGACGCGCACGTGCGCCCCGACGGCACCATCACCATGCCGCTCATCGGCGACGTGCAGGCCGCCTATCGCACGCCGAAAGATCTGAAGGCCGAGATCACCAGGAAGCTGTCCAGCTACATCCGCGACGAGGGGTCGGTGGTCTCGATCGCCGTCACCGAGGTCAACAGCTACCGCTTCACCATCTCGGGCAACGTCGAGCGCGCGGGCGTCTTCAGCGCCAAGTACTACGTCACCATCGCCGAGGCGGTCGCGATGGCGGGCGGGCTCAACAAGTTCTCCAACGGCCGGCTGGTCATCGTCCGCTCCGATGTGCAGGCGGGGCTGCGCCGCATTCCCATCGACTTCGAGCGCATCAGCTCGAGCGAGCATCCCGAAGAGAACCTGGTCATTCTGTCGGGCGACACCGTCTTCGCGCAGTAGCGCGTCTCACTTCAGCGGGCGCGGCACGGCGGCGGTGAGGAGCACGCCGAGGTTCAGGCGCGCCGGCAGCTCGTGGTTGAGCTTGAGCAGCTCGTTCTCGCGCGTCAGCCCCGCGCGCGCCACCACGACGAGCGCGTCCATCATCTCGAAGGCGGCGAGGTGCTCGCCGATCTTCTTGAAGCCGGTCAGATCGACCAGCACCTGCGCGAACAGGTTCGAGCTCTGCTGGATGACGCGCGCCAGCTGCGGCAATCCCGCGCCGGCGCCGCTCGCCTGCGGCGGCGTCAAGAGCGCCAACGAGCCGCGCAGCCAGCGCGTGGCAAACGCCGACTCGTCGTCGTCGGGCCGCTGGCCGAGCGCGATCTGCGCGATCGCCGGCCAGCGCACGTTGGCATCGACGTAGGCGACGGTGCCGCCCGAGAGCTCGCACATCGCGAGACCGAGCTGCACGCCGATGGCGGCGACGCCGACCTCGTCCGACGCGGGCACCAGCCCGATGATCTTGTGCTTGCCGCGCGTGATCCGCTGAACGATGGGAATGCAATCGGCGCGCATGCTGGCGACGTCGCTCTCGTCGAGGCCGATCTCGAGCGCGTCCAAGGTCACGTCGCGCATGGGGCTACAATATCATCCCGCCGTGAGGGTCGTGATAGTCTGGCCGGCATGAATCGGTCGCGCAGCGTCGCTCCGGCGACGCTCGCCCTGACGACGCTCCTCGCCTTGTCGTTGGCCCGTCCCGGTCGCTCGCGCGCCAACGAGACCGTGCAAGGACTGGTCACCGTCGCCGCGGGCTGGACCGACAACGTCCTGGCGCGGCCGACGCGCGAGCAGGACGCCGTCTTTCAACTTCGCCCCGGCGTCGTCTTCACCAGCGGCGGCGCACGCGGCGTGCAACAGCTCGGCGACACCTTCTCCGCCGATCTGTTCGCGCTCCACTCCAACGGCAACTCGTACTCGAACCGGCTCTACTGGACCGGGCTCTTCCTGCTGTCGCCCAAGACGCAGCTCTTCACGCAAGTAGACAGCAACGTCGGCAAGCTCAACACGCTCAACTCGCTATCCGATTCGTCGGCGGCGGTGACCGGCGTGCTGCCGCCGGGAGGCACCGTCTTCTTCGACACCACCGCGCGCGAAAACTTCTACTGGACGGTGGACAAAGAGTGGCGCGCCAACCAGGCCGGCTCGTTCCGTGTCTTCGTGCCGCTGGTGCCGTCCAACGCGTCGCCCGTGACCTGGGATGGCGTGCTCAGCCTCGGCACCGAGCGGCTGTTCCGGAGGGACTCCGTCGGCATCGACTTCCGCACCGAGTACATCCAGTACGACGAGCTGCGCGATTCGCAGACGAACGCGGTCATCACGCCGTTTCAGCGGCAGCTCGTGCTCTCGCTCCTGCCGCGCTGGCGGCGCGACTGGAGCGCGTTCTGGAGCAGCGAGCTGGCGGCGGGCGCGCTGCTCGCGTTTCGCGCCGAGGACGGCAGCGGTCTCCTCGTCGAGCCGGTGGGTCTGGCCGCGATCCGCTACATCCGGCTACAGCTGACAGGCGAGCTCGCCTATGCGCACAACGTCACGGCCAATCCGTACGCCGGCCAGACCTTCGCCGTCGACGAGGTGGCGCTGCGCGCGCTGTTTCGCTTTCCCGAGCGCACCCACGTCGCGTTTGGCGCGACGTGCAGCTACCAGCACGCGCGCGCGGTCGACGCGCTTCCGGGGGCGGCCCTGGCCAGCTTCGACGTGCTCCTCGCCGACGCGACGGTGACGTGGCAGCCGCGTCCCGAGATTGGCGTCTTTTTGCGCTATCAGTTCTTCGATCAGTTCGCGCCGACGCCGGAACAGAGCTTCTACCGGAACAACGTCATGGTCGGCGTGAGCGCGATCTATCCGGCGACGGCAGCGGTGGCGGTGCCGCAGCGTCCCGGCCAACGCGTGGATCGCAGCGACATGTCGATCCCCGAGCCGCACAGCCCACCGCCGCCGGAAAAGTAGGAAGTAAAAAGTCAAAGGAGCGTTCATGCGCAGGATCATGTTGGGCCTATTGCTCGTCGGCGGCGTCGCCTGTGGACCGCCGGTCAAGAACACGCCGATCGAGGAGATCCCGAAGCTGACCAAGCTGTCCGATGTCATGGACAACCAGGCGACGGTCATGGATCCGCTATTCAAGAAGATCGGACAGAGCCAGTTCACCGACGACGACTGGGCGGCGCTGACGGCCGGCGCCACCAAGATCCAGGCGACCAGCCTCAAGATCAAAGACTTCTCGAAGGGCGCCGAGTTCGACGCGCTGGCGATGAAGCTCAACCAGGCCGCGACCGACCTGTCGAACAGCTACGCCTCGAAGGACGCGACCGCCGCCAACGCGGCGCTGACCACCATGAAGGCCACGTGCAAGGAGTGCCACAAGAAGTTCCGCTAGCCCAGATTGGGACCCTTGCCCTCACCGCTGTCTATGTATCTGGCGTGGTGTTGCTGGTGCAGCGACGGCCGTGGCGGCGCGTACTGTCGCTGATCGCGCCTGTCGGGCGCATGCCGCTGACGACGTACATCTCGCAGAGCTTCGTCTGCACGTTCCTCTTCTACGGATGGGGTCTCGGCTGGGCGGGTCACGTGACAGCGTCGCGATGAATTGGCCTCGCACTTCTCATCTTCGCGATTCAGGTCCTGGGGTGTTACGGCTGGCTGCAACGGTTCCAATTCGGGCCGATCGAATGGGTGTGGCGCACCGCCGTCTACTTGCGACGTCAACCGATGCGCAAAACAAGCTGACCCGAGGAGGTCGCCGAAACCAAAGCGATGAGGCCAGGACGCATCCGTGATGCTGTGCCGGTCGGACAAGCGCGACGCGAGTTATTCAATGGTGCCCAGGCGCTTTGGCGATTGCCGACGTTGTCAGGTTGTCCGACAGGCTGAGCCCGCCGACACCTAGGAGCACTCGATCAAAGCGGATCATCATCAGTTCCTCCAGTAGTACGGATGGTCGAAGAGGTTGCGCGGCGATCAGGGCGTGACGGTTCCGAGGGTCCACATGCCGTCGTTGCTGCCAGCGACGATGTAGCCTTCGGGCGAGCTCCGGGTATCCACGGTCTGCGCGAGACCGGCCACGTTGCTGTTGCGCTGCCACAAGATGCGCCCGTCGCTGGCGAGCTTGGCGATGGTGCTCGGGGGTCCGATCGTGTTGGCGGCGTTGGGGCCGGCCGAGATGTGGACGTAGACGGCGCCACGGTTGTCGAGCGACGAGCGGACCTGGCCGTAGGCGTTCTGCAGCCGGGTGCTCCAGCGCTCGGCGCCGTTGGCCTCGAGCGCCGTCACCACGGCGACGTTGTTCTCCGCCGACCCCGAGACGACGACGTGCCCGTCGTTGGCCACCGACACTGACTCGTATTCGCCGAAGAAGCTGTAGTCGAGGCGCGTGCTGAGCAGCGTGCCATCGGCGGCGAGCTTGGCGAGGAACGGCACGCGCACCGGGACCAGGGTGCCGTAGTGGGTTCCGAACGAGATCATCGTTTCCATCTGGCCGGCCACGTAGACCGACCGGTCGGTGCCGACGGCGACGGCGCGGGCGATCGCCCACGGCTCGCTGGCGGTCGACTGGAAGCGCTGCGTCCAGCGCGTCGCGCCGTTCGTGTCGTACTTGGTCGCCCAGCCGCTGCGGACGCCGCCGCGCGTCTCGTAGCCGACGACGACGAAGGTCGCATCGTTCGACGCCGCCACACCGAGCGCCTCGTCGTCCTCGCGCGCCGCGTCGTACTCGACATGGAATTTGTCGTCGAAGTTTACCGCGCCGGTCCGGCGCGACAGGCCGCTGATGACGGCGTCGCGCTGACCACCGACGAGCGCCGAGCCCGCGCGCACGATGACGTCATTGCCGAGGCCGCTCGCGACCGCCGACCAGGTCGACGAGCGCTTCGTATCGGCATCGAGGAAGGTCGAGACCCCGTCGAAGCCGCGCGCCCAAAACAGCGCCATCGACGTCGGCGGGTTGGTGTTGCTGCCGGGGGCGCCGGTCCCGACCGCCACGAGGTCGCCGACGCTCGTGGTCGTGACGGCGGCGATGCTGCCGGCGATGGGCTTACTCGCGAACGTGCTAGTGATGGTCTCGACGCCGCCGGTGATGCTGACCGTCAGCCACACGTCGTTGCTGGCGACGGTGGCGCCGCCGACCACGACGCTCGCCGAGTAGCGGTGCGTGCCGTTCTCCGCCTCGTCGACGGGAACGCCGATCCAGAACGGAGCCTGGAACAGCGCTGCCGACAGCGGCTGTCCGTCGCAGAAGAAGCGCGCTTGCGTGGCGTTGCTCGCGGGGGAGCTCAACGACAGGGTCAGGTACCCGGGAGCCGTGATGGCCGACGGCGCCGTCGAGCTGTTGACGAGCAGCGTGCCGGCGCGGGGGTCGACGAGGCGCACCGGGTCGCTCGTGCTCGCGACGTCGGCGTCAGGGCTGCCGGTGCAACCAGCGATGAGCACCGCGACGAGGATATGTTTGTTGGACATGTCGTCCGGCGGCTTGCAACAGGTGCGCCGACGAGAAACGGCGCACTTGCGCGCGATCTGTGGACGGCGCGGCGACGATCACACGCCGCCCGCGGACCGAGCGGCTACACGCGACGGATGGACCGACAGCCGGCCGGCGCAAGACGACGGCCGCGGGAAGGGTAATATGGCGCGAAAGCGGGGCGCATGACGATGGAGAGCGTAGAAGAGCTACTTCCAAATGGGTTTCACGACGCTGTGCTCCGCCGCCTCGTCGTCGACTACGCAAGTGAGTTGCTATCGATCGAGGTCGACCTGTGGGTCGGAGACATGAGCACCGAGCGGCGCGAAGTGTATCGGCTCGGCCGCGTGACCATCCATGGCCTGGAGTTTCTCGTGATCGACAATCCCATTCATGGCCAGGCGCCGTTTGTCGGACATCTGACCATCGACGGCGGCAGTGGCCACCCGAGCACGTCCGCGGCACAGCTTCCGCCGCTGCGATCGGGATCATTCCTCTATTGGCTGTTCGTAAACGAATGGAACGCGTTCATCCGATTCGCCGGCCGGAGCGCCGCGCTGGAATGGATCGGAGAAGAGGTCGAGCGATAAGAACGGGGGAGGCGGGACACGGGTCGACGCGCGATGGGAGTAGGTCCGGTGGGCTTAGTCTCCGCGGCTGCGGTCGGCGTACGCGTTGACCAGGCCGTCGATCAGACGCTCGAAAGCTCGCTCGATCGGACCGGCGCGGCGCAGGGCGTCGCGGCCCTTTTGCGAAGAGAACTGCTCTCCCAGCGAGCAGGTCGGACAGCGATAGTCGGGCGATGCCGGCGCAGCAACGTCGAGGGCGTCACCACCGCTCAGCGCTCCGCAACCGAGGCACGAACGCGGCGAGTCCCGATACACGGTGCTGCTCTTTTGCATCCTCTACGGCAATCAAGAGGTCGCGATCGAGGTGGCGAGCTCGCGGCCGTTGTGGCAAGGGCGCATCCTTCACCCAACCGGCGGCGATTTCTGGGTCGTCGCACCGAGTCTTCGTCGGTGCGTCGGACCGGTCAGCCTGTTCGACTTCGTGCTGGCAATGAACGGGCGGAACTCGGACTCGCCGCTCGCCTTGATGATGCGCGACGCAGCGGCGCAACCCGAGCTGCCGCCGCATCACCTGACGCCGGCCGGCGAACTCCCGCCCGCATAGCCTTCAGCCAATGAACCTGACGTTGCGACAATCGTGGTCAGTGCCCGAAATGAGCGACCCACTTGGCGACCCACTTGGAGCGAAACGAGCTGGACTGGCTGGAAACGCTCCGTAACGGCCCACCGCCGATTTTCCGTCGGTGAGTCTGATCGATCTACTTGAAGCGCCGAAGCGCTTCGTCACGTGCAAGGAGTGCCACAAGAAGTTCCGCTAGGAATCTGCTACGATTTCCGGCGATGCGCATCGTAGTCGTGGCGATCGTCGTGGCGTCGTCGGTGACGGCGAGCGCCAAGCCCTGGAAGCCTCATCCCATTCACGTCATCCCCGGCGTGCCGATGAAGGCGGATGACATCAAGCCGTACGTCCCGCCCAATCTGCCGCCCGAGCCGCCGGTCGAGCCCTCCGAAATCAAGGTCGTCGAGGTCACCGCGCCCGAGGCGGTGATCGAGATCCGCCCCTGGTCGTCGCCGATGGTGGGCAACGCGATCAAGGGCGCCCGGCTGCCGATCAAGGGCGTGATCACGGCGTCGAAGGGCGGCTGCTCGTCGAAGGTCTGGTACGCGCTGGAGCCGTTCGGCTACCTGTGCGGGCACGAGGCCCGACCGACGCAGCAGCCCGCCACGACCGAGTCGGTGCTCAAGGTGCGCGAGGGATCGCGGCTGCCGTTCCAGTACGTGATGCTGCTCGTCAAGGAGGGCGACAAGGTCCCCATGTGGGCCTCGCTCGACGACATGAAGAACGGCGCCGAGCCGGAGCGGCAGATCGAGCGCGGCGACACGGTGGCGATCGACAAGCCGTACACCTGGGACGGCGAGAAGTATTGGATCAACGTCGACGGCAAGGTCATCCCGCAGAAGGGGTTCGGGATGATGGGCGGTGGCGCCGAGTGGCACGGCCTCGAGCTCAACGACAAGGTGACGCTGCCGTTCGGCTGGGTCACGCCCGACAAGGGCAACGTGTATGCGACGCCGCCGGAGGGCAAGGCGCCGAAGCCGGATCAGGTGCTCGAGCGACGCACGCGCGTCAACATCGTCGACGAGCGCATGGTCGGCAAGAAGAAGTGGCTGAAGATCGCGATCGCCGACGCGCCGCCGGCGCCGACGTACGGCAACATCATGGCGGAGAACGCCAAGAAGAAGCCGGTTGAGAGCGCCGCCGCGCCCGCGTCAGGCACGACGCCCGCGTCAGGCGCACCAGCCGCGCCAGGCGCACCAGGCGCACCGGGAGCACCGGCCGCACCCGACAGCGCAGCGACGGCAACCGCCCCCACCGCGCCGGCCGAGCTGTGGATCAGCGCCGACGCCGTCAACGAGGTGCGCCTGCTCGAGCATCCCAAAACCGTCGCGCCCGAGATCACCAAGTGGATCGACGTCGATCTCGGCGAGCAGGTGCTCGTCACCTACGAGAACGACAAGCCGACCTTCGCGACGCTGGTGTCGTCGGGGCGCGCCATCGCCACCCCCATGGG
The DNA here is from genome assembly GCA_028287105.1 of Myxococcales bacterium. Lineage (GTDB taxonomy): Bacteria > Myxococcota_A > Polyangia > Palsa-1104 > Palsa-1104 > JAQBQH01. Next base: position 9,993 of record JAQBQH010000193.1, read on the forward strand.
CACCTATCCCGTGTGGGCCAAGGTCTCGGCCATCACGATGAAGAATCAGCCGTACGAGGACAAGGGCTACTACGTCAACAAGGTGCCGTGGTCGACCTTCTTCCAGTGGCACAACGCCATCCACGGCGCCTACTGGCACGACAAGTTCGGCATCACCAAGTCGCACGGCTGCGTGAACACCGCGCCGCTCGACGCGCGCCGCATCTTCGAATGGGTGCAGCCGCCGCTGCCGCCGGGCTGGACCGGGCTGCGTCCGCTCGAGCTCCTCAAATCGCCGCACGTGGTCGTGCGCAACTCGCACATGAAGAAGCAGTTCCGGCAGGACCGCCCCATCGGCCCGCCCGATCGCTCGCTCGAGGCGCAGCGCCTCGAGGAGGCCGACGCCAACCGCGCCGCCGCCGCTGCCCAGGCCGCGCAGGCCCAGGCCCCCGGCGGCACCGCCCCCGCTCCGCCGCCGGGCACCGCCCCCGCCACGCCCGAAGTCCCCAGCATCGCCGCGCCCTCATCGGCGCCCAACGTCAAACCCTAGTCAGAAACTAGAGGTCTTTGCCGAGCAGCGTATCGAAGGCGTCGTCAACGTCGTCGGAGCGCCCTTCGGGCATCGCCGCCTGCGCCGGTGACGTGCCGCCGCGCAAGGCGTCGACGCGCTTGGTGACGTCGCGGAAGTGCGGATCGCGCTTGGTCACCTTGTCGTAATAGTAGAGCGCCTCGCGCGGATCATTGAGCCGCTCGTAGGCCTGGCCCAGCTCGAAGTACATCGACAGCGCCTCGCGGTCGGTGATGCCCTCGACGTAGAGCCCCTTCTTGAACTGCCCGATGGCGTCGGTCTGCATTCCCTTTTCCAGGAAGCAGAGCCCGATCATCAGGTGGCACTGGACCTCGCGCACGGGGTCCTTCATGACGATGCGGAACTCGTTGATGGCGTCGTCGAGGAGCCCCATCTCCTTGTAGGCGATGCCGAGATCGTAATGCGTCTCGAAGTCCTCGGCGGTCACGCCCTTCTCGATGACGCCCTTGCGGGTCATCTCGAAGCCGGCCGACGGGTCGCCCACCGACGGCGCCGCATCGACGTCGCCCGGCAGCTCGGTCGGCAGCTCGGCGCTCATGTCGGCGGTCATGCCCGGCGACGCGGTCACGTGCGCCAGCGACGCGTCGTCGATCCCCGCCGCGCGCTCCATCGCCTCGAGGTCGCGCAGCTTCGCGGTCACGAGCGGGTGGCTCGGATGGCGCGCCAGGAGCTGCTCCAGGATCACGCGCGCCTCTTCGAACAGGCTCTGCTGCACGAAGAAGTCGGCCTCGTCGAGATCGTCCTCCAGCGTCGAGCCGACCGGGCCCGAGTCCTCGGGCGCGATATGGTCGAGCAGCGCGGCGGGCGTCTGCACCGTGCGCGTGATCGGCTTTTGCGACGGCGCCGACAGCGCGTCGTCATCCTCGTCGTCTGTATCGCTGGCGCGCCGATGATGGCTGGGCTGCGGCCCCTTCTGCGTGCGCGCCCCGGCCACGCCCGGCAGTCCGCCCACCGGCGGCAGATCGGCTTCGTCGATCTCGTCGTTGCCGCTGCCGAAGAGCGCGGCGTGATCGAACTTGAGCGGCTGATCGTCGAAGCGCGTGTGCACGTCGGCGTCGTCGTTGTCGTCGTCGACCGGCGCCGCGCGCGAGACCTCGCGCGAGACTTCGCGCTCGACCGCCTGCACGCCCTCGTCGATCGAGTGCGACTCGGAGTCCGTCGGCGGCAGCGCCCCGGAATTGTCGTCGTCGAATCCGCCAAAGCGATCTTCGACCTCGGCACCGTCGTCGAACCCGAAGCGATCCTCGACCGCGTCGCTGGCGGACTGGACCTCGAGCTCCCGCGACGGCTCGACCACCATCGGGATCATCTCGTCGTCGTCTTCGTCGGCGATGGCGCGATCGTCGTCTTCGAGGAAGCCGTCGGGCACGATCGGCTGCCCCGGCCGACGCTGCGACGGCGCGCGATGCGACGCGCGTTGCGCCGGCATCTCGTTCGACGGCGCCGCCACATCGAACTCGTCGTCGCTGAGCTCCTCGAGATCCTCGACGTCGAGCATCTCGCTCGCGCCGGTACCCTCGGGATCGCGCATCGGCGGCATGTCGATCTCGTCGATGCCGCTGGTCGCCTCTTCGATCATCTGCTGCGGCAGCTTCTCGCCGAGGTCGCCCGCCGCGCGCGCATTGGTGGGATCGATCTCGAGGATCTCGCGCAGGTAGCGACGCTTGCGCCCCGGCTCGGCGTTCTCCACGAGCGACCAGAGCTCCAGCACCGCCTCGTCCTTCTTGCCGAGGATGAGGTAGAGCGCCTTGAGCTTCTCGCGCGCACCGACGTGGCGCGGGTTGCGCTCGAAGGCGCGCTGCAGATGCTCGATCGCCTTGGCGTGGAGGTTGTACTTGATGTAGACGTCGGTCTCGTTGAGGATCTTGGCGATCTCCTCCTCGGCACCGGCGCCGCCCGACGAGTTGGTCGTCGAGTCGTCACCGTCGGCGGAGAAGCCGCGCGTCGGCGGATCCTGCATCTGCGCGCGCGGCGCCGCATGGTCGCGCTGCTGGCGATTGTCGCGCTCCGGGTCGCGCTCGCGCCCGCGCTGCGACTCGCGCCCATGCTGCGGATCGCGCCGCTC
>JAQBQH010000215.1 GCA_028287105.1 Myxococcales bacterium
GCGCGGCACGCCACGAGACCAGCCCCACGACGAGCGCGCCGGCCAGCTCGACCGGCAGGAGCGCGGCCGCGTGCGACGGCGGGAGCGCCACCAGCCACGGGCAGAACAATGACCACGCAACGGCGAGGGCAGCCGCGCCGGCGGCGGCGACCCAGCCCAGCCCAGCTCTTTTGCGCGGAGGCGTCATGTCCCCGGACACGACATCGTATCCCGCGGCGCGATTCGAATCCAGTGCGCCACGTCGCTAAGTCGATGTGATCAGGAAGGCTTCCAGCTCGGCGAAGAAGGCCTCCGGCTGCTCTTGCACGAGCATGTGTCCCGCGGCGGGCAGAACGACGGCGCGCGCGCCTGGAATCCCGGCGGCGAGCTCCCGCGTCAGCGACGGTGGCGTCAGCAGATCGTCCTCGCCGCCGAGGACCAGCGTCGGCGCTTTGACCCGCGCGGTGAGCGCGCTGCCGTCGTAGCGCTCGACGGCGCGAAAGTCGGCCGTCGTGATCTCCTGCTCGGCGGTGAGCGCGATTCCGCCCCAGCGCTCGACCACGTCCAGCGGCGTCGACGGCGACCAGGCCACGCGCGCCAGCCACTTGCCGAAGCGCGCGTAGTCGTCGGTGAGCTTGACGAACAGCGACGGAGCGACGTGGATGCGCGCGCCGCCGTTGACCAGGACGAGCCCGGCCACCCGCTCGGGCCAGGCGGCCGCCGCGGCCAGGCAGACGAGGGCCCCCATCGAGTGGCCCATGAGGACGGCGCGCTCGATCTCGAGCGTCGCGCAGACGGCGCCGACGGCATCGCGATACATGTCGATGGAGACGTCGTCGGGCGGATTCCAGCGCGCCGACTGTCCATGACCGGGCAGGTCGGGCGCGACGACGCGGCGCACCGGCGACAGCCGCCGCACCAGGTCCATCCAGATCACCGACGACGAGCCGGCGCCATGGACGCAGACGAGAGGAGGGCGCTTGGAGTCGCCCTCGTCCCGGATGCGCATGATCTTGTCGTTCGGTGGAGTGCCGATGCGGAGACGCCGCATGGCGGGGAGAGTACGCTATCCCGCGGCTTTGAGCTTCTTGATCTCTTCCATCAGCGCTGGAATGGCCTGCTCCCACGTCGTCACGAGGCCGTAGTCGGCGACCTGGAAGATCGGCGCTTCGGGGTCCTTGTTGATGGCGACGATCGTCTTCGAGCCCTTCATGCCGGCGAGATGCTGAATGGCGCCCGAGATGGCGATGGCGATGTACAGCTGCGGCGCGACGACCTTGCCGGTCTGACCGACCTGCAGATCGTTCGGCACCATGCCCGCGTCGCACGCGGCGCGGGAGGCGCCCATTGCGCCACCGAGGAGATCGGCGAGCGCCGCGACCTGCTCGAAGTTCTTGCCCTCCTTCATGCCGCGCCCGCCCGAGACGACGATCTTGGCTTCGGTGAGCTCGGGCCGCTCGCTCTTGGACTCGGCGACGCCGACGAACTCGGCGCGCGTGTCCGACGGGACGGTGGCGTCGACCTTCGAGATCGGCGCGGCCGCGCCGTCGGCGAGCGCCGGCTTGAACTCGGTCTGGCGCACGGTGGCGACGATGATCGGCGTGCCGACCTCGACGGTGGCGATGACGTTGCCGGCCATCATCGGACGCTTGAACGTGGTGGCGTTGACGATGCCGATGACGTCGGACACGAGGCCCGCGTCGAGCAGCGCCGCCACGCGCGGCAACAGATCCTTGCCCGTCGACGTCGACGTGGCGCCGATGACGGTGGCGCCCTTCTCCTTGGCCGCCTTGACGACGACCGGCGCCCAGGTCTCGGCGAGGTAATGCTCGAGCCCCGGATGCTCGGCGACGAGCACCTCGGCCGCGCCGAGCTTGGCCGCTTCGGTGGCCGCGCCGGCGACGTTGTTGCCGACGACGAGGAGCGAGAGCGTGCCGCCCGCCTTCTCGGCGAGCTGTTTACCGAACGTCACCGCCGGCAGCGATGCCGTGCGGAGCTGACCATTGTGGGTCTCGACGACGATCAAAACGTTTCCCATCAGATCACCTTCGCTTCCGAGTGGAGCTTCTGCACGAGCTCTTCCACCGACTGCACCTTGATGCCCGCCTTGCGCGCGGGCGGCGCTTCGAGCGTCGTGGTCTTGATGCGCTTCTGCGCGGTCACGCCGAGCGCCTGCAGCGTCGTGTCCTCGATCGGCTTCTTCTTCGCCGCCATGATGCCCTTGAGCGACGCGTAGCGCGGCCCTTCGGCGTAGGCGTGGTCCTTTGCCGTCTTGCCGTTCTTGATGGCGTGCGGCGCGACGATGCGCAGATCGACGGTCACGACCGCCGGCAGCGTCACCTTCTTGGTCTCGATGCCGGCGTCGACCTCGCGGCCGACGAGCAGCGCCTTGCCGCCGTCGACGACCTCGATGGTCCCGGCGAACGTCGCCTGCGGCCAGCCGAGATAGCCGGCCAGACGCTGACCGGCGTCGTTCGACTCCGAGTCGGCCGCGAGCTTGCCCATGAGGATGAGGTCGGGCTTGTCGCGCTCGGCCAGCTTCTGGATCGTGCGCGCCACGATCTCGGCGTCGAGCTCCGCATCTTCACCGGCGACGAGGATCGCCTTGTCGGCGCCCATCGCCAGCGTCGAGCGCAGCTGCTGCTGAACATCCTTGGGGCCGATCGACACGACGACCACTTCGCCGTCGCGCGCGTTGCCGGCCGAGGCGTTCTCGGTGAGGCGCAGCGCGGTCTCGACGGCATATTCGTCGAATTGATTGAGCTGCCAGTTGGTGGCCGACTGGTCGAGCTCGTTTCCCTTGAGTTTGACCTTCTGCTCCGGGTCAGGGACGCGTTTGGCGGTGACGAGAATCTTCACGATACGTCTCCTTCGAGTTAGCGGGCTTTGAGCCCGTCGATGAACAGGTCGCCGAGCTGCTCGGCCGCGCGCGGGAGCTCGATAGTAGCCTTCGAGCCCGGCTGTTTGACAAGCCACGCGAGCGCGATTTCGTCGAGCGCACCGAAGAGCGCCCGCGCAAAAATATAGGGATCGATTCCGGTGCGGAGCTCGCCGGTGCGCTGCCCTTCGACGACCGCGCCGGCGATGGTGCGGAGGAACTCCGCGAACTTCGGGTTCGCGTATTCGCGGATGAACTTGGACGACTGGCGCAGCTCGACCGAGATCACCTCGGCCATGTCGCGGTTCTGCTCGACGAGCTCGAGGTGCAGCCGGACGATGCGCCGCAGCTGGGCGATGGCCGACGTCTCGGTCTCGATCGCCTCCCGCAGGTTGGCGTTGACCCGCTCCATGCGGTCTTCGAACAGGTTGATGAGCAGGTCGTCTTTGGACTTGAAATACAGGTAGATGGTGCCGTCGGCAACGCCGGCCGCCTGCGCGATCTGCGAGACCTTGGCGTTATAGAAGCCCTCGGCGGCGAAGACCTTGATCGCGGCCTCGAGGATGCGTTCGCGCTTGCCCTCGGGCGGCGACGCCGGCGACGCATCCTTCTTCTTGGCGACGGCGCGCTTGCCGTTCGACTTGCTGCGGCTGCGCGCTGAATGATTGTTCATTCAGTCGTGTTTTATAATCTCCTGCCGCATCTCGTCAAGACTGAATGCCGCGCGCGGTCGACTCGTCTTGACTCCTATGGAACCGGTGCGCTACACACGCCAGATCATGCGAATTTTGGCTTTGCTCGCGATCCTGTGCGCCCCGGCGCTCGCTTCGGCCGACACCTCGGTGCAGGTGCCCAACGTGGATCTCTCCGGAATGTCGGAGGTAGACAAGGGCTCGTTGGTCAAGCTGCTCCAGAAGTATCCGTCGGCCTGCGGCAAGGCGCAGTCGCTCGAGGCGTCGCTCAAGAGCGATCCCAAGTGCCGCCGCTCGGTCTTCGCCGCCCGCTACATGGTGCGCCTGTTCAAGCTCGGCCTTTTGCCATCCGAGGTCGAGGAGCACTACGGCGAACGCTTCGGCAGCGACGTCTACAAGTACAAGAACATCGACGTCAAAGATTCGCCGGTGCGCGGCGACCCGGGCGCGCCCATCAGCATCGTCGAGTTCTCCGACTTCCAGTGCCCGCACTGCAAGCATGCCCAGCCGGTGCTCGAGCGCATCCTCGAGGAGTTCCCGCAGGTGAAGCTCTACTTCAAGCACTACCCGATCACGCGGGCGCATCCGTACGCGCAGGGCGCTGCGCAGGCGGCCGTCGCTGCCGGCAAGCAGGGCAAGTTCTGGCAGTACCATGACAAGCTGTTTCGCGGCGACCAGGAGAAGGAGTCGCCGTCCGACCTCGAGCGTTATGCGCGCGAGCTGAAGCTCGATCTGGCGAAGTGGAAGAAGGACATCGACGGCGCGGTCGACAAGGTGAACCGCGATCGCGCCGAGGGCGAGAAGGTCAATGTCGACTCGACGCCTTCGTTCTTCATCAATGGCCGCAAGTTCCACGGGCCGCCCACCTACGAGGAGATGAAAGATTGGGTCGAAGAGGAGCTCAACAAATGACGCGCTCGATGGCGACAGCGGCGCTGCTTCTGGCCGTGACGTTCTCGTCGGTAGCGACGGCCGGCGTCGGCAAGGGGCAGCGGGCGCCCGAGTTCACGCTCGCTTCGCTCAAGGGGCCGCAGGTGAGCCTGTCGGCGCTGCGCGGCAAGGTGGTGCTCATCGACTTCTGGGCGCAGTGGTGCGAGCCCTGTAAGAAGGAGCTGCCGCAGCTGGAGAAGCTGGCGCGCGAGTACGCGGGCAAGGGCGTCGTCATCGTCGCGGTCAACATCGACAAGCAGCGCGAGAACGCCGAGCGCATGGCCAAGCAGCTCGGGCTGACGATGGACGTGCTGCTCGATCCCGCCGGCTCGGTCGCGTCGAGCTACGACCTGCCCAAGATGCCGACCTCGTTCGTCGTCGATAAAAAGGGCATCGTTCGCTACGTCAACGAAGGCTTCGACGGCCCCAAGGACGTCGAGCGCTTCAAGCAGGAGCTCGACGAGCTGACGAAGTAAGTCGGCCGGGAGGGGAGAGCTAGCTCTGCCCCTTCAACGACTCTGCCTGGTAGTGCGTGCGCAGCGCTTCGATGATGGGATCGAGGTTGCCGTCGAGGATGTCGTCGAGGTTGTGCTTGGTCAGGCCGATGCGGTGATCGGTCAGCCGGTCCTGCGGGAAGTTGTAGGTTCGGATCTTGTCGGAGCGGTCGCCTGACTTGACCTGCTCGCGGCGCGCCTCGCGCTCCGACGCTTCCTGCTTCTGCGCCTCGATCTCGTAGAGCTTCGCGCGCAGGATCTTCATCGCCTTGTCGCGGTTCTTGTGCTGCGACTTCTCGTCCTGGCAGCGCACCTGGATGCCCGACGGCTTGTGCAGCACCTGCACCGCGGAGTCGGTGGTGTTGACCGACTGCCCGCCCGGGCCGCCCGAGCGCGACACCTTGATCTCGAGATCCTTCTCCTCGATCTTGATGTCGACCTCTTCGACCTCGGGCAGCACCACCACCGTCGCCGCCGAGGTGTGGATGCGCCCCTGCGCCTCGGTAGCCGGCACGCGCTGAACGCGGTGCACGCCCGATTCGTACTTGAGCGCGGAGTAGACCTTGCCCGACGACGCCGTGATGAGCGCGATGACTTCCTTCAAGCCGCCCGCCGCCGCGTCCGACTGCGACAAGATCTCGAGCTTCCAGCGATGGCGCTCGGCATAGCGCGAGTACATGCGGAACAGGTCGGCGGCGAACAGCGCTGCCTCTTCGCCGCCGGTGCCGCCGCGAATCTCGAGGACGATGTTCTTGTCGTCGTTCTTGTCCTTCGGCAGGAGGAGGACCTTGAGGATCTCCTCGACGCGAGTCTTGTCCGCCGTCAGCCGCGCGATCTCGTCGCGCGCCATCGACCGCATCTCGGGGTCTTTCTCCTCGAGAAGCGGCTTATTGGCTTCGAGATCGTTGATGATGACCTTGTATTCGCGGAAGTTCGCGACGAGGTCGACGATGTCGGCGCGCTCTTTGGACAGCTTCTGGAATTCGGCGCGCTTGGCGATCACATCCGGATCGGCGAGTAGGGCCTCGAGATCCTGGAAACGCTTCTCGACCGCTTCGAGCTTGTCGAACATGGACTACGGAGCGCGCGCTTACTTGGCGGCGTCGCGACCGTACTTCTTCTGGAAGCGCTCGATGCGTCCGGCCGTGTCCATCAGCTTCTGCTTGCCGGTATAAAACGGATGGCAATTCGCGCAGATATCAACCGCGAAGTTGCCGCGGGTCGAAGCCATCGTATACGACGCGCCGCACGCGCAATTGACGGCCGCAGCGATGTATCCGGGGTGAATTCCTGGTTTAGCCATGACGCAATTCCTCCAAGGGAGCGTCTATTTAATCCATAAAGATGGGCGGGTCAAGGGGGGGAGGCTACGACGACATCGAGGCGATGAACTCGCCGTTCGAGTCGGTCTTGCCGACCTTGTCGCGAAGGAACTCCATCGCGTCGATGACGTTGAGCGGGTGCAGGAGCTGGCGGAGGATCCAGACGCGGTTGAGCGTCTTCTCGTCGAGCAGCATCTCTTCCTTGCGGGTGCCCGACTTGTTGATGTCGAGGCAGGGGAAGATGCGCTTTTCCATGAGCTTGCGGTCGAGATGGATTTCCGAGTTACCCGTGCCCTTGAACTCTTCGAAGATGACTTCGTCCATGCGCGAGCCGGTGTCGACGAGCGCGGTGGCGATGATGGTGAGCGACCCACCCTCTTCGATGTTACGTGCGGCACCGAAGAAGCGCTTCGGCTTGTGCAGGGCGTTGGAGTCGACGCCGCCCGAGAGGATCTTGCCCGACGGCGGCACGACCGTGTTGTAGGCGCGCGCCAGACGGGTAATCGAGTCGAGGAGGATGACGACGTCCTTCTTGTGCTCGGCGAGGCGCTTGGCCTTCTCGATGACCATCTCGGCGACCTGCACGTGGCGCGCGGGCGGCTCGTCGAACGTCGACGACACGACCTCGCCCTTGACGGTGCGCTGCATGTCGGTGACTTCTTCGGGACGCTCGTCGATGAGGAGGACGATCAGCACCACCTCTTTGTGATTGGCGGTGATGGCGTGCGCGATGTCCTGCAGCAGCACCGTTTTGCCCGCGCGCGGCGGCGAGACGATGAGGCAGCGCTGCCCCTTGCCAATCGGGCACAGCATGTCGATGATCCGCGTGGAGTTGTTCTTCGGATCATGCTCGAGGTTGAGGCGGCGATTCGGGTAGAGCGGGGTGAGGTTGTCGAACGCGACCTTGTCGCGGATGGCATCGGGCGGCGTGCCGTTCAGCTTCTCGACCTTGAGCAGCGCGAAGTAGCGCTCGGAGTCCTTGGGCGGCCGGATCTGGCCCTCCACGGTATCCCCGGTGCGCAAGCCGAAGCGTCGAATCTGCGACGGCGAGACGTAGATATCGTCCGGGCCGGGCAGGTAGTTGTAGTCGGGGGAGCGGAGGAAGCCGAAGCCGTCGGGGAGGGTCTCGAGGACGCCGTCGCCGTAGACTTCGCCTTTGTTGGCCGCGGTGTGCTGCAGGAGCGCGAAGATGAGGTCCTGGCGACGCATACCGCTGACGCCTTCGATGTTGAGCTCGGCACCCATGTGAGCGAGCTCGCCCATTTTCTTGCGCTTCAACTCCGTCAGATTCATTTGTTCGTTTTCTCCAGAGAGCGGGCCGGCTTGGCCGGTGTACGGTGGGGGACTGTCTTGAGGTTCGAGGGGAAGTACGATTTGCTGGTTCGGTTCGACGAAAACGCTAGGCGGCGAGCGTGGTCCTGTCAAGGAAAAATCGGCCGGCGCGCGCGGTCGAAGGTGGGGGCGGCATGAAACGGCGGGTGCGGTTTCGCGCGAGTGGGCGGGTGCAGGGCGTGGCGTATCGAGCGTCAGCGGTCGACCAGGCGCGCGCCGACAGTCTCGTGGGCTGGGTGCGCAACCTGGTGAGCGGGGAGGTCGACGGCGTGGTCGAGGGGGAGGCGACCGCGGTCGACAGCTTCCTGGCGTGGGCCGCGCGCGGGCCATCCGGGGCGCGGGTGGAGCGGCTCTCGGTGATCGACGAAGTGGTCGATGAGTCCGAGTTCACGCGCTTCGAAATCCGGCGTTGACGGTCAGGCGCGCTGGCGTTCGGGCGCGGCGCGGCGCAGGGACTCTTCGAAGCTGCGCAGCGCCTGCTTGAACTCGTCGGGCAGGGGGCGCGTGGTGCGCGCCTTCTTGTCGATCGCGCACTGCGTGGTCTTGACCTCGCACACGAGCGTGTCCCCGTTGGTGATGCGGTACTCGAAGCCGAAGCTGGCGTTGCCGACGTGGGCGAGGCGCATCCAGACGGTCAAGAGGTCGTCGAAGTGCGCCGGGCTGCGGAAGTCACACTCGGCGTGGACGAGGGCGACGTCGTAGCCGCGGTCGCGCCGCCACTCGGTCGGGTCGTTGGCGCCGCCCAGGGCGCGGAAGTATTCGACGCGCGCGGCATCGGCGTAGATGAGAAAGTTGGAGTGGTATACGACCGTCTGGGCGTCGGTCTCGGCGAAGCGGACGCGGAGGTCGTGGCGAAACGCGAAGCCGGGCTCCATGGCGCTGGGATGCGGTGCGTCGCCGGGCGGTTTCAGACCACGCCCTCCGACGCGTCTTCCGGCTCGGCGACCATGGTGTGCACCGATGATCCGCGATCGCGGATGATCTGGTTGAGCCGTTGATGGAGCTCGATCTCCTCGCGACGATCGACCGCCTCGCCGGCGGTGAAGAGCTCGAAGAAGAGCAGCTCGTTGAGGCCGCGATGCAGGTAGTCGAGCTTGTCGTCGGTGGGCGCCATCTGCAGGTTGGCCATGAGCTGCTCGCGCGAGAGCGACCCGTCGTTGTCGATCGCGAGGCCCACGAAGAGCGGCGCGAACTCGGCCACCGAGCCGAAGAACGACTCGAGCCCCTTTTGCAGCGCCTGCTCCTTGTTGCGTTGCGAGACGGCGATGAAGATCTTGATGTAGACCTCGTTGAACGCCTCGATCACCTTGCCGTAGATGTCCTCGATCGAGTCGCCCATGCGCATGGGCGCCATCTGCACCACGGGCTGCTGCTTGGCCTCGACGAAGCCCGAGGTGGTCAGCTGATAGAGGATCTTGGTGGTCTCGAACTCCCCGAGGTGCGACAGGCGGCCGATGGCCTCGATGTTGCGCACGCCGTCGACGAGCTGGAGCAGCCGCTCCTCGCGCCCCTCGAGCTTCTGCATCGGCGCCGGATGGCGGCGCTGCAAGATCAGCTCGGGCGACGGTAGCTTCTCGCGGAAGTAGCTGAGCTCGTCGATGCGGCGCACGCCGTCGAAGAGGAGCTGCTTGGTCGGCAAGGAGAGCTGCGACACCGGGCCGTGATCCTCGTCGGTGCGGTAGAAGTAGAAGGCGCCGTGGTGGAGGACCAGGACGCTGAAGAAGATCTCTTCGACCTGCTTCCGCACGTAGGTGTAGAGGTCGTGCGGCGTGAGCAGCCCCTGCTCGACGAGGACCTGACCGAGCTTGCCCGAGCCGCCCACCGAGCCGAGCGCCGTCTGCAGCTGCTCGTCGGAGATGACGCCGTAGCGATAGAGGATGGCGCCGAGGCGGTCCTCGGGGACGTTGGACGCGGCGGTGCGGATGTCGCCGCGGCGGAAGTAGAGCATCTTGCGCGCCGCGCCGTCGACGATGGCGAGCTGCCCCGACCACTGGTTCGAGAGGATGAAGTTGATGACGTCGACGAGGCCGCCGACGGCGTCGACCTCGCCGGCGAGCGTGACCTTGCCGGGAGCGATGGCGCTGACCGAGGCGCCGGCGCGGAGGTCGCCGAGGCGCTGCAGGATGACGAGCTCACCGGTGGTCGGCACGACGCGGAAGCGTCCCGGCCGGCCGGCGAGCCGCTTTTGAGCCTCGCCTTCGACGGTGACTTTTCCGTCACTCTCGATGACGACGACGTTGCGCTCCTCGGCCACGTTTGCATTTTATCAGCGACGGAGCCGGCTGCACAACTGTCGTGCGTGCTCATGATAGAGTCCAGCCCCATGCTGCTCGACACCCGTCTCCGCCACCTCACCACTTACTTGTACGTGCAGGACCTCTTGGCGGGGGCGCACGTGCTCGAAGTTGGCGAGGAAGGGCACGGGGATTTCTTGCGCGGGCGCGGCGCGCGCAGCGTCGGGCGCGCGCAGCCGGCGGACGTGGGGCAGGTCGTCGCAGGCGAGTTCGATGTGGCGTTTGCGCTCGACGCGGATCCCGGATCGCTGCGCGAGCTGGTGGCGGCGCTCAAGCGCGCGGTCAAGCCGGACGGCACCATTGTATTGGCTGTGCCGAGCCGCGACCGGCCGGGGGCGCGCGCGGGGGCGTCGTATTACGAGCTGACCGATCAGCTCGAGTCGCAGTTCGCGTCGCTGAAGATGATCGGGCAGGCGCCGTTCGCGGGCGCAACGCTCGTCGAGTACGGATTGGGCGAGCCGGACCCGGTGCTCGACGGGACGCTGGTGCCCAAGGGCGAGCGCGTCGAGTGGTACGTGGCGATCGGCGGACCGAAGCGGGCAAGCGGGTCGCGTGGCTACGGCGTCATGCAGGTGCCGCTGGGTGACATTCAGGCGCTGCCGGCGGAGAGACGGGTGGCACCGACGCAGGAGCCGGCGCGGGCTGCGCCGCCGCCTCCGGTCGCCGCGAAGCCGCCCGCCCCCGCCGCC
>JAQBQH010000217.1 GCA_028287105.1 Myxococcales bacterium
CGGCGACGAAGCGCCGGTCGACCAGCGCAGCGCCTCCTCGACGAACGGAGCCGCTCCGAGCGCGGTCGGCGTGCCGTCGCGCGGCGCGGCGAGCTGCTCCGCCGGCAGATGCGCGGATCCGAGCGGAATGGTCACGGTGAAGGTCGAGCCGCGGTCGACGACGCTCTCGACGGTGACGCGGCCGCCATGCAGCTTGATCAGCTCCTGCACCAGCGCCAGGCCGATGCCGGTGCCCTCGTGCGTGCGCGAGCGCGCGCCCTGCACGCGATGGAAACGATCGAAGAGGTACGGCAGCTGCTCGGCGGTGACACCGATGCCGCTGTCGCGCACGGTCAGGACGACGCCGTCGTCCCGGCGACGGAGCGCCACGTCGATGCCGCCCTGGAACGTGAACTTGAGCGCGTTCGAGAGCAGATTGAGGACGATCTTCTCCCACATGTCGCGATCGACGTAGACCGGCTCGCCGATGTCGTCGATGGCGACGGTGAGGCGGAGCCCGGCGCGCTCGATCGCCGACTCGAAGACGCCGGCCAGCTCGCGCGTCAGCATGCCGAGGTCGGTCGGCTGGTACGACGCGTGTACCCGTCCCGCTTCGATGCGCGAAAAGTCGAGCAGGGTGTTGACGAGCTTCAGCAAGCGAAGGCCGTTGCGGTGCACCAGCTGCCAGCGGGCCACGTCGTCGGCGGGAAGCGAGTCGATGCGCGCCAGCGACTCCTCGGCCGGACCGAGCAGCAACGTGAGCGGCGTACGAAACTCGTGGCTGACGTTGGAGAAGAAGGCGGTCTTGGCGTGGTCGATCTCGGCGAGCGCGGCGGCGCGCGCCTTGGCTTCCTGCAGTGCGCGCGCACTGGCGATGGCGGTGGCGATCTGCCCGGCGACCAGCTCGAGAAAGCTGCGATACTTGGCGTCGAAGAGGAGGCGCGGGCTGAGGGCGGCCACGAGAATGCCGGCCGGCCGCGCGGCGCCGGCTCGCGCGATGGGAAGGATCAGGGCGCGCCGCGGCAACGGCCCGTCGCCGCCCTCGACGACCATCGCGGTGCCGCTGCTGGCGACGGCGGCGAGTGGCCAGGGCCCGCTCTCTTCGGTCAAGACGACCCGCTCGGGGCTCGCCGCCGTGCCGCGCGCGAGGCCCGCCGCCGCCGCCAGCGTCGCATGCTTGCCGTCGCGATCGAGGAGGTAGACGAGCCCGACGGGGATGTCGGCCCGGTTGTTGGCCAGGATCTCGCCCGCGGTGGCGCAGGCCGTCTCGGCGGTGCTGGCATCGTTCGTCTGCGACGACAGCTCGCGCAGGGTGTTGAGCCGCCGCTCGCCGAGGACGCGGTCGGTCGTCTCGGTCACCGTCACCAGAACGCCGCCGACCGTTCCGCTCTCGTCGCGGATCGGGCTGTACGAGAAGGTGAAGTAGCACTCTTCGAGGAAGCCGTGCCGATCGAGCGGCAGCATCCAATCCTCGGCGCCGACGGGAACACCCTGGCGGACGCCGTCGAACATCGGCCCGATGATGTGCCAGCTCTCGGCGAAGGTGGCGGCCGCGGCCAGCCCCATCGCCGCGGGATGCTTGGTCGAGCCGAGAACGGGGCGATAGCCGTCGTTGTAGAACTGCGTGTACTGCGGGCCCCACGCGATGTACATCGGGAAGCGCGATTCCAGGAGGATGCTGACGGCGGTGCGCAGGCTCTGCGGCCACGAGGCGACCGGTCCGACGGGCGTCCGAGACCAGTCGAGCGCCCGCATCATGGCGCCCATTTCACCGCCGCCGAGCAGACAGTCGGCTGCCGCGAACGGCGCATCGCCCACCGGTGCCGTCGGGTCCGAGGTCGAAGTGGGGGAGCTGTCGTTCAACGGGACACCCGCTCGCCGGCGTGCAAAGCGCGATAGAGCAGGTCGCGAATCGCTTCCGAGCGGGCGACGCGGCTGGCGCCCGGCCGTTCGTTGCGCAGTCGCTCCGCCTCCCGATCGATGGCTCGGAGCAGCTCATCAGGAATGCGCAGGGCGATGAGCCGCTCCTTTGGCGCCTGAGGCTGTTTAACCCGCACCGCTCCCGTTTATACACGCTGTCCGGCACATCAAGGGCCCCCTGGCCGATTGCGGCCGACGCTGTAAAGCGATTGCGCGACCGCCGGTCGATCTACAATGCGGACGTGAGGCGCGACGGCGACGGCGACGGCGATGGCGACGGCGACGGCGACGGCGACGAGCGGCGGATTCGCGTGCTGGCGCTGCTGGCGCGCCACGGCTGGAACACGACCTCGTTCCAGACGCTCGAGGCCGACTTTCGCTACTGGTTCGACGGGGACGACGCCTGCGTCGCGTACGTCGAGACACGCGGCGCGTGGGTCGTAGCCGGCGCTCCCATCTGCGCGGCCGGAAAGCTCCGGGAGGTCAGCGATCGCTTCACGCAAGCGGCGCGCGGCGCCGGCCGCCGCGTCGCCTTCTTCGCCGCCGAGCCACGCCTCGTCGACGCTGCCGGCCTGGCGAGCATGTACATCGGCGAGCAGCCGGTCTGGGACGCGACCCGCTGGCCCGAGACCGTCACCGCCACGCGCAGTCTCCGCGAGCAGCTGCGGCGGGCGCTCAACAAGGGAGTCACCGTGCGGTCGGTGGCGCCTGACGAGCTGCTGCCGGCGACGCCGCTCCGGGTGGCGATCGAGCGGCTCGTCGAGCGCTGGCGACACGACAAGCCGATGGCGCCGATGGGCTTTCTCGTCGACGTGCAGCCGTTCGCGTTCGCCGCCGAGCGCCGCTACTTCGTGGCCGAGCGCGACGGCAACGTGGTCGGCTTCCTCGCCGCCGTACCGATCTATGCTCGTCGCGGCTGGCTGCTCGAAGACTTCTTGCGCGATCCCGGCTCGCCGAACGGCACGGCCGAGCTGCTCATCGACGCCGCCATGCGCGCCGTCGGCGACGCGGGCTGCCGCTACGTCACGCTCGGGCTAGCGCCGCTGTCCGGCCCGGTCCGCGGCTGGCTGCGCGCTGCGCGCCGCCTGTCGTCGCCGCTCTACGACTTCGCGGGGCTGCGCGCCTTCAAGGCCAAGCTGCGGCCGCACCTGTGGGAGCCGATCTATCTGGCGCACCCTCCGGGCAGCTCCAGCCACGTCGCGCTGGTCGACGCGCTGGCGGCGTTCGCGCGCGGCAGCTTTCTGCGCTTCGGCGGTGCGACGCTGCTACGCGGCCCGGCGCTGGTGGTGCGTGTGCTCGCCGCGCTGCTCGTTCCCTGGACGCTGCTGCTCATGCTCGCCGACGCGCGCTGGTTTCCGGCGGCCTGGACGCAGCCGGCGTGGGTCGGCTTCGACCTGGTGCTCGCGGCGGCGCTCTTCTCCTTGACGATGCGCTGGCGCCACTGGCTCGGCGTCACCGTCGCTGCCGCGGTCACCACCGATGCCATCCTCACGCTGGCGCAGCTCGCGGTCTACGATGCGCCGCGGGTTCGCGGGCTCGACTGGATCGCCGTTGCGGTCGCGCTCACCGGCCCGGCGCTGGCGGCCGTCGTGCTCTGGGGCGCAGTCGGTCACCGGCGCGCGCGTCCAGAGCAGCAGCCGTCGACCTAGCCGGCGAGCTGCCGTCGAGAGGAATGTCGAGACGCAGCACGCCATCCTCGTCGACGAAGGCGCTCTGGGGTGCCAGGCTGGTCAAGAGCGCACGCATGGCCGTGTTGGTCGGCAAGAGGCAGAAGCGCAGGCTGCCGCCGCCGCGCTCGGCGGTCGCGGCCATCAAGCGCCGCAAGAGCGCAGCGCCGAGGCCACGCCCCTGAAACTCGTCCACGACGGCGATGGCACCTTCGTAGACGTGCGGCTCGGTCACCAGGCGAACCGCGCGTGCGACGGCCAGCCCCTCCGTGGGCTCGAGCGCGGTGGCGCGGACGGCGACGAGCGCCAGATGGTGGATCTGGTCCAGCTCCGTCAGATAGTCCAGCTCGGCGTCGAGCAGCATGCGCTTGCGCACGAAGAATCGATTGTAGCGACCATCGTCGGAGAGACGCTCGAAGCCGCGTCGCAGGAGCCCCTTGTCGTCGGCGTCGAGGAGCCGCAGCTGCGCCTCGCCGCCGCCGGCGAGCACGAGTCGCTCCCGATAGCGCGCGTCGAAAACGAGCGGGCCGAGCGAGCGCGTTGGTGTCAAGCCGCTCGCGCGTGCGCCGGCACCAGCCGCCGCTGCAGCGCGATGCGTCGCTCCACCTCCTCGAAGAGCGCACGCTCGTCGTCGCCCTGGCACTCGAGAGGCGCCACCCGAACGGCGGCATCGTGCGGCACGTAGGTGAAGAACGCGCGCAGATTTTCGATGTACTGCCCCTTGGTGGGATCCTCCGACTGCACGCTCACGAGGCTGGTCAGCGACGAGCCGGCGCTGTGTACGATCACCGAGCGCACATGAACGAAGCGGTCGCGCTCGACCGGCCGGAGGAAGGTCGCGCCAGACGACGCGCAGCTCGCGCGCCCGCATCGATCTGCGAACCTACCGCTTCAAGGTCGGCGTGGTCGCGCGCAACGGCGAGCCGTTCGTCTCCAACGCCATCGTCGGCGACGCCGAGTTCGATCAGCGCTGGGTGCACAAGGAGCGGCTGGCGGCGGTCGCCATCTTGCCGCTCGTGTCCGACGACACGCTTCACGGGGTCATGGCCGCCTTCTTCCGCGTCGCGCTCACCGACGACGTGACCGGCGCGCTCAAGATGTTCTCGGCGGTGGCCGCCGGCTCGCTGGCCGCCCACGTCGCCGGCGCCCGGGGCCATCGCCTCTCCGCCTAGCCTCGGTTGCACTCCTGGCCGTCGAGCCGTAGACTCGGGCCATTCGACTACAAGGCACAGCCGAGAGTCTCACGATCCCTCCGCCACCGTAGGGCTGGCCGGCTCTGAGCATCGTTTCTTCGCGGCTACCAAACCGGACTACAAGGCGGAAGCATGGACCAGCAACAACTGAGCGCCGAGATCGGCCGGCGTCGCACCTTCGCAATCATCTCGCACCCCGACGCCGGCAAGACGACCCTGACGGAGAAGCTGCTTCTCTACGGCGGGGCGATCCATCTGGCCGGCTCGGTCAAGGACTCGCGCCGCGGCGGTCGCAAGACCACCAGCGACTGGATGGAGATCGAGCGCCAGCGCGGCATCTCGGTCTCGACCAGCGTCTTGCAGTTCGACTATCGCGGCCGCCGGGTCAACCTGCTCGACACGCCCGGCCACCACGACTTCTCCGAAGACACCTACCGCACGCTGGCCGCTGCCGACGCCGCCGTGATGCTCATCGACTGCGTCAAGGGCGTCGAGCCGCAGACCATCAAGCTGTTCAAGGTCTGCCGCCTGCGCGGCATCCCCATCGTCACCTTCATCAACAAGATGGATCGCCTCGGCCGCGAGCCGCTCGAGCTCCTCGACGAGATCGAGCGGGTCCTCGGCATTCCGTGCGCGCCGGTCAACTGGCCGGTCGGCGCCGGACCGACGTTCGCGGGTGTGTACGAGCGCGGCTCGGGCCGCCTGTTCCAGTTCGAGCGTGGCGAGAGCAAGGCCGACCGCGCCGTCACCACCGTCGGCGATCTCGACTCGCCGGAGCTCGCCGAGATGATCGGCGACAAGGTGCGCGACCAGCTCAAGGAGGAGATCGAGCTCCTCGACGTCGCGTCGCGTCCGTTCGAGCGCGGCGCCTTTTTGCGCGGCGAGATGACCCCGGTCTTCTTCGGCTCGGCGATGACCAACTTCGGCATCGAGCCGTTCCTCGACAACTTCGTCGACCTGGCGCCGCCGCCGGGCACGCGCCGCACCATCAAGGGCGAGCGCGCCGCCGACGATCCGGCGTTCTCGGCGTTCGTGTTCAAGATCCAGGCGAACATGGATCCGCGCCATCGCGACCGCATCGCCTTCGCCCGCGTCTGCTCGGGGCGCTTCCTCCGCGGCATGGAGGTGCTGCACGTCCGCTCCAACACGCGGCTGGCGCTGACCCGCTCGCTCAACTTCCTCGCCCACGAGCGCAAGCAGGTCGACGAGGCGTTCGCCGGCGACGTCATCGGCATCTGGGATCCCGGCATCCTGCGCATCGGCGACAGCCTGTGTGAAGGCGAGCCGGTCGAGTTCGACGGCATCCCGCGCTTCTCGCCCGAGTTCTTCGTGCGCGTTCGCCTCACCGACCCGGCCAAGCGCAAGCAGCTGAAGAAGGGGCTCGAGCAGCTCTCCGAAGAGGGCGCCGTGCAGCTGTTCTTCGACCGCCTGCGCATGGACCGAGAGCCCATCCTCGGCGCGGTCGGCGTGCTGCAATTCGAAGTGGTGCAGCACCGCCTGCGCTCCGAGTACGGCGCGCCCATCGAGCTGGATCGCCTACCCTATCAGCATGCCCGCTGGCTGGAAGGCGAGGTCGACATCGCCACCTTCGAGACCCGCGGCTACAGCACCTGCGTCCTCGACGTCGAAGATCGTCCGCTCGTGCTGTTCGAGAGCGAGTGGGCGATGCAGCGCGCCGAGAAGGAAAACCCGAAGGTGAAGTTCATCGCCGCCGTCCAGCCCGGCCGCTCCGCCCGCTCCGCCGCCTGATTTCCGCCGCCTCAGGAAAAAGTCTTCCGGCATGTCGGAAACGAGGGTCCTCATTCGTCCTCCGTAGGTAACCCAAGGAGGAGACGAACATGGATCGCAAGCTGGTTTGGACGGGGCGCATCTTGAGCGGGGTGGCAGTGCTGTTCTTGCTCATGGACAGCGTGATCAAGCTCTTGAAGCTCGGCCCCGCGATGCAAGGCACGATGGAGCTCGGCTACCCCGCCGGCGTGGTCTTTCCGCTCGGCGTGGTGCTGCTCGCCTGCGTCGTCCTCTACGTCCTGCACCGGACCGCCGTCATCGGCGCAGTGCTGTTGACCGGCTATCTCGGCGGCGCCATCGCCACCCACGTGCGCGTCGGCCACCCGCTCGTGACGCATACGCTGTTCCCGATCTACGTCGCCATCTTCGTCTGGGGCGGGCTCTATCTGCGCGACCAGCGCGTGCGCGCGCTCGTCTAAAAAATGCGTGTACAGTAGCGGCAAGGTGGCCTCAAAAGCGGCAGCCGAGGTGCTCGTCCTCGAGGGACGCGAGGTTCGCATCTCGAACCCGAACAAGCTCTATTTCAGCGCCCAGACCCAGCTGACCAAGCTCGAGCTGGTGCGCTATTACGTGTCGGTGGCCTCGGGCGCGCTCAACGGCATCCGCGATCGGCCGATCGTGCTCAAGCGCTTCGTCGACGGCGCCGCGGGCGAGGCGTTCTATCAGAAGCGCGCGCCCGACAATCGCCCCGAGTGGCTGCGCACCGTGACGCTGTCGTTCCCGTCGGGGCGGACGGCGGACGAGGTGGTGGTCGACGACGCGGCGGGGCTCGCCTGGATCGTGAACCTCGGCTGCATCGAGCTCCATCCGCATCCGGTGCGCGCCGGCGATCTCGACCATCCCGACGAGCTGCGCGTCGACCTCGATCCCGGCCCGGGCGTGGCGTGGGACGACGTGCGGCGCGTGGCGCTCGAGGTCAAGGCGCTGCTCGAGGAGCTGGGGCTGCGCGGCTGGCCCAAGACGAGCGGATCGCGCGGCATGCACGTCAACGTGCGCATCGAGCCGCGCTGGACCTTCCCCGAGGTGCGGCAGGCGGCGCTGGCGCTGTCGCGCGAGATCGAGCGACGCGTGCCGTCGCTGGCGACGTCGAAGTGGTGGAAGGAGGAGCGCCACGGCGTCTTCCTCGACTACAACCAGAACGCCAAGGATCGGACGACCTGCTCGGCCTATTCGGTGCGCCCGCTGCCGGACGCGCGCGTGTCGGCGCCGCTCTCGTGGGACGAGGTGCCGGCGTGCGAGCCGGCCGACTTCACGGTGCTGACGGTGCCGCAGCGGCTGGCGGCGATCGGCGATCCGCACGCGCGCATGGACGAGGCGCCGGGGTCGCTCGAGAAGCTGCTCGAGCTGGCGGCGCGCGACGAGGCGTCGGGGCTGGCCGATGCGCCGTGGCCGCCGCACTTTCGCAAGATGGAGGGCGAGGCGCCGCGCGTCGCGCCGTCGCGCGCGACCTCGTCGAGGTCGGCCACTTCGTCGGAGGCGGGCGCTTCGGCGGAGGGGGCCCCGCCGGCGAAGAGGGCGCGCAAGCCGCGCGAGAAGATGCCGCTCGTCGTCGTCGCCAATTCGCCGCACAAGGACGCGGCGCTGGCGGGCCTCGAGCGCTGGAAGGCGCGCCATGCCGAGGTGGCCAAGCTGCTCGCCGTCGACGACGTGCTGGTCGACTCGATGCGCGGCCGCTCGTCGACCTGGACGCGCGTCCGCGTCAACCTGCGCCACGTACCGGTCGAGCTGCGCCCGCCCGCCGAGACGCCGGATCCCGACGACGATCCGACGCGCGAATGGCGCGAGCATCTGAAAAAGAAACCGAAGCCGCCCGCCGGCGAGTAGACCTCGGCGCATCGGCTCAGCGCGTCGGGAAGATCGCGGCCAGCTCCTGCGGCGGCACCACCTCGAGCTGCGCGAACGTGCAATCACGCGGCCGCTTGTCGCTGCGCCAGCGACGGAACTGCGCGGTGTGGCGGAAGCGCGTGCCCTGCATGTGATCGTACGCCACCTCGACGACGAGCTCCGGCCGGAGCGGCACCCACGACAGATCCTTGTCGGCATTCCAGCGGCTCTTGGCACCCGGCACGCGCTGGCCGGCGGTGCCCGTCTGCCACTCCGCCCACTCCTTCCACGGATGATCGGCGGTGGCGTCTTGACGGTAGGGCGCCAGAGTCTCGACCAGCTCCTGACGCACCTTGTCGGTGAAGCTGGCGACGACGCCGACGTGATGCAGCACGCCCGCGTCGTCATGCAGCCCGAGCAGCAGCGAGCCGACGCGATCCTGGCCGCGCTTGTGCCAGCGAAATCCGGCGACGACGCAGTCGCAATCGCGCTCGTGCTTCACCTTGAGCATGGAGCGCTTGTTGGGCTCGTAGGGGCCGTCGAGCGGTTTGGCCATGACGCCGTCGAGCCCCGCGCCTTCGAAGCGACTGAACCAGTCGGCGGCGACGGCGCGATCGGTCGTAGCCGGCGTCAGATGGAGCGGCGGCTCGGCGGCCGCGAGCAGCTGCGCGAGGCGGGCGCGCCGTTCCGCGAACGGCAAGGCGCGGAGGTCGCTGTCGTCGACGCACAAGACATCCCAGAAGACGACCGACGCCGGCATCTGCGCGGCCAGGGTCTTGACGCGCGACGCCGCCGGATGCAGCCGCAGCTGCAGCGCCTCGAACTCCAGCCCGCGCTCGCCGACGATCACGATCTCGCCGTCGAGAACACAGC
The DNA here is from genome assembly GCA_028287105.1 of Myxococcales bacterium. Lineage (GTDB taxonomy): Bacteria > Myxococcota_A > Polyangia > Palsa-1104 > Palsa-1104 > JAQBQH01. The sequence continues at coordinate 9,245 of JAQBQH010000217.1, forward strand.
GCACCGGCAGCTGCCGCTTGAGCGGCTCCTGTAGATCGGGGAAGTAGCGGTCGAGCGGCTTCTCGTCGCGGCTCTGGATCAAGAGCTCGTCGCCGTCGCGGAAGACCAGCACGCGAAACCCATCCCACTTCGGCTCGAAGTGCCACCCTTCGCCCTCGGGCAGCGCACCCACCTTCTTGGCGAGCATCGGCAACAGCGGCGGCATGACCGGCAGGTTCACGCCGCTAGCATATCGGAGGCGCTATGATGCGGGCATGGAATCGGACGCCCATGCGACCGCGGCGCGCGGCGACGTCGAGTTCATCTTCGCCACGCCGCCTGGATGGATCGATCTCTCCAATGATGACCAGGCGGCGGTGGCGCCGGTGGTCGCGTTGCGGCAGTCGTACGCCGGCGATACCCAGGCCTGCTACTACGCGGTCGACGGGTCGCCCGCGCGCGCCGAAATCGACGTGCGCGTCGGTGGCGGCAAGATGAAGATCGTGCCCAACTCGGCCGACCGGCTCCGCTTCAGCGTGCCCTCTGCTCTCGGTCTATCGTGCGTGGGCGCCGAGATCGTGACGCTCTCGGCGACGCAAGCGGTTCGGCTCGACCTCGAGGGGGCCGGGTTGCGCCACACCTGGTACTACGTGCCGGGTCGGCTGCGTACGGCCCTGATTTGCTGTCGCTGCCCGCGCGACCAGCTCGCCGCCTACGCCCCGCTCTTCGAGGCGTTCGCCACTGCCGCCGCTCACGGCGCAGAGACGGCGCCCGAGACGTGGGGCGAGGTGGAAGAGCGGCGCAGAGAAGATCCTCGCCGCAGCCTCTTCGGCTTCAAGATGTTGGCCTGGACGCTGCTCGGCGTCGCCATCGCAGCCGCCGTCGGGACTCCGCTGAACCTGAACCTGGACCTCACACTCATCGTCGGCGTGCTGCTCGGCCTCGTCTTGGCGATGATCTGGGCGATGCGCGGCGGCGCCCCGATGCTCCCCGGCGGCGACGGCGAATCCGACGACTGAGGGGCCGGCTACGGAATCGGCTGCGACTTGCCGCAGATGCCGTTGATGCACATGACGCCCGAGGTGGCGCCGCAGCAGTCGGCCGTCACGCTGCACTTCTCGAACTCCTGCGAGCAGCTCGGCTGCTGATTGGTGCAGATGAGCGCGCCGGCATCGCCGCCCGGGCGGCAGTAGCCGCCGCAGCACTCGTCGCCCGTCTCGCAGCCGGTCCCATCGGTGTGGCAGGGATCGACGGTCCAGAAGCCGCGCGCGTTGCCGGCCAGTAGCTCCTGCGCCGGCAGATAGAATGCCGGATGCGACGGATCGGTCCCGGCGGGCGCGTTGAGATCGATGGCCGCGACCCACAGCTTCTTCGGCGTGACGATGTGCTGCCAATCGTACTTGCGCGGATCGGAGTTGTAGGCGCTCGTCGTCGCCACGTTGCCGTACAGTCTCCGGCTGGTGAACACGACCCACGCGTAGCCGCCGGAGACGACCGGGTTCACCGTCGGCTCGTAGTTGAGCTTCGCGTCGGCGGCGCCGGTGTGCGCGGCGTAGCTCGGCAGATAGCCGCTGCCGTTGAGGTTGTCGAGCGCGTGCGCCGTCTTGGTCGCCAGGTCGACCCAGTGGAGCTGGCCCTGGCCGTTGACCCACGTGAAGCCGTACTGGCCGTTGCCCGCCACCAGCTCGTCCTCGACGACGACGGCGTCGTTGGTCGGCAGGAACGACGACCACGAGACCGCGCCCGTCGTGGGCGTAAACAGCGTCCGCAGGTTCGAGAAGACCTGGTTTGCCGGATCGTAGTCGAGCACCGCCAGCGATTTCTGGTCGCCACCCGCAGACGTCGAGGCCCAGAAGTTGAACGCCAGGTGCTTGCCGTCGGGGGAGAAGGTCGGCAGCGTCGCCTTGAGGCCGGCCGGGATCCCCGTCGGCTGCGCGGTCATCAGCGCGCCCGACGCCGTGTACGCGCGCGTCGTCGTATCGCCGGCGGTCGCAACCGTCGCGCCCGAGTCCGACATGAACCACGAGCCGTCCGGCGCCAGCGCCGGGAAGTTGTGCGCCGTGCCGCTTACGGCGGACTCCGCATTCGTCGTGAGGTCGTACATGCTCGACACCGCGTAGTTGTCGCCGTGCTGCGTGATCAGCTTCTGCCCGTTCGTCGAGACCGAGTGGCAGACGCGGCAGCCGGTCATGTTTGCGCTGTACGTGCCCGCGACGACGACCGGCGCCGTCGTGCCCGGCCGGATGGCCAGCGTCGCCGCGCCGAACGGCGGACCGTTGCCCGTCGCCGTGCCGAAGCTGTTCTCGCCCGAGTTGCCCACCTGCGCCGAATTGGCGGGATTGACCACGAGCGCCGTGCCGTACGAGTTGTAATAGACGGTGCCCTTCAAGGTGCCGGGCGCGATGTTCCACGTCATCGTGTAAGGGCCGATCGCGACCGGCGTGGCCGTCGAGACGTCCTCGAACACGAGGGTCACGGTGATCGGGTCGCCCTTGCCGCCGTTCGAGTAGCTGAGCGTGTGCCACACCTGCTCGGGGATCGGAAGATCGATGAACGACGCCCCGTTGTTGGTGGCGAACGTGCCGGTGTAGTCGAAGTTCTTCGAATGCAGCTTCAGCATCACCGCGTCGAACTTGCGCGTGCCCGGGTCCCACATGAATAGCGGAGCGAGGAGACCGCGCGGCCAGACCGTCGCGTCGTAGGGATAGAGCATCTTCACGCTCGCGTCCGCCGTCGGAGCGCCCGTGAGCACGCCGGTCTGGCCCGTCGACGCCGACGGCGCGGGGCCGTGTCCGCCGACGCCGCCGTAGCCGCCCGCGCCGGGCGGCAGCGCGGGATAGCCGGGGTCGCCATTCTGCAGCTGCTGCAGCTGCACGGTCAGCGACGTCGAGGCCGTCTGGCCCAGGTAGCTCGCGGTGATGATGCCCTTGCCGCCGATCGTGCCGCTGGCGCTGAACGAGCCGGTCGACACGCCGATGCTGCCGAGCTCTCCGCGATCGATGGTCCACGCCGGCGATACCGGCGCGCCGTTGACCGTCGCCGAGAACGCCAGCGTCGGCATCGCGCCCGGCGCCGCGGTCAGCGTCTGATCGAGCGGCGTGATCACGAGCGGGCCCGCCATGTCGCCGGTATCGACGAGGCTGCTCGTCGTCATGTCGACGCCGTCGCCAGTGCCCGAGAGATCGTGGCCGCCGCCGATCTGATCCTGGTGCGGGCTACACCCGACGACGCAAAGGGTGAGTGCCTGCACAATACGTCCAAACATTTTCATGTCGCGATATTGTATGTTGCTTCACCAAGCACGTCAACTACTCGTAATGATATAGGTTTATGTCAGGGCAGGTGGGCGCCTCACCGCCAGGTCATCCCCGCGCGGCGCGAAGACGAAGTAGCGCTGCATCGGGAAATTCCAGGCCACGCCGACGATGAGGGCGACGCCGGCGCGGGCGATGATGTAGTGCACGCCCGCACGCACCAGCAGATATTCGCCGGCGACGTTCAACAGCAGGCTCGCGAGCGCGGTCACGCCGTAGCGCGCGGCCTGCGGCGCGATCGCTTGTCGGGCGGCGGCGAAGACCCAGCCGCGACCGAGCGCGAACGCGAGCAGCGCCCCGCCGAGCGCGCCGAACGCGGTGGCCGCGGCAGGCGAGATGGCCGCGGTCCGTACGGTGACGATCATGATGGCGTGGTCGAAGGCGGTCGCCGCGACGGCGACGAGCTGCAGCTTGCCGAGCGCGCACGCGAAGGCGCGCCTCGGCCGTTGCGAAGCTGTCGTCGCGATCGACACCGCACTGCAGCTTTGCCGCGTCGCCGTCGCGAACGCGAGCGCATTTACGAAACCTTTACGAACGACGTTGGAACGTGTTCTCGGAGCGAACAGCTGTTCTGATTGCTTACAGCGCGTGAGCGATTCGCGCGCCCGCTGCAGCGGAAATGCGCGGCGGCGCGTCGGCACAGCGCGTGCTTCGACGACGCGCATTCATGAAAACGATCTCGCTCCTCGATCGGCGGCGCTGATGCCCGCTCCCGCGAACAGCTCGACCGTCGTCGATCGCAGCGAACGCGCCGTTGGCGACACGCCACCGGCGACCGCATCGTTCGCACGCGCGCTGGCGCTGGTGGGACCCGACATCACGCTGTGCGCGCTCTGCGCGTTGGCCCTCGCGGTCGCCGGCTCGCTCCTCGGCGCGCACTACGTCTTGCGGCTCTCGACCATGCTGCTGCCGGGGCTCGTCGCACCCGGCATCATCGCCATCCACTTCGCGCGCGACGCCGGCGCCATCATCCGCGATGACGTGGGTGCGCGCGTCTCGTTCGTCGCCAGCGTGCGCCTGGCGCTGCGCGACTGGCTGCCGCTGGTCGTCGTCGCCGTCGTATTCGACAACCTGGAGAACTACACCGGCCTGGTCCGCCCGACGACGATCGACGCGTCGCTCTATCGCCTCGACCTGGCGCTCTTCGGCGTCGAGCCGACGGTGTGGGTCCGTCGCTTCTATCATCCGCTTCTGACGGATTGGATGGCGACCTCCTACGGCATCTTCCTGGTCACGCCGATGTTCCTCGCCATCACGCTGTCGCTCCGCGGCCGCCGCGAGGACTTTCGCGAGATGGCGCTCGCCGTCATGCTGCAGATGTGGCTCGCCTTCTTCATCTTCATCTGTCTGCCCGCCGGGCCGCCGCGCTACTTCGCGCCGCTGCGTGACGGCGTCTTCACGGAGCATCTGCCGTCGCTGCTCGGCTTCAACGACAAGCTGCAGGCCACCTGGGACACCTACAGCCCGCTGCTCGTGCGCGCGTCGTTCCCGTCGCTGCACTGCGCGTACGGAATGCTGACGCTCATCTGCGCCTGGCGCTTCGGCAGCGGCGTCTTCCCGGCGCGCCGGCGGCTCTTCTTCTTCCTGGTGCTGCCGCTTCAGCTCTCGCTGTTCGCGGCCACCATCTATCTGCGCCATCACTGGATCCCCGATTGCGTCGCGGGAATGCTGCTGGCCGTCGTGGTGTGCACGCTGGCGGCGTGGCTGCGACGACGGTGGCCGGCCGCGCGGTCGGCGCCGGTCGATTGAACGCTCCAGGAGCGGCGCGACCGGCTACTGTCTCGGCATGGCTCAGTCCGCAAATCCGTATCGCGTCGGTGCCGAAGTCAACGACACCATCCTCGTCACCACCGGCAACGAGGTCGAAGGGCACCGCATCGAGCGCTACCTCGGCATCGTGCGCGGCATCGTCGTGCGCTCGCCGAGCATCGGCAAGGCGTTCCTCGGCGCGTTCAAGCAGCTCGCCGGCGGCAACATCAAGGAGTACATCGAGGTGTGCGAAGGGGCGCGCCACGACGCGTACGGCGACATGCTCGCGCACGCCCGCGAGATCGGCGCCAACGCCATCGTCGGCATGCGCTACGACGCGACCGAGTTCGCGCAAGGCGCCACCGAGGTGCTGGCCTACGGCACCGCCGTCGTGATCGAGCGCCGCTAGGGGCTGTCGGGCTGTCCCTAATTCTGGCGTTTCTGAAAGCGCGATCATTTCGATCGTTTGCGCGTTTGAGCCGCTTCCTTCCGAAGCGGAAGTTCGGTCCGCGAACCAAGATCGGCGATCGCGAATTTGTCGATGCGGTCCTGTACCGCGGGAAGACCGGCGTCCCTTGGCGCGACCTGCCCGAGCGCTTCGGCCCGTGGAAGAGCGTGTACAACCGCTTCGCCAACTGGTGGCGGCGAGGAGTCTGGAAGCAAATTTACAAGGCGCTGCAGGTGCGAGTCGACAGGACAGGCTCTATCGTCGACGGCAGCCTGATCCGGGCGCACCAAGACGCGGCCGGCGGAAAAGGGGGATCGACGCCAATTGTTCACGCGATCACCGACGGCAAGGGCCGAGCGCTCATCGGCGACACCGGCTACGACTCCGACGCGTTGGTCCGCGAGATTGGCTATCGCGGCATGAAGCCCGTCATCTGCTGCCACCCGGCGCGCAAACACCGCCGTCGACGACTCGACCGCCGCCTGTACCGACGTCGCTACCGCGTCGAGTGCCTGTTCCACGACCTCAAGCGCTTCCGCGCCGTCGCCAGCCGCTACGACAAAACGGCAGTCAACGATCTGGGCATGGTGGAAGTCGCCTGCACCTGGCTGTGGATCAGCTGATGTTCTCGCCGCGACGAGGCGCCTGACCTCGGCACAGAGGCGGCACGCAGTGGGGCCGATCCCGACGGCGTAGAGTGAGGCTCGTCGCGCGCAGCGGGACGTAAGGCCGAACGATGGAGCAGCACGCCGCGAAGCGGCGACTGCGACGGATTCCGACGGCGGGAGCGGCCCTACTGCGTGCCGCCGACGGTGGCACAACCACATACCGCCGGCAGACCGCGAACAGATTAGGGACAGCCCCTTAGTCAGGCCGCTTCGCCGCCTACGGCGAGACGCCGATGACCGAGACATCGCGCATTCCACCGGCGAGCGCCGCCCGCGTCGCTGCATCGACCCAATCGAACTTCCACAACCCGCGGTGGTTGACGCGGAGTAGCGGCAGGCGCGTCGCATCGGCCCACTCGGCGGGCGATATGCTCAACGTTTGCCCCTGCGCATTGGAGAGCGAGCTGATCCGCTGGCCCTTGTCGAGCAGCGTGGCGGCGATGTCGCGCAGCGACCAGGCAGACGCGGCGCCGCGTTCCGTCGAGACCTCGCTGAGGGCCGGGACACGTCCCAGGTCTTCGAGCCTCCAAGTCGCCGAGGCCCCATTCGCAAGCGAAACCGACAGCGGCCCCGCCTGAGCCCCAGCGTTTCCAGCGTTGCCAGCGCCAGCATTGCCAGCGCCAGCATTGCCAGCGCCCGCAGGGCCAGCAGTCCCGGCGCCGCCGGTCGCAGCGACCCGGGGCGCCTCGCCACCCATCTGTTTTCCACCGTTCGGAAAGGCGCCGCGGCTCTGACTGCTTCCGGCGAGACTCTGTCCGCGACCGCCACCACTCGCCGCGTTGCGCGCGGTCGCGCCAGCACTTGCCCCGATCGTGCTAGCGGACCTTATGCGCACAGAGGAGACCGTCGTCGACGGTCGTCCGCTCCTGGCGAGCGCCGGGATCGCTCCAGCGTCGGCGAGACGAGTCAGAAGCAGCGTCGACTGTCCGCTCTCGTCGACGGCGAGCACGACCTCGACGCCCGAAGCGGCCGGCGGCTTGCTGAAGCCGGCCCGCGTGCCGTCGTTTCGCTCGAATTCGACGTAACTTCCGTCCTGGAGCGCGCCCTCGAGAAACGCTCCCAGTCGCCAAAGGCGCCAGGTCTCGTAGCTTCGGTCGGGCGTCTGCTTGGCGATTCGCGCAGCGGTAATGGGCTCGCGGCGCCTTCCGTCCACCTCGACCCCAATCGAAACCGCGTCGGTGACCGTGGAAAGAGCCGGCCGCTGTCGACAGGCGCGCTGTACGCCAATGCCCACCCCAATCGACGCGACCACCATTAATAATACTTTAGTTTTGTTCATCGTCGCCGATGGATATACCAGCACACCGAGACGATTGCATGAGTTTAACGTTTCTAACCTCATGTAATTCCAGGCTGGTTTTATCAGACATCGTGGGCGCCGGAGGACTCTGAGTATGCGTATGGCATTGCCGCCAAACACCGTTTCGGTCTTGATGTTCGTGATTGGGGCGCTCTCCGGTTGCGGGGGCAGCGCCTTTCCCGATTGCGCGGCGTCGACGGTGGAGTGCAGCGACTCGAAGTGCCACGATCTGAGGAACGACCCCTCCAACTGCGGTGCGTGCGGGAAGACGTGCGCTGCCGGCGAGGTATGCGGTAGTGGAGTTTGCGCCGCGAGGTGCACCGGCGGCACGAGCGCTTGCAACGGTTCTTGCGTCGATATCGCGACCGACGTCAACAACTGCGGCGCATGCGGGAACGTTTGCAGCAACGCAAATGGGGTCTGTGTAGGAGGCTCGTGCGCGGTCGCTCCATGCGCGGCCGGCTCCTTCTTGAACGGCAACAGCTGCCAGGCGTGCTCGAGCGCTTGCGGCGCCGGTCAGTTTCAAACAGCCGGCTGCTCGGCCGCCGCTGATCGCACCTGCGAGTCGTGCACCGCGATCCCCAACTGCACGGCGCAGACGTGCACCACGAGCTCCAACCAGATCTGTACCGCCTGCAGCGCCGGTTTTTACCTCAGCGGCGACCATTGCGTCGCGTGCGCCACGAGTGCCTGCCCGAGCGGTCAGTATGAAACCGCGGCCTGCAGCGCGACGGCCGATCGCACCTGCGGCTCCTGCACGGCCATCCCCAACTGCGCCGCGGAGACGTGCACGACCAGCGCAGACCAGGTCTGCAGCGCGTGCGGCAGCGGAAGTTACCTCAGCGGCAACGCGTGCGTGGCGTGCTCTACGAGCGCGTGTCCGAGCGGGCAGTACGAGACCGTAGCGTGCAGCGCCATCGCCGATCGCGTCTGCGGCGCCTGCACCGCCATCACCAACTGCACCGCAGAGACGTGCACGACCAGCTCAGACCAGGTCTGCAGCGCGTGCAGCAGCGGAAGTTACCTCAGCGGCAACGCCTGCGTTGCGTGCTCCACGACTGCGTGTCCGAGCGGGCAGTACCAGACCGCCGCGTGCAGTGCCGTGGCCGATCGCGTCTGCGGCGCTTGCACCGCCATCACCAACTGCACCGCGGAGACGTGCACGACCAGCTCCGACCAGGTCTGCAGCGCATGCAGCAGCGGCAAGTACCCGAGCGGCAACAGCTGTCTCGCTTGCTCGGGCGCGTGTCCCAGCGGCGAGGTCCAAACGACTGCTTGCTCCTCGACTGCCGACCGCACCTGCGGCCCCGCGACCGATTGCTACGCGCTCCACGTGGCGAGCCCGTTGTTGACGGACGGAAGCTACACGCTCGACCCTGACGGCTCCGGCGGCGCCGATCCGTTTCAGGCGTACTGCGACATGACGACCAATGGCGGCGGCTGGACGCTGCTCATGAAGGTCGACGGAAAGCAGACGACCTTCACCTATTCCTCCGCGTATTGGACCAATAACATCAGCTATCAACCCACGCAGTACGCTTACGATACTGTCAACGAGACCAAGCTCTCCGGATTCAACAACATGCCGCTGAACGCGATGCGCGTCGGGATGTACGACCCCACCGACGGCAACACCCGCTGGCTCGAGGTCCCGCGCGTCAACAGCTCTCTCGGCGAGCTGTTCACCAGCGGATATCAGGCGACGTCGTTCGGCCGCCTGGCGTGGGAGGGTCTCATGTCGAGCCCGTCGCTTCAGCCGAACTGCAACCAAGAAGGCTTCAATACGACCTCCAACGACGTCCATGTTCGCATCGGTATCCTCAGCAACCAGGAGAACGACTGCAACACGCCCGACTCGCGCATCGGCATCGGCACCAACGGATCGAACTGCGGCCAAAATAACAACACCTCGTCGGGAAACGAAGCATATTGCGGCGGGGACCATGGCGATCGCTCGAAGCCGGCATTCGGCTACGTGATGGTTCGCGACTGTCCGGGCGGGGTCTGCGACTGCGGCGGGCTCACCTCGTGCAACGCGGTCTGCGTCGACATTCAGAGCAACGTGAAGTCTTGCGGGTCGTGCACCAACTCTTGTGGATCCCAGAACGCAGCGGGGACCTGTACGAACGGAACGTGCACCGAGGTTTGCGACACCGGATTCGGCAACTGCGACAACAATCCGTCGACGGGCTGCGAAACCAACCTGAACAACGACGTCGCCAACTGCGGCGCCTGCGGAGCCGCGTGCGGCGAGCACCAGACGTGCGATTGGGGTGTTTGCGCGGACATTCAACCACTGACGATCATCAATCCGAACGGCAGAACCGTCGAGTACCTTCCGCGCAACATCGGCAATTGGAGTGACACGCCAGAAGGCACCTGCACGACCGACTGCGTCGTCTATCCGAAGGTGGGCAACATGGGCAACCACATCCGGCTGCGGGCGCCCAACGGCTTCGCGTCGGGCTGTGGCCAGATCAACTCCATGGGCCAGTGCTACGTCTCGACGCCGGCGACGATCGTCGTCAACTAACCGGCCGCTGCGCGAGTATCGCGCGCCGCCACCGCTCGTAGCCCCGATCGCGACCCGCGCAGCCTGCGCAGGGTCGGTCCCAGAGATGTACATTCAGTACGTGACCTCCCCCGAGTCGACGGCGATCGAGCTGCTCTACGTGGACGAGCACATCGTCGTGGCCAACAAGCCGTCGGGCCTCTTGGTCCATCGCGGCTGGGACGACGACGACGACGTCGCGCTGTTTCGCGTGCGCGATGCGATCGGCGCGCAGGTCAACGCGGTTCACCGGCTCGATCGTGGAACCAGCGGCGCGCTGCTGTTCGCGCGCACGGCAGAGGCGACGTCGGCGCTGAGCCGCGACTTCGAATCGGGGCGGGTGGAGAAGCGCTACCTCGCGCTCGTTCGCGGTACGCCGCCGGACTCGGGCGTCATCGATCATCCCGTGCCCAAGAAGGAGGCGGGTGCGCGCGTGCCGGCGTTGACGCGCTTTCGTCGGATCGCGCGCTCCACGGTCGACCGCTGCTCGCTGGTGGAGGCGATGCCGGAGACCGGACGGCTGCATCAGATCCGCCGTCACTTGAAGCATCTGAGCCACCCGGTGATCGGCGACGTGAACTACGGATCCGGAGCGATCAATCGTCACTACCGCGCCGAGTACGAGCTGCATCGGTTGGCGCTCCACGCGCACTTTCTCGCCTTCGAGCATCCGGTGACTCATCTGCGCGTCGCCATCTGCGCGCCGGTGCCCGACGATCTCGGCGCCGTCCTCGGCCGGCTGGATCTGCCCGTCGCCGTCGACGTGGGTGTAGGCGTGGGTGGTTGACGGTCACACGCCACCGGGGGAATCGCTGCGCACGGTCGGTCGCAGAAGCGAGACCTCGAGGTTGCAACTCCCCGTCGTAACCGCTGGGAAATGCGTCGCGTCGCGCTGGCCTTCGACTTGCTCTGTCCCCGCGCATGCGCGGAACAAGCTCTCTTCAGATGATGGCGCTCGCGGCCTTCGCTACGTTGTCGGGTTGCACCGGCGCGCCCGAAGTCGCGGGCGAGACCACGGAAGCCGTGTCGGCAGCGTTGTTCGCGAACGACAAGGCCGCGTATGACTTCTTCGTGGCCAAAGGGCTCACGAATTTTCAGTCGGCCGGGATCGTCGGCAACCTGGACCAGGAATCGGGCGTAAATCCCGCTTCGGTGCAATACGGCGGCGGACCGGGGCGCGGTATTGCGCAGTGGTCGGTCGGCGGAAGATGGGACACCTCCAACAACGACAACGTCCTGGCCTACGCCAAGACCACGGGACAGTCGTCGGGATCGTTGAATCTGCAGCTCGAGTTCATCTGGTACGAGCTCACGACCTTCGGATACGGACTGTCGCAGCTCAAGGCGTCGACCAACCTCACCGACGCGACCGTCGCCTTCATGGCCAAGTACGAAATCTGTGGGACCTGCGCTCAGACGCAGCGCATCGCCTATGCGCAGGCCGTGCTGAATGCCTACGGCGCGGCGCCGCCCTACTCGGCGACGTTCGTCAGCCAATCGTGGCCGTCGGCGACGACGCCGTTGACCCTCAAGTGCGGCGAGAGCATCGCGGCGAAGATCGTGTTGAAGAACACCGGCACCAAGACCTGGGACGGCTCGACCCGGCTCGCGACCACGATGCAGCGCGATCGTGCAAGTGACTTCGCCGGCAGCGATTGGGTGGCGCCGAATCGCGCCGCGGCGATCAAGGGAACGGTTGCACCGAACGCCGACGGCACGTTCGCGTTCTCGTTCCACGGACCGACGGGCGCCGGGTGCGTGCCCGGGTCGTATCACGAGTTCTTCGGCGTGGTCCAAGAGGGCGTGGCCTGGTTCAGCGACAACGGGCAGGGCGGGCCGCCCGACAATCAACTCGAGGCGCTCATCAATCTCGTGCCGGGCGATCCTGGCTCGACGGGCGGAGGCAGCCCGCCAGGTGCCGATGGCGGGACGACGGGCCAGGGCGGCGGTGGCGGTGGCGGTGGTACCGGCGGCGGCGCGGGCAGCGGCGGCGCGGGCGACAACCCGGGCACTGGCGGTAACGGTGGTACCACGACGGGGTCCGGCTCGCAGGGCGGCTGCGCCGTCGGTGGATCCGCGTCGAGCGACGGCCTCGTGCTCCTGTTCGCGTGCGCGCTCGTCGTCGCGCGGGTTCGGCGCCGCATCCGTTGGTAGTCCCTTGGTAGTCCGTTGGTAGCCCGTTTGTAGCGATCTCCAGACATCAAGTCGCTTCGCGCGATCGCGTCGCCGCGGTATAATCCCGTCGATGATCGAAGTATCCAATCCCTCTGGTCGCCTGATCACGTTCCGCGTGCTTTCACCGGTCGAGGACGGCAACGCCGAGGCCGCCGCCACCCAGCTTCGCGGCGCAATTGGCCGCCTCAACGGGCAGATCATCGTCTGCACCGACTTGACCGACGCCCGCACCTTCGCGCCCGCCACGACCGAGCGGTTCGTTCAGACGATGAAAGCGGACAACCCGCGCCTCGAGCGCAGCGCGATCCTACTGGGCCCGGAATCGCCGACGCTGCTGCTGCAGCTCGAGCGGATGGTCCGCGAATCCAATCATCCCGCGCGCCGCACGTTTCGCGACCCAGCCGAGCTGGCGGAGTGGTTGCGTCCCGTGCTGTCGGCCGATGAGCAGCGAGCCTTGGAGGCCTTCTTGCGCAGCGCCGCGGTCAGCGCGACAGAATGACCGCGGAGTAGCGGCCGAGAGCGATGCTCCCCTTGTACGCCAGGCCATCGGCGGCCGCGTGGGTCGCGACGACGTCGGCGCTGGCGGTGCCGTCGAAGTCGGGGGAGTAGGCCGTCGCGTCGCTGCGAAAGCGCACCTTCCAGTTACCGGCCGCCGGCAGGCCTATCGCGTAGCCGGCGAACGCGGCGCCCGAGAAGTTGGCGATGACGACCACGTCGTCGCCGGCCGTCTTCCAGCGGCGCCACGCGATCACCTTGGCGCTGTCGTTGACGTGGAACACGGAGACGCCGTCGCCGGTGAGCCCGAGCGTGGCGCCGTCGGCGTTGCGGCGCAGATGCGCGAGATCGGTGTACAGCTTGACGATGCCGGCGTAGGTGGTCGCGCGCGTCCAATCGAGCGGACGGTTGTCGGCGAAGTAGCCGTTCGTCAGCATCTCCTGTCCCATGAAGAGCATCGGAATGCCGGGCGACGTGAAGACGATCGCCGCCCCCAGCGTCGAGCGTTGACGCGCGGCCAGGCTGCCGGCGTCGCCCGGCGTGATCATCTCCGGGATGCGCTGCCGGCCGTTGGCGACCTCGTCGTGGCTCTCGGTGAAGATCACGCGATCGGTGGCGTGCGCATTGTACTCGCGCTCGATCGCGCCCTTGACCGTCGCCATCGAGCGCGCACCGTCGCTGCCGGCGAGGATGGCGCCGTTGATGTCGTGCACGAAGCCGTCCCACTGCGCATCGAAGCCGCCGCCGCCGTCCTTGGTCTTTCGGGAGATGTTGGCGTCGCCCTGCCAGTCCTCCGCGATCTGGATCGTGCGCGGGGAGCGCGTATGAGCAGCGTCGTTCATCGAGCGCAACAGGGTCCAGCCGTCGCCGTTGCCGCCGTGGATGTTGATGGTCGAGTCCCAGCGCAACCCGTCGCAGCGATATTCCGAGAGCCACATGAGCGTGTTGTCGACGACGTACGACTGCACCTGGGGGCGGCCGAAGTCGGGCCGCGGCCCCCACGCGGTGTTGGCCAACTGGTTCGTATAGAAGTAGATGCCTTGCTTGCCGAGGCAGTCGCCGTCCCAGCAGCGGAGCAGGGTGGTGTCGTAGTGGTTGTGCACCACGTCGACGATGACGCCGATGCCGCGCGCGTGCGCGGCGTCGACGAGCGCGCGGAAGTCGTCTGGCGTTCCGTAGGAGCTCTCGACGGCGAACGGGGCGGCGGGGTTGTAGCCCCAGCTGCGCGTGCCCGGGAACTCGTTGATAGGCAGCAGCTCGATCATGTTCACGCCGAGCGCGACCAGCGCGTCGAGGCGCTCGATCGCGCTCTGGTAGGTGCCGTGCATCTCGCCGGCGCGTACGTTGAACGTGCCGACGTGCAGCTCGTAGATGATCTGATGGTCGAAGTCGGGCGCAACGAAGGGGGCGCTCTTCCAGACGTAGGCGTTGGGGTCGACGAGCACGCTGTTGCCGTTGGCGTCGTCGAGGGCGCGCGCGCGTGGATCCGAGCGTTTCACGGTCTGGCCGCCCTGCGACACGAGGTAGCGATAGCGCTGGCCGGCCTGAGCGCCGTCGACGTCGCCGGTCCAGACGTCGCCGGCGGTCTTGGTGAGCGCGTGGGTGCTGCCCCAGCCGTCGAAGTCGCCGGTCACGGTGACGGCGTCGGCGTGCGGCGCCCAGACCTTGAAGGTCGCGCCGGTCGGCGTCAGCGTGCCGCCGAGTGGCGCCGGTCCGGGCGGCGCCAGATCGGTCGATTCGGTGCCGCCGTCGTCGGCCGGCGTGGGCGTGTCCGCCGCGTCGGCTGCGCCGTCGGGAGAGCCCGAGAGCAGGGGCGAATAGGCACAGCCTCCCGAGCCGGTGGCCAGGGCGAGTAGCAAAGGCACTCTAAAGGCGTTCATCGGCGTCCTCCCGTGAGCTCGCCCCCAGTACCGCTATAGCCGTTCGCGACCGCTGCGCGCTATCGCGGCAACGTCAATGATCCCCGAGCAAACGTCAGGCGGCGCGCTGGAGGTCGATTGGACCGACCAGGCGTGGCGATGCGGAGCGACTTTTTCGACATCCTGCTAGGCTCATGGATCGAACATGATCAACCGCAGCAGCGAGCGAATGGAGCTTCGCGTCGATCGCGATGCCGAGGCGCTGCAGCGTCCACGTGTATATCCGTCGCCGGCGTTGGTCTTCCCGCTCGACACGACGATCGTGTCCCTGCGCGCGGCCGAGACGCGAACCCGGCTCGATCGGTCTTCGTTCGGCGTCGTGCCGGCTCGATTGGCACATCAGATCGAGCCGCCCCCGTCGGGCACGACCGTGGTCGTCACGCTGATCATCTCCGACGCGCTGCGCGCAGCCACGGTCCGCGACTACAAGCCCGACGTCGATGCGCGACGGCTCGCCGAGGTCGTCGGCAGCGTTCGCTTCCTGCCGCGCACGCGCTGGGTCGACGAGCTGGTTCAGCGCTACGTGTTCGAACGCTCGGTCTGCGAACGGCGCGGCAGCAAGGCGGCGCGCTTCCTCGAGGCTGAATTGACCAAGGAGCTCTTCTTCCTCGGCTGCGAACAGCTCGATCGCCGCACGCGCAGCTCGGTCTTGTTCGAAGGCGACGCCGTGGCGGCGCGGGCGCGCGCGTGGATCGAAGAGCACCTGTTCGAGCCGTTTCACATCGAAGAGCTGGTCCGCCAATGTCACGTGAGCGAGTCGACGGTGCTGCGCGCATTTCGTCGCGAGGTCGGGGTCTCGCCGCTGGCGTATCTGCGCCGCCGGCGACTCGAGGAGAGCATGCAGCTCCTCGAGTCGGGGCGTTATGGCGTGACCGAGGTCGCCGGCCGGGTCGGCTACGACAATCCGTCGGCGTTTGCGGCCGCGTTCCGCGGACAGTTCGGTCTCTCGCCGTCACGCGCCCGACCCGCGGTGCCGGCCGCCGCGCGATTGCCGGCGCACGGGGCACCGCCGGTGAGACGGCGCCGCCGCGGAAGTTGACGGCAGGGCAGCGGCGCGTGCGGTTGCGAGCGCGCATGGTCTGCCGATGCGCATCTACCTCTACGCGTCCCTGATTTCGCTGTTGCTCGCGGCTTGTCACGGGGGCGAATCGGAGTCGCCCGCGGACTCCGGCGATTCCGCCGACCACGCCAACCCGACCGCGACGGCGCCCACGACGACGCCCACGCCCACGCCCACGATGCCCGCGCCTACGCCTGCGCCCACGCCCGCCGCGCAGGCAGGTTGGCGCTCGCAGGTGCTCTACCTCGTGATCCCCGATCGCTTCCGCGACGGCGCTCCCGGCAACAACGACGCCACCCACTGCTTCGATCGAAACAACCCGCGCCGCTTTCACGGCGGCGACCTCGAAGGGCTGCGCCAGAACCTCGGTTACCTGCGCGACCTCGGCGCCACGGCGGTGTGGATCACGCCGCCGAATCGCCAGGCTGGCCCGCCGGGCGACGCCTGCGGCTATCACGGCTATTGGATCGACTACGCCGACCCGGCCGATGACGCCCTGCAGCCCGAGCTTGGCAGCGCCGACGATCTCGCGCGTCTCGCCGCCGACCTGCACGCCTCGAGCATGCGCCTGGTGCTCGACATGGTGGTCAACCACGCGGGCGATACCGCGCGCCTCCCGCACCAGCACCCCGATTGGTTCCACGATCCCGCGTCCTGCGGTCAGCTCGGCGCGCCGCAAGTGTTCTGCCCCGTCGACAACCACCCCGACTTCAAGCAGGAGCGTGGAGATGTCGCGACCTATCTCTCGACGCTCGAGGCGCGCGCGGTCACTCGCTATGGCGTCGACGGGATCCGCATGGACACGGCGAAGCACGTGCTGCCGAAATATTTTCACGACAGCTTCTTCCCCGCGGTCCGCGGTGCGCGCCCCGACCTGTTCGCGATCGCCGAGATCTTCGAACAGGGCTCGACGGGGTCGTTCGTTCCGTATCTCGACGCCGGGTTCGACTCGGCCTTCCACTATCCGCTCTATGCCGCGCTGCTCGACGCGATCGGGCATGGCGGCTCGACCGATCGAATCGCGCAGGCCATCGCGGACGGCATCGCGCGGGTCGGCGCGGCGCGCGCGCTCGATCTGGTGCTGTTCGTCGACAATCACGATGTGCCGCGGTTCGCGAATGCGCCCGGGCTCGGTGTCTCCGAGGACGAGATCCGGCGGCGCTTGATGCTCGGCCTCGATCTGATCTTCACGCTCCCCGGAATCCCGCAGCTCTACTACGGCGATGAGCTCGGGATGTACGGCGGCGGCGATCCGGACAACCGCCGCGACCTGCCGGGATGGGCGACCGATGCGGCGGCGCGCGCCGAGCCGCATGCGGGCGTCGCGGTCGCGGGCTCGTCGATCGTCTACGCGCGCGTTCAGAAGCTCTCGAGCCTGCGCCGCAACGTGCCCGCGCTCGCCGACGGCGAGTACCACGAGCTGTGGCGCCAGAACGGCGCCCAGAATCCCAACGTGCTCGCATTCTCGCGTGGCAGCGGCGCCGGTCTGCGCATCGTGGTGGTCGGTAACGGCTCGCGCAACACGGGCACGATGTCGATCCCGGTGCACGGCGTCGCCGACGGCACCAGGCTCGTCGACGATCTGGGCGACGGCGCACCCGCAGCTGTCACCGTCACGGCCGGCAAGCTCGTCGTGGACCTGCCAGCGCGCTCTGCCGCGATCTATCGCATCGCGCCGTAGCGAGGGATACCTTCACGAGAAATAGCGCCGTATCGTCACGAACAGGTGATCGATATCGATAGGCCTTCTGACATACCCACCGTACCGAGCCTCTTTGCCTTCCGTAAAGGTATGCTCGGAGCCGTGAGGAAACCAGCCGTCTCGAAGAGCTCCGCCGCCAGCAGGCTGCTGACGCTGGTGCGCCACGTGGTGCGCGGACTCTTCGTACATCACGCGTTCGATCACGCGGCCACCATGGCGTTCTACTTCTTCCTGGGCACCATTCCGCTCATGATGATGGCGGGGCTCATCGTCGGTCGCGTGTTGGCCGGTGCGGGCGCGGAGAACCTGCTGGCGCCGCTCTATCGCGTGCTCCCGGAGGTGGCGCGCGAGCTGGTCCGCAGCGAGGTCGGCGACATCGCCGCCGCCAGTGGTGCCTCGCTCGCGCCGTTGAGCTTGCTCGGTTTTCTGTGGCTGACGTCGAACGGCTTTCACAACTTGATGGACGTCTTCGAGCTCCTGATCGCCGCCAAGCCGCGCGTCTGGTGGCGACAACGCGTGATCGCGATGGTCTGGGTCGCGGCCACGCTCACCGCCGCCCTGGCGAGCGTCGCGCTGCTCGCTGCGGTCCTGGGCTGGACCGCCGGCATTCGCGATGCGGGGCAGGTGCCGATCCTGGTGCGGCGCGTGCGCATCGGTCCCTCGTGGCAGGCCGCCGGTGTGCTCCTCGCCTTCGTCGGTGTGATGCTGCTCGGCGTGGCCGCGTTCTACCGGGTCGCGGTCGTGCATCCGCGCGGGGTTCGCCGGCGCGTTTGGCCAGGCGCGATCGTGGCGATGTCGCTCTGGGTCGCGGTGTCGTGGACCTTCAGCGCCTACGTCCACGTGATCGGCCACTACGCGATCTTCTACGGAGGTCTCGCCACCGTCGCGGTCACGCTCTTGTGGTTCTATCTCTCGAGCCTCTCGTTCGTGATCGGCGCAGAGGTCAACGCACAGCTGGAAGGCGTCCGCGATCCGCCTCCTTCCGTCGCCCTGTAGGTCAGGTGTCAGCGGGGGTCGGAACACCCCGGTCGCGGAGGGTGCGATGACACCAGCTCGTCCAGAACGCGCCATCCGCGCGGACATCGCGCGGCACGGCCGCTGCAGTGCTCGTCGACGAGGGAGACTGAAAACCTTGCCGAAGACCTCCATGGTCCTGATCTTTGCGTTGCTGCCGGGGTGCCAATTCAGCCTCGGCGGGCTGGCCGCCGGCGGAGCCACGCCCGATCTCTCGCCCGTCGTCAACGGCTCCGACCTCGCCGGCGCGGCTGCCGAATCACCCACCGTAATCTCGACGAACCTGGTGAATGGCGCGATCCAGGTGTCGGTCAACGAGCGAATCACCGCGACCTTCGACCATGCGATGGAGCCCTCGACGATCAACGCGCTCACGTTCACGCTCAAGCGAGGGGGAATCCCGGTCTCCGGCACGGTCGTCCTCCAGGTTGGGAGCAACACCGCGACCTTCACGCCAGCTGCTCCGCTCGGGCTCGGCCTGCTCTATGCGGCCACGATCACCACCGGTGCCCAGAACACGGCGCGCTCGGCGCTGGTGGCCGACTACGACTGGAGCTTCACGACGGGAGCGTGCAGCCAGGCCGCCGTCGTCCTCGGGTCGGCCGCGAGCTTCGCGGTCCTGGCGTACTCCACGGTCACCAACACCGGGCCCACCACGATCACGGGAGACCTTGGCCTCAGCCCCGGCTCCTCGGTAACCGGCGCCCCGACGGTCACCGGCACACGACATGTCGCCGATGCGGCCGCCGCCAAAGGCCTCGCGGACCTCGCCACCGCGTACGACGATGCCGCGGCACGAACGCTATGCCCGACCATCGTAGCCGGCGACATCGGTGGGCAGACCCTGACGCCAGGCCTCTACCGGTCGATCTCGTCGCTGGCGATCTCGTCCGGCGACCTCACGCTCGACGCACAGGGCGACGCCGACGCGGTCTTCATCTTCCAGATCGCCACCAGCCTGACCACGGCTGCCGCGGACAAGGTCGTCCTGACCCGCGGCGCCAAGGCCGCCAATGTCTATTGGCAGGTCGGCACCTCCCCGTCGTTCGCCGCGACGAGCGGCTTCAAGGGGACCATCCTGGCGCACGACGCGATCTCGCTGGGGGCCGGCGCCACGCTCGACGAAGGAAGGGCGCTGTCCTTGACCGCCGCGGTCAATCTGGACAGCAACACGATCGTGAAGCCCGCGTCCTAGCCCGTCGGCTGGAGGTCGGCGCGGCTTTGACTTGGCGGGGACAGCGTGCGTCACTGTCGTCGGTGCGTTCGTCCACGGTCTGGCTTCGCTCGCCGAGCTTCGATGTCTCGCTGCAGGTTGGCGCCCTCATCGCGATCGCACCGGCAATTCTGCTCTACGCCAGCCTCGGCGTGACGCGCGCGTCCACGCTGTTGCCATTGGCCTCGCTGGTCACCATCCCGTTCATCCACGTCTTCGGCTCGTTCTTCTTCGCGTTCTCGAAGGAGCGCAACGAGAGCGCCTCGTCGCCCGCGCGGCTCGGCGTGCAGTGGGCGGCGTGGGCGGCGGCGGTCTTGATGCTGCAGGCGTTCGCGCCGCGCGCGCTCGCCACGCTGGCGCTGCTGTACGGCGGCTGGCACATCCTGCGCCAGAACTTCGGCTTTCTGCGCGAGCTGGCCGGGCGCGCCGGTCTCGGGGCGGATCGCACGCTGAGAAGGCTCGACCTCGTCGCCTGCGCGGCGCCGGCAGTGGCGCTGTGGCTCTTCATCAGCGCGCGCGGGCCGTGGCGCTTCCTGACGGCGGACGTCCATCACCTGGCGGTGCCGAATTGGCTGCTCGCGCTCGCGTTCGCGGCGGTGCCGGCGACGGTGGTCCTGCGCGAGCGCTGGCTCGCCGGCCGCAGCGCCTCGTCGAGCGCGGCGCTGCTGTTGCTCGCAGGAAACAGCGTGGCGCTGCTGGCGCCCGCGCTCTTCATCCACGATCTGCTGCTGATCTACACGCTCTCGGCCTCCTATCACGGCTTTCAGTATCTCGGTTACCTGGTCACGCGCGAGCGCGAGCGGTCCGGCGCGGATCGGCCGACCGCCGTCCTCTTGCCGCTGGGCACCGCGATCCTCTATTCCATGTTCGCGCTGTTCGCCGCGTTGGCGCTGGTCGGCTGGCTCTTCTCGCCGGCCGCCGCCGAGCAGACGCTCCTCGTCGCCTGGTACGTGATCGTACCGTTCCACTATTTCGTCGACGGACGAATCTGGCGCCGCCGACCCGCGCGCGTGCTGTCGAATACGATCGAGGCGCGATGAGCGCCAAGACCGTCCCTGACCGAGCGCTGCTGCTGCGAGCGGTGCGGTGGGCTCGCCTCCCCGGTCACGGCCACACCATCGCGCAGGCGTGCAAGAAATTCGGCATCACCGCCAGCGTGTATCGCCGCGCGGCGCGCGAGCTGGGAGCCGAGGCGGCCGTGCGCACCGACGAGGAGCTGGTCCTGTCCGGCCTGCATCCGTCCGGCGCAACCGTCGAGTCGCTGATCTATTATTACGATTGGATCAACCACGCCGGTATCAGCCCAGCCGATATGGTGGCCATCTTGAAGCGTCTGATTACGCAGGGACTGGTGCGGCGAAAAAGAGATCGTTACGAGCTGGCCCGCGAGTGGCCGTGACCGCTCCCGAGGTTTAGTCGCGCACGCCGAGCTGCTGCAACAGAAAGGCGTCGTCGTATGCCTTCTCGTGCAGCTTGTCGTAGCGCCCGGCGGCGCCACCGTGGCCGGCCGGGTCCATGTTGATCTTGAACAGCAGCGGATTGCGATCGGCCTTGTTCGCCCGCAGCCGCGCCACCCACTTCGCCGGCTCCCAGTACATGACCTGGCTGTCATTGAGGGCCGAGCGCACGAACATCGACGGATAGCGCTGCGCCTTGACGTTGTCGTAGGGGCTGTAGCTCATCATGTACGCGTACTCGTCGGGCTTCTTCGGGTTGCCCCACTCCTCGAACTCACCGACGGTGAGCGGCAGGGTCTCGTCGAGCATGGTGTTGATGACGTCGACGAACGGCACGTAGGCCAGGGCGACTTTGAACAGCTCGGGCCGCATGTTGACGACGGCGCCGATGAGCAGCCCGCCCGCGGAGCCGCCCATGATCGCCAGCCGATCGCGCGCCGTGTACTTGTTCGCCTGCAGCCATTCGGCCGAGGCGATGAAGTCGGTGAAGGTGTTGCGCTTGTGCATCATGCGGCCGTCGTCGTGCCACTTCTTGCCGAGATCGCCGCCGCCGCGAATGTGGGCGACCGCGTAGGTGATCCCGCGATCGAGCAGCGGCAGGCGCGTGGCGTCGAAGAAGGGCGCCTCGGGAACGCCGTACGAGCCGTAGCCGGTGAGGAGCAGCGGCCCCTTGCCGTCGCGCGCGACGCCGACCTTGTGCACGAGCGAGATCGGCACGCGCGCACCGTCGCTGGCAACGGCATGCACCCGCTCCGCTACGTAGCGCGCCGGATCGAAGCCGCCCGGCACCGGCGTGCGCTTGACGAGCGTCGCGACGCGCGTCTTCATGTCGTAGTCGAACCACGAGTTCGGCGTGGTGAACGAGGTGTAGCCGAAGCGCAGGCGGTCGGTGTCGAAGACGAGGTTGACGTCGGCCCACGTCTCGTAGTCCGCCTCGGGCATGCGCACGCGATGCTGCGACGACGCTGCGGTGGGATCCTTTAGATCGATGACGCGCAGCTGGGCCAGCGCATCTTCGCGCTCGGCGATGACCAGGAAGCCTTTGAACACCAGCAGATCCTCGACCATCACGTCCGGCCGATGCGCGATGAGCTCGGTCCAGTTCTGCGGCCGCGGATCGGCGACCGGCGCGCTCACGACCCGAAAGTTCCGCCCCAGCTTGTTGCTGTAGATATAGAAGCGGCCGTCGCGCTCGTCGGCGTAGTACTCGTGATCGTTCTCGCGCGCGGCGATGAGGCGCCACGGGGCGGTCGGTTTGGTCGCCTCGACGAAGCGCACCTCCGAGGCGGTGTGGCTCGCCGACACGAGCGTGAGCAGGTTGCGCGAGCGGGTGCGCTGCACGCGGACGCGGAAGCGCTCGTCCTTCTCTTCGTAGACGAGGGCGTCCTTGGCCACGGGCTGGCCGAGGCGGTGACGCCAGAGCCGATTGCCGCGCTTGGCCGCGTCCTCGGTGACATAGAAGAGCGTCTTGCCGTCGGCGGCCCAGGCGAAGGTCTCGACCTTGTCGACCTGCTCGGGCAGAAGCGCGCCCTTCGCCAGATCCTTGATGTAGAGCGTGTACTCGCGAAAGCCGGTGACGTCGGTGGAGTAGGCGAGCAGGGTGCCGTCGTCGCTCGGATGCATTGCGCCGCGGGAGATGAACTTGTGCCCGACGGCGAGCGCGTTGAGATCGAGCAGCACCTCCTCGGGGCCGTCGGCCGCGCGCTTGCGGCACCAGGTCGCGTACTGCTTGCCCTTGTTGGTGCGCGCGTAATACTCGAACGCGCCATCGCGATAGGGCGGCGTCACGTCGTCCTCCTGGATGTGGCTGAGCATCTCGGCGTAGAGCCGATCCTGGAGCGGCCGGGTCGGCGCCAGCATCGCATCGGCGTACTCGGCCTCGGCGCGGAGATACGAGAGGACCTCGGGCGACTTCTTGTCGCGCAGCCAGTAATAGTCGTCCGCGCGCTCCTTGCCGTGGATGGTGGCGGAGTGCGCACGCCGCGCAGCGACGGGAGGGGCCGGCGGCGCCGGCGCGCGCTCCTGCCCGAACGCAGCGGCAGCGACGAGAAGAACGAGAGGGGCGACGGGCAGCGAGCGTTTCGCACGGTTCATGCGGAGGTTTTAACACGGAGCGCGCCGTCGCCCGGTGATCTGCGCGGCAAGTTTTCCGCCGTGACCACCCGCGGTCGGCTACAAAGAGCCTGGATCGATGATCAGCATCTCGAAGCTCGGCAAGTCTTTCGGCGGACGCACGCTGTTCGAGGGCGTCTCGCTGCAGCTCAACGCGGGCGCGCGCTATGGGCTGGTGGGCGCCAACGGGTCGGGCAAGACCACGTTTCTCCGGATTCTAGCGGGCGACGAGAGCCCGTCCGAGGGCAGCTTCGTCATCGCGCCCACGGCGCGCGTCGGCGTCCTCAGGCAGGATCGCTTCCTCGACGACAGCAAGATCATCGGCGACCTGGCGATGATGGGCGAAGCCAAGGTATGGGAGGCGCTGCAGGAGCGCGCGCGCATCGTCGACCACGGCGAGGGCGATCCCGGCCGGCTCGCCGATCTCGAGGACATTCTCGCTCACTTCGACGGCTATACCCTGGAGGCGCGCGCGACCATTGTGCTCGAGGGGCTCGGCATTCCGATCGAGCAGCATCGGCAGCCGCTGGCGACGTTGTCGGGCGGCTTCAAGCTGCGCGTGCTGCTCGCGCAGGTCCTGGTGGGTGGGCCCGACGCGTTGCTGCTCGACGAGCCGACCAATCACCTCGACATCCTGTCGATCCGCTGGCTCGAGAAGTTTCTCGCCGACTATCGCGGCGTCGCGCTGGTGATCTCTCACGACCAGCGCTTTCTCGACAACGTCGCCACCCATATCCTCGACGTCGACTACGAGACGATCCTTCCGTACACCGGCAACTATTCGGCGTTCCTGCAGCAGAAAGAGGCGATTCGGACGCAGAAGGAGGGCGAGATCGAGCGCGCCGAGCAGACCATCGCCGACAAGCGCGCGTTCGTGGAGCGCTTCGGCGCCAAGGCGAGCAAGGCCAAGCAGGCGCAGAGCCGGCTCAAGCAGATCGAGCGCATCGAGGTCGCCGAGATCAAGCAGAGCT
>JAQBQH010000245.1 GCA_028287105.1 Myxococcales bacterium
AGCCGCTCGGAGACGACGGTCTCCAGCTATGCCATGATGCTGCGGCGCGGCACCGCCGGCAGTGACGAAGGTCGCGCCACGCTCGAGCAGATCCGCCTCGGCATGCAGTTCTTGCTCGATCACCAAATCCACGACGACAGCGCCTACTTGATGGCCAATCCCGAGTCGGCGCGCGGCGGCTTCCTGATGAGCGACGTCAAGCGTTACATCCGCGTCGACTTCGTGCAGCACTCCTGCTCGGCCATGCTGCGCGCGATCCAGTACCTGTAGCGGATCCGCGTGATATAATCTGCGACCGTGAAGACCTGCAACTCGTGCAGCGTCAACTATCCCGACGCGGTCGAGTTCTGCCCGCGCGACGGATCGAAGTTGCCGCCGCCACCCGGTGACACCAGGCGGATGTACGATCCGCTCATCGGCACCACCATCGACGGGCGCTACATCATCGAGGCGCTCCTCGGCGAAGGCGGCATGGGCTTCGTGTACGCCGCGCGTCACGCCATCATCGACAAGCGCGTCGCCATCAAGGTGCTGCGCAAAGAAGCGGCCGCCGACGAGGCCTCGGCGCAGCGGTTCATCATCGAGGCCAAGGCGGCGTCGAAGATCGGCCACCAGAACATCGTCGACATCACCGACTTCGGGATCCTGCCCGCCGGCAACGCCTACTTCGTCATGGAGTATCTCGACGGACCGACGCTGGGGCGCCTGGTTCACGAGCTCAAGACGCTGCCGGCGCTGCGCTCGCTCAACATCTGCAGCGAGGTCGCGCGCGGGCTGTACGCCGCGCATCAGAAGTCGATCATCCATCGCGACTTGAAGCCCGAGAACATCTTCGTCCTCGAAAAAGACGGCGAGGTCGACACCGTCAAGATCGTCGACTTCGGCATCGCCAAGGACGTCAAGGCGGGCAAGCGGCTCACGGCGATCGGCATGGTGCTCGGCACGCCCGAGTACATGTCGCCCGAGCAGGCCACGGGGCAGGAGACCGATCATCGCGTCGACCAATACGCGCTCGGCTGCATCTTGTACGAGATGCTGACCGGCGACGTGCCGTTCAAGGCCGAGAACGCGCCCAAGACGCTCACCAAGCACGTCTTCGAGGCGGTCGTGCCGCCCTCGAAGTTCCGTCCCGATCTGCAGATCCCGGACATCGTCGAGAAGATCGTTCTCAAGATGCTGCAGAAGAAGCCCGACGATCGCTACGCCGACATGAGGCAGCTCATCGCCGGATTCGAGGTCGCGCAGCAGAGCCTCGAGGCGGGCGCGACGTCGGTGCGGACCGTGCTGCCCGTCGACAGCGCGCAGGCGCGGGCGGCGGCGCCGACCGACACGCTCGACGAGCTGCCGCGCAATCGGACGCCGCGCTACGTCGGCGTCGTCGTGGGCGCCGCGGCGCTGTTGGTGCTCGGCACCGTCGCGGTGACGCAGCTGACGCGGCCGCGCGCCAAGACGCCGCCCGTCGTCGGCGCGACGGTCACGCCACCGGCGCCCGTCGAGCAGCCAGCCGGGCAGCCGCCCGCGGCCGTCAAGCCGACGGTGGCCAGCGCCGAGGTGCAGGTGCAGGTCTCGACCATCCCACCGGGGGCGGAGGTGTACCTGGGCAGCGAGCTGGTCGGCACTGCGCCCATCGACGTCAAGCGCACGCGCAGCGGTGAGCCGGTCACCTTCACGGTGCGGCTGGCGGGCCACAAAGACGTGACCCGCACGGTCGCCCTCGACCGCGATCAGTCGCTCGAGGTGATGCTGCAGCCGAAGAGGGACAAGGTAGCGGTTCGGACTACACGGCCGCAGCCGCGGACTCAAGCAGCGCAACCGGCCGCACCGGCGTCACATCACGTGTCGGACCTGCGAAACCCCTTCGAATAGCGCGACATCTCTGGCCCGCTTTCCAACCCGCTTTCCAAGGAGGGAAGGCGTGTGGCGTCGCACGGGTAGAACCTTTGGAATGGGACTTCCATCAACCATATGGTACGCTCGGACTGCTACTCCTCTGGAGTGGCATTAGCCTGGGGCTGCGGACAAGTGGCGAACGAAGAAACCCCGAAATCGAATCCTCAACCCCCAAAGATTCCCGGCGGCACGCAACCGCGCGTACAGGGTTCGTCGCAGCCGCCGCCGGCACCCACGGGCCCGCGCGTCATCGCCACGGGTGCCACGCCGCGCATCACGCCCAGCCCGGCGCAGCCGCGCTTCTCCGACACGATGGCGGCGCCCGGCATGGTCGCGCGTCCGATCACCGCCGCCCAGGCGGCCGTCGCGAGGCCGGCGACCAATCCGCCGCTCGCCGAAGCGGCCACGCCGGACGCGCCGCCCGCGCATAGCGACCCCTACATCGGCAGCACCATCGCCGAGCGCTACAAGGTCATCAGCAAGCTCGGCGAAGGCGGCATGGGCGTCGTCTACCTCGCGGAGCACGTGTTCATCGAGAAGCGGGTCGCGCTCAAGGTGTTGAGCGAAGACTTCGCGCGCAAGGCGGACCTGGTCGCGCGCTTCATGCAAGAGGCCAAGGCGGCCTCGCGCATCGGCCACGAGAACATCGTCGACATCACCGACTTCGGCGAGACCGCGTCGGGCTCCGTCTTCTTCGCGATGGAGTTCCTCGACGGCATGGACCTGGCCGGCCACATCAAGACCGGCGGCGCCATGCCGTTTCCGCGGGCCAAGATCATCATGAATCAGATCTGTCGTGCGCTCGGCGCGGCGCACGCCAAGGGCATCATCCATCGCGACATGAAGCCGGAGAACGTCTACCTCATCACGCGTGAGGGGCGCGCCGACTTCGCCAAGGTGCTCGACTTCGGCATCGCCAAGATGTCGGCCCTCGACGAGGGCTCGTCGCGGCTGACGCGCACCGGCATGATCTTCGGCACGCCCGAGTACATGTCGCCCGAGCAGGCGCGCGGCGACAAGCCCGACCATCGCGTCGACATCTACGCGGCCGGCTGCATCTTGTACGAGATGTTGACCGGCGACGTGCCGTTCCACGCCGAGACGTTCATGGGCGTGTTGACCAAGCACATGTTCGAGAATCCCGAGCCGCCGTCGCAGCGCAATCCGGCGGCGCACATTCCGCCCGACGTCGAGGCGGTCTGCTTGAAGGCGCTCGCCAAGGATCGCGACCAGCGCTACCAGACCATGAAGGAGGTGGCCGTCGCGCTCGAAGCGTGCGCCGGTGGCGACCTGTCGTCGGCGTGGGGCAACGAGCCGTCGGGCGTGCCCGGACGCGAGACCTCGGGGCCGATGCGCGTCGCCGGCAACACTCAGTCGCGTGCGGCGCAGGCTGGCGCGACGGCGCAGGCGGGCGGCGCGACCGTCGAGCCGCCGAAGCGGAACCGGGCCCTCTTGTTCGCGGGCGCCGCGGCGCTCCTGCTGGCCGGTGGTGGCGCGGCGGTGGTGCTGACGCAGAAGAAGCCGCCGGTCGTGACCGCGCCGGTGGCGACCGCGCCAATCGAGCCGGCCAAGCCCGTCGAGCCGGTCAAGCCCGTCGAGCCGGCCAAGCCGACCGAGTTCACGCAGGCGATCAACACCAACCCCGCGGGCGCCGAGGTGTTCCGCGGACCCGAGCGGCTGGGGCTGACGCCGTTCAATGTCGTGTTGCCGGTGGGGCCGACGGTCGTCGAGCTGACGCTCAAGAAGAAGGGCTTCAAGGACCAGATCCTCAAGGTCACCGCCGACAAGGATCACGACTACGTGTTCGACATGGTGCCGGCCAAGACCCACACGGCGTCGCCGCACCCGAGCGTGAAGTCGACCGCCCCGGCGGCCGCCAGGCCGGAGCCGGCGGCGCCGAAGGGCGAGCCTGCCACGCCCAAGCCCGCCGGTAAGCTCCGCGATCTCAAGGATCCCTTCGCCAACTAGGGTCCCGACCAGCGGCTCCCTCCTGGCGCGGTTTTCGAGGCTATACTGCGCGGCGATGTACGGAGCGGCCGTCGAAGTCGAAGATGAGGTCTTGCGGTTCCATCGCGAAGCGTTCGTCGTCGATCTGCACAATGATCTCCTGACCAAGCTGGTGCTGCGCGGCGGCGACCTCGGCAAGCGTCATGGCGCGCAGGCGATCTACAACCCGCTGGCGTTCGACATCGACGTGCCCAAGCTCAAGGAGGGCGGCGTCGACGCCCTCGGCTGCCTCCTCTTCGCCGGCATGGGCCTCATGGCGCGGCGACGCTTCTGGAAGCAGCTCGAGGAGTTCGATCGCCTCTTCGACAAGCACCCCGAGCTCATGCGCGCGCGCAGCGCGGCCGACCTGCGCGCCGCCAAGGCGTCCGGTCGCATCGCGCTCTTCCTCGGCATCGAGGGCGCGCTCGCCGTCGAGGACGACGCGACGGCGCTGCAGAAGCTGGCCGACGCGGGCGTGCGCTTCTTCGGCATCTGCTGGAACAAGACCAACAAGGCGGGCGTCAGCTCGTTCGACAAGAAGAACGGCGGCGGGCTGTCGACGATCGGGCGCGAGATCATCGGCGAGTGCAACCGGCTCGGCATCATGGTCGACGTCAGCCACGCCTCGAAGCGCACCTTCTGGGATCTCCTCGACGCCTCGAAGACCCCGGTCTTCTCGTCGCACTCCGGCTGCGAGGCGCTCAAGAACCATCCGCGCAACCTCGACGACGAGCAGCTGCGCGCCGTCGGCAAGCAGGGCGGAGTGGTGGGCATCATCTTCGCCGCCAACTTCCTGGCCGGCCTCTTCGAATCGACCGTCGAGACCATCTGCGACCATCTGGAGCACGTCGTCGAGGTGGCGGGCGAGGACGCGGTCGCGCTCGGCTCCGACTTCGACGGCTTCGTACCCTTGCCGCGCGGCATGCGTGACGTGCGCGATCTGCCGCGCATCACCCAGATCCTCTGGAAGCGCGGCTTCGGCGAGCGCCGCTTGAAGAAGCTCCTGGGTGAAAACTTCTTACGCTATTTCGAGCAATTCAATTGAAACGAGTTTTGCATGATATGACGCCGGCTGAGCTGACCGAGCTGTTGGCGCCGCACGGCCTCTCCGCCGTCGAGTCGCGCCGCATCTTCGCGCATCACGTGCAGCACGGACGTCGCCATTGGGACGTGAAACACATGGCGAAGGTAAAGCTGGCGCGTGCAGCGGAGCTATTGGATACGCCCACGCTCGAGGTGGTCGACCGCCGGCGCGATCCGGCCGACAACTTCATGAAGTACCTGTTCAAGCTGGCCGACGGGGCCCTCGTCGAGGCGGTGCGCATCCCCATCTTCGACGACAAGTACACGCTCTGCCTCTCGTCACAGGCGGGCTGCCCGCTCGACTGTGTCTTCTGTGCGACCGGCCGCCTCGGCTTTACGCGCAACCTCGAGACGTGGGAGATCGTCGAGCAGCTGCGCATCGTGCGCGACGAGGCCGACCGCCCCATCCGCGGCGTCGTCTTCATGGGCATGGGCGAGCCGTTCTTGAACTACGACAACGTCATCCGCGCCGCGCGCATCTTCGCCGACCCGTCGGGCGGCGCCATCAGCGGCCGCGCCATCACCATCTCCACCTCGGGCGTGGTGCCGGCCATCCGCCGCTTCACCGACGAGCGCCATCCCTATCGCCTGGCCATCTCGCTCACCGCCGCCACGCGCGCGCGCCGGCGCTCACTCATGCCGGCCGCCGAGAAGACCTGGCCCATCGAGGAGCTGATCGACGCCGCGCGCGAGCATGCCGCGGTCACGCGCCAGCGGGTGACGCTGGAGTACGTGGCCATCGCCGGCGTGAACTGCGGCGCCGACGACGCCGCCGCGCTCGTCGAGCTCCTTCGCGGCATCCCCGTCCGCATCAACTTGATCGACGTCAACGACGCCACCGGCCGCTTCACGCCGCCGTCCGACGCCGAGCGCCGCGCCTTCATCGATGCGCTGCAGCCGCTGGGCGCGCCGATCGTACGCCGCTACTCGGGCGGCAAGGACGTCAACGCCGCCTGCGGAATGCTCGCCGCCACCGGCTGATCGCCGGGGCGGGAGCGGATTTCATTCGTTTGGGTTGGTAGCGGGGCGGGCGGCGCGGTTACTTACGGGCGCGCTCGCACAGCACGTCGCGCTCGCCGAACTTGCCGCCGCTGAGGGCGGCCGTGACGCTGTCGGCGCGCTCTTCGGTGACGATGAGGTAGGTGTGCGAGTTGCGCAGCTGCAGCGTCGGCACCTCGAGCCCGCGATCGCGCAACAGCTGCTCGATCTCCGGCTCCTTGGCCCCGTCACGGCGACCGAGGTTCAGGTACAGGCGCACGTGCCCCTCGGGCAACGGCTCTTCCTCGCGCTCGCGCCGCTGGCGACGGCCCTCGCGCGGTTCGCGCGGCTCCGACCCCTCGGCCGAAGCTCCCTCGGCCGGTTCGCCACCCTCGCGGGGGGCGCCGCCTTCACGCGGCGCACGCGGCTCGCGAGGTGCGCGCGCTTCACGTGGCGCGCGCGCTTCACGCGGCGCACGACCCTCGCGCGGCTTCGACTCCGACGCCGGCGCCGCCGACGCTTCGGCTGCGCCTTCGGGCGCGTCCGACTTGGAGTCGACCCACGCCTCCCAGAACTCCTTGCCGTCGGTGGCTTCGATCGTCTCGGCGATGCGACGCGGCTGCTTGGGGTCGGCGACCGCATCACGACGACCGCGCTCGCCACCGGTACCGCCTCCGCGACGCCCGCGACGGCGACGCTGCGGCTTCTCGCCCTCGGGCCGATCACTCTTGGCACCCTCGGCGCCCTCGGCACCCTCGGCGCGCGCAGCCTTCTGCGCCGGCGGCGGCGAAGAGAAGCCGCCCGTCGGTCCCGCCGACGGAACCGGCTCCAGCTCCGGCGACGCCGCACGCGGCGCCTCCGAACGCGGTGAAGAGGCGCGCGTCGAATCCGCGTGCGGCGGCTCCGAACGCGACTCCGCCCGCGGCGACTCGCTACGCGGCGACTCGCTACGCGGCGACTCGCTGCGCGGCGATTGCGGCATGCTCGTGGCATCGCCACGCGACAACACGCGCGGCCCTTCGGCCGGCTTGCCGCTCATGCGATCCTCGATCAACACCGCCACCAGCCGCTCGCCCTCGTCCGACGCCCAGACGCGCTTGGCCAGCTGCCGCCAGCTCTCGCCCGGCTCGCGCGTGCCGACCTTCTTCTTGAGCTCGTCGACGCGCTCCGCTTCCTTGGCCGTCTTGTACTGCTCGTCCGACGGCAAGGTGCGCTCTTCCGGCTTGATCTTGTACGTCAGCTTCAGCATGTAGAAGTTGCCGAGCTCGCGCGGCGAGATGAGCGAAATCGCCACGCCCGAGTTGCCCGCGCGCCCCGTGCGACCGGTGCGGTGCACGTAGACCTCGGCCGACTCGGGGAACGTGTAGTTGATGACGTGCGACAGGTTCGAGATGTCGATCCCGCGCGCCGCGATGTCCGTCGCCACGAGATAGTGAAGGTTCTTGTCCTTCATGCGATTCATGACGCGCTCGCGATCCTTCTGCGTCAGATCGCTGGAGATCGCCTCGGCGTCCATTCCGCTCTTGCGCAGGAACTCGGCGACCAGCGCCGTGTCCTCGCGCGTGTTGCAGAAGATGATGGCGCTGTCGGGCTTCTCGACGTCGAGCACGCGCACGAGGTCGCGCGCGCGCCCCATGCCGCTCACCATGTAATAGGTGTGCTTGATCTCGTGCACGCCGATGAAGTCGGCCGAGAGCTGGATCTTCTCGGGCGTGTGCATGTAGCGCGACGCGATGCGCTCGATGTCCTCGGGGATCGTCGCCGAGAACAGCACGGTCTGACGCTCCTTCGGGCAGCGCTTGATGATCTCGGTGATCTCCTCGAGGAAGCCCATCGACAGCATCTCGTCGGCCTCGTCGAGCACCAGCACCTTGAGCCCGTCGAGGTTCAAGGTGCCGCGGCGGAGGTGATCGAGCACCCGCCCCGGCGTACCGGCGACGACCTGCGCCCCGGCGTTGAGCTGCTCGATCTGCTTGCCCATCGGCGCCCCGCCGTAGACGGGGATGACGTGCAGCTTGTTGGCGGCGATGCGCTCGCACTCTTTACCGACCTGCAGCGCCAACTCGCGCGTCGGGGCCAGGCAGAGCGCCTGCACTTCCTTCTTCTCGCTATCGAGCAGGCCCTGGGCGAACGGGATGCCGAACGCCGCTGTCTTGCCCGATCCGGTGCGCGACTGCACCATCACGTCCTTGCCCGCCATCATGCGCGGGAAGACGGCACGCTGCACCGCCATCGGCATCGCGAAGCCCATCTCGAGCAGCGTGGCCTTGAGCTCGGGCTTGATGCCGAGCTCTTCCCACGTTTGCGGCTCGGTCGGAGCGACGACGACTGCGTTGTCAGACTGCTCTGTTGCTTGCTGCTCGGGCTGCGCCGCGGGCGCGCCCTGCGCCGGCACCGTCGGCTCGACGGTCCCGGACTCGACTTCCGTATTCATTCAAATCTCCAAATGCCACTGTGATCACTCGCGTCCCGCCTTGCCGCCGTCCCGCGCGGCACGCTTTAGCTCGAACGTCTTGCGCGACGTCTCGAGCGCGTGCCGAATGTCGTCGACGCGCGATGCGTGGTGATCGATGTAATTGTAGAGGAGCACCGCATATGCGCGCTGCGCCTCTTCTAGCTCGTCGTAGACCACCGCCAGGTGGTCGTACGCCGCTCCGAGCCCGTGTCCTTTCAACTCGTCGAATCGGCAACGCGCACCAACTTCTCGTCGGTGGCGCAGCCAGCTCTTGGAAAAGGCCTCCCATTGCTCGGCTTGCTGAATTTCGTAGCGCGCGCCGAGCGCCTGGAGGTCGAAGAGCTTCCGGTTGAGTCCGTCGAAGAGCGATTCGACGTCCGCCTGGCAGTCGAGGAGCGCATCGATGTCATCGACGCGCCCCGAAAACGTCGCACTCGTTCGCACCGCGGGGTGGGCGAACAAGCTGTGTGCGACGGAGGCGAGCAGCCAGGTGATGATGATCGCAGTCGTGCCGAACGTCGCGATCTGTAGACCTTGACGATACCGTCTGAATTCCGGTTTTGGTTTTTCTCGACGTGGCAAAGGGACAAGCCGGCACGAATGCTGAACAAAAGGTAGCCGACGATCCCTGATCTGTCAAACGGAGCATCGACCGTCACGATTGAGGGGGCGCTTACTTGGGCTGGGACGGCAAGATGAGCGAGAGGACGCCGTCGGCGCCGCTCGAGCCTTCGGCGCGCAGCCGCGGCGGTACCAGGCAGTTGCTGTCGCCGCTCGAGCAGCCGGCGTTGAGCTCGTTGATCGTGTAGAGCCGCACGTTGGCCAGCGGCAGCGCCACGCCGCGCGGGTCGTGCACCACGCCGTGCACCATCACGCCTCGCGGCAGCATCACGGGACCGACGTCGACGTCGGCATCGAGCACCGCGTTGGTCAGCCACAGGCGCGGCAGCATCGAATCGGCGGGCGGGATGAGCCCGATGTCCCAAACGCCGCGGTCGAGCCGCAGCGCAAAGCGGCCGTCGCCGTCGGCGACCGTCTGGCGCGGGGTCACCGCGATGCCGAGCGTCATGTTGGGCCCGAGCGACTGCGCCACCGTCGACGCGCCCGGCACCACCATCAGCTTCGACAGCGGCTTGCCCTGCGGATCGAGCACCTGCCCCGAGACCTGCGGCCGGAGCGGCAGCACGATGTCCTTGCCGTAGCCCATGCCGGGAGCGATCGAGACCGTGGTCGCCGTCGCCGACAGATCCGACTGCGAGTCGGGCGACACGATGACCGCGTAGGTGCGATTGCCGCTCGCCATCGGGATCAGCGCGACGTCGACCTGCCCGAGGAGATCGGTCATCGCAGTCGCGCGATAGCTCGCCTTGACCCCATCGGTGGCGTTGGGGTCGCTGACGTCGGCGGTGAAGACGCAGGTGGCCGCCTTCTCGACGATCTCGGCGCCACTCGTACCCATGCCGACGACCTTGAACGTGATGTGCGCCGGCGCCGCCAGCGGCGGAACGTGCAGGTTCGCCGTCATCGAGTTGGTCGGGCTCAGCTTCGCCGTCGACAGATCGAGCGTCAGCGACGGCAGCTGCGCCGCGGGCAGGGTCGGCGTCGCCACGACGCGCACCGTCGCCGGCGGATTCGGCACCAGCCGCACCGAATAGGCGCCCTGGTCGTCGGTGGTGGTGGTGGTCGACAGCGCCGCCAGCGTCGTCGTATCGATCGCCTGCACCTGCACGCCCGGGACGGGCTGCCCGAGCGAATCGAGCAGCGCGCCGCGAATCTCGGGCAGGGTGAGCGGATCGTCGAAGCGCAGGTCGACGTCCTGATCGCCGTCGGCGGTGACCATGAGCTGCTTGGGCGGCACCAGCGACGAGTTTATCGCCGTGACCCGCACCGCGTACTGCTCGCCGGGCAGGCTGCGCGGCACCACCAGCGCGAACTCGCCGGTGATCGGGTTGACCGTGGCCTGGTAGTAGACATCCGGCCGCCCCGCGATGCGCGACGGTCGCGTCGCCACCACCGTCGCTGGGATGGTCTGCGAGCCGGTGCCCTTGCCGACGCGAACCGTGCCCGACAGCGTCACCTGCGCATCGAGCGTCAGCGCGAACAGCCCGGTCTGCGTGTCGAGCGTGAGGCTGGCAAACTCCTGCCGCACCCACGTCGAGTCGTTGGGCGGGTCCACTTCGGCGACCAGCCGCAGCGTCGTATCGGTCGGGCACTCCGGAGGCATGCAGCTCACCACCGCGCCCGGCGTTCCGTCGGTGCAGCCGCCGGCGGCGAGCCCGAAGAGCGCCGACACGGCGAGGAGCGCGACATGCGTTCTTACATGCATGAGAGCTCCCAGTGGTTCGTGTCGGACAGGCCGTTGCCGCTCACCACCGAAGAGGTCGGTGACTGGAAGCCGCGATCGGCCACCACGGCGTAGATGTAGTGGATGCTGGCCGGCGCTTTGCCCGCGCACAAGGCCAACTCGAAGCCGCCGAGCCGCAGCGTGGCATCGTCTCCGGCCGGGACGATCGGATTGAGCGTCGTCGTTTGTCCCGTCGCCACCAACGTCCCGTTGATCAGCTCGAAGAGGCGCGCCTGCAACGTGTCGTCGAGGTTGGCGTCGCTGGCGACCATCGTGATCGACAGAAGCTGGCTCTGCGACAGCGGCCCGAGCGGCCCGAAGCGCGGCTGCACCTGCGACGTCACGAACACCGGCGAATAGTTCGGCGTCTGTTGGGTCTGGTCGAGCGGCGTCGGGATGACGCAGCCGACGCCGTAGACCACGAGACCATAGAGGGCGGAGTTCATGAGCAGTCCAGGCACCCTGCGGAGCAGCCCGCGTGCCAGCCGTCGACCCCTATGTAAGCCTAGTCTAATCAAGGTATTGGCAGCGCTCCATTCCTGGGCACTGCGACATCGCTGTCCTAGGGCTACGCAAGCGGCGGCTCCTCTTCGCCGGCATCGCTGCTTCCCGAGCCGTCGTCTTCTTTTTCGAGGTGGCGAAAGATCGTGCGCGGATCGACGCCGAGGTCGCGCGCGGTCTTGGTGCGATTGCCGTTGTTCAGCTCGAGAACCTGGTTGATGTACTCGCGCTGAAATTTATCCTTGGCGTCGGCGAGCGGCAAAATTGCCGGCAGCACGTCGGCGGTGAGCCCCATGTCCTCGGGGCCGAGCAGCGCCTTGTCGGCGAGCACGCACGCCTTCTTGATGTGATTCTCGAGCTGGCGGATGTTGCCCGGCCAGCCGAACTTGCGAATGGCGATGACCGCGTTGGGCGAGAGCCCCTTGACCAGGCCGCCGAACTCGGCCGAGTAGCGATGCAGGAGATACTTCGCGATGACCATCACGTCCTCGCCGCGGTCGCGCAAGGGCGGCAGGTGGATGTTCACGACGTTGAGCCGGTAGTAGAGATCTTCGCGAAAGCGGTTGTGCTTGATCTCCTCCTCGAGCGTGCGATTCGTCGCGGTGAGGACGCGGATGTCGACCGGCTCGGGGCGATTCTCGCCGACGCGCACGACCACCTTCTCCTGCAGGACCCGCAGGAGCTTGACCTGCAGGTTGAGCGGCATCTCGCCGATCTCGTCGAGGAAGATGGTGCCGCGATCGGCGCTGTGGAACTTGCCCGGCTTGGTGGCGACGGCGCCGGTGAAGGCGCCCTTGACGTGACCGAACAGCTCCGACTCGAGCAGGTTCTCGGGGATGGCGCCGCAGTTGATGGTGACGAAGGGGCCCTTGGCGCGCCCGGAGCGACGGTGCAGCTCGCGCGCGATGAGCTCCTTGCCGGTGCCGGTCTCGCCGGTGATGAGGACCGAGATGTCGGTCGTCGCCACCTTCTGCACCTTCTTGAACACCTCTTGCATCGCCGCGCACGAGCCGATGATGTCGCCGAAGCGCATCGCCTCGATCTGTTCCGACAAGAGCTTGTTATCGAGCTTGAGCTCATTGACGAGCAGCGCGTTGCGGATGATGAGCGACGCCTGGGCGGCGAAGATGGTGAGCACCTCGAGGTGCGACTCGTCGAAGAGCTGGGCGACCGAGTCGTTGCCGACGTAGATCGCGCCGAGGAGGTTGCCGCGCTCGAGCAAGGGAACGCACATCACCGACGACAGCTTGAGCGACATGACGCTCATCGCGTTCGAGAACTCTTGATCGTGGAGCGCGTCGGAGACGATGACCGCTTTCTTGGTCTTGATCACCTTCTCGACGATCGAGTCGGAGAGCTGCTGCAGCGCATCGGCGAGGTTCTCGCGCTTCAGGTTGCGCGCGACCTTGACGCGCAGCTCGTTGCCCTCGAGTAGGATGAGGAAGCCCTTGTCGGCGTTGGTGATGGCGACGACCGCGTCCATGAGCGCGTCGAGGAGCTCGGTGAGATCGTAGTTGAGGAGCAGCCGCTCGGAGAACTCGAACAGCTTGCGATAGGAGTTGAGCGCCTCCATCGTCTTGGCCGCTTCCTCGTCGGTGGGCGGCTCGTCGTAGAGGCTGAACGTCAGATCGGTGGCGCCGATCTTGAGCGTGTCCTGATGGATCATCCGATGCTTCTTGCGCTTCTTGCCGTTGACGTGCAGATCGCCGTGCTTGTCGATCGACGTGATGTTGAAGTCGCGCCCGTCGAAGTGGATGTGCGCGTGCGTGTCGGCCAGCAGCGGATCGGGCAGGCTGATGTCGTTCTCTTCGCCGCTGCCGATCGACGTGATCTTCTTGTAGAGGTGGTAGACCTTCGGCCCTTTTCCAGGCAGCGTCACGCGTAGGCTCGGCATCAGAATGTCCCCGCTAGGCCGACGCCACCGGGCGCCGGAATGATGGAAAGCTTCCCGCGTTTCGGCGGCGGGGTGCTGCGCTCGCGCGTGTCGCGCACGACCTCGCGCTTGAAGTAGAGCTGCGCGTCGAGGATCCCCCACAACACCGTCGCCCAGAAGGCGGCGCCGGCGGCGATCTGCAGGGTGATGAGCGCGGTGGCCGTGTTCTTGTCCTCGGGCTTGAATTGGCGATGCAGCGACGTGGGATCGACGGGGTAGGTGTAGTCGATGGCCAGGTAGGCCGCTAGCGACGCGGCGCCGAGGATGGCCTCGCCCACGCCAAAGGCGATCGCCTTCCTGTTGTGGCCGTTCTGCGCCTGCCCCGCGCCAAACGGCAGGAGCGCGACCAGGCGCGAATGGCGCTCGACGACGCGGTCGACGTAGATGCGCTCGGCCTTGGCCTTGGCTTCGGCGGAGCGGCGCTCCTCGCGGATGCGATCGCGCTCGACCTCTTCTTTTTCGCGCTGCTTGAGCGCGTTGACGCGATCGAGCTGGCGGCGGCGCACGTCGTCGAAGAAGCGCACCGCGACGGGCGGGTCGACGATCGGGTCCAGCTCGAAGCCGGGGCGGAGCGCCAAGAGCGAGGTCACCTCCTGCTCCGCCTCCTTCGGCTTATTGACGAAGAAGTAGGAGAGCGCGAGCAGCCGATGCGCGGTCACCACCTCGTCCTCGGTACCGAGCTCGATGGACGGGTACAGGAGCGGGCGGATGGTGTCGATGGCGCGGCTGTAGTCGCCGCGGTCGTAGGCGGTGCGCCCCTGATCGAGCGAAGCCTTGACGTTGCGCGAGGGATTGGCCGACGCCGCCGGCTCGACGAGCGCGACGACCAGAAGGGCCGCGAGGATGCAGCTGCCGACGCGGCGTCTCACTGCGACGGTGCTCATTGCGGCGACGGCACGTCGGCGATCGAGGGAGTGAGCGCCACGGTCTGCACCCGCTGATCGTTGGCGCGCAGCTCGACCGCCAGCGTCTGCGAGGCGTGACCGGCTGCCGAGACCTTGACCCTGACCGTCTTCTTGCCGTCGCTGAGCTCGGGGATGGTGACGTCGATCTGCTGGCCCGAGCGCAGGATGCTGCCGTCGACCATGACGTCGGCCGTGTCGGGCTCGGTCTTGATCGTCAGCCGCGCCGGCTTCCAATGGAGCCGCGCGGCGAGGCGGCCCGACGGCTCGTTGTCTTCGATGTCGAGCTCCTTCGGGAAGCAGTAGGGCGACTCGAAGCGCACGGTGTGCCGGCCGCCCGGCACCTGCAACGTCGCCAGCTGCGGGCCGTAGTCGCCCATGCGCTTGCCGTCGAGAAACACGGTCACGGCCTTGGGCGTCGGGGCCAGCTCGTAGCTGCGCACCGGCCCCTCGGCGGGCGCCGCCACCGGCGGGCTCTTCTCGCGCGGCGGGCGCTTCTGTACCGGCGGCGCGATGACCACCTTCGGGGCGATCGGCAGCGGCGGTGGTGGCCCGACGTGGCGCGCCACGCCTGGGTTCGTCACCGTCGGCGTCGCGACCGTCGTCGGGTGCGGATGCGGTCGGGTGCGCAGATAGTGGCGCACGCCGACGCTGCCGGCGCCGGCGACGAGAAGAGCCGCCGCCGCCAGCACGCTTCGGCGCGCCAGCGTCGCGCGTCGGCGATGCGCGGCCACGCCGTCGACGAGCGTGCGCAGCTCGGTCGACTTCGGGTCGTGCGCCAGCGCGCGGCCCCACAGCTCGAGCGCCGCCGCCATGCGTCCCGCCGCCGCCAGCTCGCGCCCCTTGTGCGTCAGGGCCGTCACCAGCCGTGGCCGGTAGGCGCGCACCCACGCCTTGGGATCGGCGAAGAAGTAGCCGAGCTCTTTGCGCGGATCGTCGATGCCGGCGTCGGCGAGATCTTCGACCAGCTCCTGGCGGAGGTCGGCCACGTCGGAGAAGCGGTCGTCGGGCTCCTTGGCCAGGGCGGTGTCGATCACCCGATTGAGCCGTTTGCCGACGAGGCCGTTGACGCTGTCGGCCGGCGCGTAGCGGCACTCGGCGATCTTCTTGAGCACCTCGTGGGGGTTCTTGCCGCGGAAGGGCAGCTGCCCCGTCGCCAGCTGATAGGTGAGGATGCCGACGGCGAACACGTCGGTACGAAAGTCGAGCGGCCGCCCCTCGACGTGCTCGGGCGCCATGTACGCCGGTGAGCCGAGCAGCTGCCCGGTCACCGTCATGCGCTCCTTGTCGATGATCTGCGCGATGCCGAAGTCGGTCAGCTTGACGAGCCCGTCGTCGCGAATCATGACGTTCTCGGGCTTGACGTCGCGATGGATGACGCCGAACTGGTGCGCATGCTCGAGCGCGCGCGCCACCTCCGACGCGATCATCTCCGCCACCTCGGGGAACGGCAGCGGATTGTCGACGAGGAAGTTCTTGAGTGTGCGCCCGTGGATGAACTCGGTGACGATGTAGCTCTCCGCCGAGTCGGGGCCGGAGTAGTCGAAGATTTCGAGGATGTTCTCGTGGCGCAGCTTGGCCACGGCGTGCGCCTCGCGCTGCAAACGTGCGCGCGACTCTTCCTGGCTGGCCAGGTGCGGATGGAGGACCTTGACGGCGACCTCGCGGTTGAGCGTCGTGTCCTGGGCTTTGTAGACCACGGCCATGCCGCCATGCCCCACCTCCTGGAGCAGGCGATAACGCGAAAGCTGGCGGCCGATCATGTCCATGGCAAAGATGTCAGACCCACTCCTGAAACTTCACGATTTTACCGCCGATCGGGCCGTCGCTACAACCGCCAAGGTCTGATCTTCGAGTCGCGGTGGCAAGTGACGGCGCGCACGGCCGGTACGATGTATGTGGGCGGGCGCGCGTGGACATTCACGGTGGGGCGGCGATGGGCCGTCGGTGCCGCCTAGGCCCTCGGGGGCATTGGGGCTTCCGTGTGGTGTGACCCTGAAGGCGTCCCGCGGGAGTGACGTCAGCGGGCGCGGTCGAGGTCGTCGAGGGCGGTGCGGTAGTCGGCGCGGGTCGGGTCGAGGGTGACGGCGAGCTCCAGCTCCTGGCGGGCGCAGTCGAGATCGCCGACCGTGGCGCACGACAGTCCGAGGTTGCCGTGCGCGAGGGCGCTGGCGGGCTGCTTGGCGACGGTGTCGCGCCATAGTGAGAGCGGGGTCTGCCAGTCGAGGTTGCGCAGCGTGGTGAGCGCGCCGAAGCTGAGCGCGACCGTCGCGAGGGCGGCGTTGGCGATCGAGGGTTTGACGCGGGCGTGGATGGCGCGGTCGACCGCGGCGGCGGCGATGCAGACCGCCACCGACGGCAGGTAGAGCAGCCGCTCGGCCATGACGACGCCGATGTGCACGATCAGATTCGACACCGGCAGGATGGTCAGCGCGAACCAGCCGAGCGCGAGGCGCAGCGGCGGCCAGCGCAGCGCGGCGACGACCAGCGCCAGCAGCAGCGCCACGGTCGCGCCGACGCGCAGCGCCGTCGGTGGCGCGATCTCGTAGCTGGCCGACAGCGGATGCGGCCAGACCATGAGGCCGAGGTCGCGG
This sequence comes from Myxococcales bacterium, assembly GCA_028287105.1. Classification (GTDB taxonomy): domain Bacteria; phylum Myxococcota_A; class Polyangia; order Palsa-1104; family Palsa-1104; genus JAQBQH01. The sequence continues at coordinate 16,667 of JAQBQH010000245.1, forward strand.
CCGATGACGTCGATCGCCAGCGGCAGCGAGAGGCCGGCCGCCGGCGCCGGCAGCGTCTCGCCGGCCAGCGCGTGCACGCGCAGCGCGGCGTAGATCGCCAGTGGGACCGCGAATGGCCAGGCGCGCCCGACCGCCGCACGCAGTGGCCGCCGGTGCGCATCGAGCAAGATGGCCACGAGCGGCAGGACCACGCCGCTCTCCTTGCACCAGAGCGCCAGGAGGTACAGGACGCAGGCCCACGCGCGACGCTCGTCGAGATGCAGCGCCGCGCCGATGAAGACGAAGCAGGCGGCCATCACCTCGGTGCGCGCCACCACGCCCGTCACCGCCTCAGTGTGCAGCGGATGGAGCGCGAACAGGAGCGCCGCCACGAAGGCCGCGCGCGGGTCGAGGACCCGCTCGAGCAGGCGCCACAGCATCAGCGTCGCGCCGGCGTGCCATAGGACGCTCGAGGCGTGGAACGCGAACGCGGAGAGCCCGAACAGCGACCGATCGATCGCGAAGTCTGCCGTCGCCAGCGGGCGATAGAACGCGGCGTTGCCCGAGACGTAGGCGCGCCAGAAGAGCTTCGGGATGAGCGCCAGCCCCAGCTCGCGATGCTCGAGGATGTAGTGGTAGTCGTCGAGGACGAAGCTGGCGCCGAGCGCGCGGTGATACGCGAGAAGGGTCGCGACGACCAGAAGGGCCGCCGCGCGCAGCCTCAGCCGACCGCCTCGGGCGCGAAGAAGTTGAACTTGGCGAAGAAGGGCAGGGCGGCCGCCATCAGGTCGACGTCGGGGTCGAGCTGCTTGCCGATGCCCTCGGTGACCGCGATGGCGATGTTGACGAGCGTGAAGGTCGGGTTCACGCGCACGCGGTATTTGCGCAGGATGTTCATCATGTCCATGAACACGAGCGAGATCTGCACCTCGCCGAGCCGCTTGCCGTAGTACTTCTGCACGAACGCGACGACCGCGCCTTCGAAGCCGGCGAAGTCGGGGATCCCCTTCTTGGTGTGCCGCGACGGTGACATATCGGCCATGAGGCGCGCCATCGTCCGCCCGTCGCCCTGCGCCCAGGCGGCGAAGTAGCGCGCGAAGCCCGAGCGATGGGTGGCGTCGAGCTCACCGACGAGACCGAGATCCAGGATCGCCACGCGATCGTCGCGCGTGATGAAGATGTTTCCCGGATGGAGGTCGGCGTGCACGAAGCCGTCCTCGAACACCATCTTGAGCATCACGCGGAAGCCGATCCCAGCCAGCCGCTTCGGATCCGACGGCGTGTCGCGGAAGTTGAGCACCTTGGTGCCGTCGATGAACTCCATCGTCAGCACCCGCTCCGAGCACAGCTCGTCGACGAGGCCGGGGAAGAGGACGTCGCGGTCGCCCTTGAAGTTCTCGACGAAGCGGCGGTTGTTCTTGGCCTCGATCGTGAAGTCGAGCTGCATCAAGATGCCGCGCCCGAACTCCTCGACGCTCTCGGCCGGCGCCAGGAGCTTGATCGACGGCAAGAGCGACAGGATGTGACCGACCCCGCGCATCACCTTGAGATCGAAGGCGACGATCTCTTCGAGCTTGGGCCGCCGCACCTTGACGGCGACGATGCGCCCGTCGTGCATGCGCGCCTTGTGCACCTGCGCCACCGACGCCGACGCGATCGGCACCGGCGAGATCTCGGCGAACAGCTCCTCGGGGAGCTTGCCGAATTCGTCGACGAAGGTGCGCTGCACGTGCGCGTAGGCGAACGGGCCCACGTTGTCCTGCAGCGTCTCGAGCGCGTGGATGACGTGCGGTGGAAAGAGATCCGGCCGCGTCGACATGATCTGGCCGACCTTGACGAACGTCGCCCCGAGCGCGCGAAAGAGCCCGACGAAACAGCGGCCGAACCACTCCTGACGCTGCACTTTTGGCTGGAACATGACGAACATGAGCAGCCAGCCGACGAAATATCGGCCTAGCGAGAACAGCACCAGCGCAAAAATCGCGAGTGCGCGGAATGCGAAGCGGATCGTGCTCATTTCGCTCGAAGGCACATCGTACCATACGGTTGATGCGGCGCCCTTCTTGGCGTAACAATTCGACTTCAACGCATGGGTCACAATCCTTCAACGGGCGAGGCAAGATGGAGACGATGAAAGCGGCGGCGATCAGCATGAGTGCGCCGTCGAGGGCTGCCGAGCGACCGCTCAGCGTGCAAAACGCCGTGGTGATGTTCAACGATCGCGTGCGCGCATCGGCAGCCAGACCGGTTCTCCGCTGGAAGGAGAGCGGCACGTGGCGCGAGTCGACCTGGGCCGAGTGGGACAAGGTCTCGCGCGAAGTGGCCGGCGGTCTCCTCAGCCTCGGCATCGGCAAGGGCGAGCGCAGCTGCGTTCTCGCCAACACCCGCCCCGAGTGGCTCTACTGCGACATCGGAATCCTGATGGCCGGCGGCGTCACCGTCCCCATCTATCAATCGAACCTCGCGCACGAGTGCGAGTACATCATCAACGACTCGGGCTCCAAGGTCGTCTTCGTCGAGAATCCGGCGCAGCTCGAGAAGCTGATGGCCCATCGCGACAAGATGCTCGGCGTCGTCAAGGTCATCTACTTCGACCCGGTCGCCAAGCTCGAGAAGCCCGACGCCAAGGGGCGCCTCGAGATCAAGATGGACGACGTCGTTCCCGTCGGTGACAAGCAGTGGATCATGTCGCTCGGCGAGCTGCGCGTCGAGGGCGAGAAATGGCTCGGCGCCCACCCGGGTGAGCTCGAGAAGCGCTGGGGCGACATCAACGCCGAGGACTCGTTCACGTTCGTCTACACCTCGGGAACGACCGGTCCGCCCAAGGGCGTGGTGCTCACGCACAAGAACATCGTGTGGGAGTGCGACTCGATGAAGGACGTCCTGCCCGTCGACGAAAACGACGAGCAGCTCTTGTTCCTGCCGATGGCGCACATCTTCGCCAAGATCCTCGAGTGGGTGACCATCGCCAAGGGCTCGCGCATCGCCTTCGCCGAGTCGATCGCGCACATCAAGCAGAACCTCGGCGAGGTCAAGCCGACGTTCATGTGCGCCGTGCCGCGCGTTCTCGAGAAGGTCTACCTCGGCATCCTCGGCAACCGGCAGGCCTCGCCACCGACGAAGCAGAAGATCTTCGATTGGGCCTTCAGCGTCGGCAAGCAGGTGTCGAAGTACAAGCAGCGGCACGAGCCGGTGCCGCTCGGCCTTTCGATCAAGAACGCCATCGCCACGCGCCTGGTCTTCGGCAAGATCCAGGCAGTGCTGGGCGGGCGCATCCGCTTCCTCGTCTCGGGCGGCGCACCGCTGTCGCGCGAGATCGCGGAGTTCTTCCACGCCGCGGGCGTCCTCATCCTCGAGGGCTACGGGCTCACCGAGACGACAGCCGGTAGCTGCGTCAATCGCCCCGAGAAGTACGCGTTCGGCTCGGTCGGTCCGGCGGTCCCGGGCGTCGAGGTGCGCATCGCCGAGGACGGCGAGATCCTCATCCGCGCCGGCTCGGTCATGAAGGAGTACTACGGCAAGCCCGAAGCGACGCGCGAGGTCATCGACGCCGACGGCTGGTTCCACACCGGCGACATCGGCGTCATCGAGGATGGCATGGTGCGCATCACCGATCGCAAGAAGGACATCATCGTCAACGCCGGCGGCAAGAACATCGCGCCGCAGAACCTCGAGAATTCCCTCAAGGCCACGCCGTACATCTCGCAGGTGATGGTGCACGGCGACAAGCGGCCCTATCTGGTCGCGCTCGTCACGCTCAACGAAGAGAACATCGCCAAGTGGGCGCGCGACAACGGTGTCCAGTTCACCACCAACGACCAGTTGGCCAAGAACGATCAGGTGCGGGGGCTCATCCAGACCTATATCGACGAGCTCAACGCCAAGGAGCCGTCGTATTCGTCGATCAAGAAGTTCGCGGTTCTGCCGGCCGATTTTTCGCAGGACACCGGCGAGCTGACGCCTACATTGAAAGTGAAGCGCAAGTACACGAGCGAGAAGTTCAAAGACGTCATCGACGCGTTCTATACGAATTGAGCTGAGCTGAGCCGCGCCGCGGGGGAAGACGGCGTACAGGGGGATTGGTGGTCGAACGGGGGTTTGTCGAACCGTCGCTCGCGACGTTACCGCAGTGGCAGGCGCTCCTCGAGGCGCCGTTGCCGGCCGCTGCGTCGTGCACCGGGCGGCTGGTGTTCGCCAATCGCGCGATGCTCGACCTCGTGCGCTGGTCGGCGCCGGAGCTCCAGTCCAAAGGGAGCTGGCTGCCGGTCTTGTTCCCCGACCAGGGCGAGCGCGAAGCGGCGCTGCGCGAGGTGGCCGATCTCTTCGAGTCGGGTGGCGTGTTGCGCCATCGCCGGACGCTCACCTGCGGGGACGGCGTGCGCCGGGTCGTCGACCTGACGACCACGGCCATCACCATGCCTGACGGCCGGCGCGGCCTCATGACCATCGCCGTCGATCGCAGCGGCCTGTCGATGCCGGTCGGCGGCGGCGAGCGGGGCTTCGAGGAGCTGGTCGAAGACGCGCCCGACGTGCTGTTGCGCGTCGACGCCTTGACCGGCCGCACGCTCTACATCAACCGCGCGATCGAGCGACTGACCGGCTACACGCCCGACGAGTTCTACCAGGACGCGGGGCTGTTCGCGCGCATCATCCTGCCCGAGCACCGGCCGGCCTGGGAGGCGTCGTTCTCGCGGCTGCAGGAGACGACGGCGCGCACCTTCGATCTCGCAGTACAGGCGCGCGGCGGCGAGCGCGTCATCCTGCAGCTGTCGCTCTATCCCGTGCGCGACGACGCCGGGCGCGTCATGGTGCTCGAGGGCGTGGCGCGCGACACGACGTCCCTCAAGCAGCTCGAGCAGATCCGCCAGCACAACCACGAGCGGGCCTCGCTCGACCGACTGAAGACGCAGCTCCTGGCCAACGTCTCGCACGAGCTGCGCACGCCGCTCGTCAGCATCAAGGGCTACAACGATCTGTTGCTGCGCGGCACGCTGGGGCCGATCAACGCGCGCCAGCGGCGCGGCCTCGAGATCGCGGCCGCCAATACGCAGCGGCTCGTCGAGCTCATCGAGACGCTGCTCGATCTGGCGCGCCGCGAAGAGGGGCGCCTCGAGCTGGCGGTCTCGCGCTTCGATCTACGCGACGCGGTCAGCGCCGCCGCCGCCGCCGTCGGAGAGCGGCTGGCGACGCGCAGCCTACCGCTGCATCTCGACCTCGGCATCGACGCGCTGCCGGTCATGGGCGATCGCGCGCGCCTGGAGCAGGTCTTCCGTGCGCTCATCGGCAACGCCGAGAAGTTTACCGAGCAGCCGGGCGGCGCCATCGAGGTCTACGCGCGCCGCCGCGACGATCGCGTCGAGGTCTCGGTCGCCGACCGCGGCATCGGCATCCCCGTCGACGCGCGCGCGCGCATCTTCGATCGCTTCTACCAGGTCGACGCCTCGTCGACGCGGCGCTTCGGCGGCGCGGGGCTCGGGCTGGCGCTGGCCAAGGAGCTGGTGACGCTGCACGACGGCGAGATCGGCGTCGACTCGGTGGAAGGGCGCGGCTCGACCTTCACGGTTCGCCTCCCTGCCGCCGACGTCAAAGAGGCCTCGGGCCCGACGCTGACCGGACGCGCGCTCATGCTCGTGGCCGCCGACGCGGCGTTGCGCAGCCAGCTCGAGCCGATCGTCGCTGCTGCGCATCTGCAGCCGCTCGACGTGCTGTGGGCCGGCTCGACGGAGGAGCTGTTGCGTCGAGCGCGGCGCCATCGCCCCGATCTGGTGCTCTTGGCCCTCTCGGGCGACATCGCCGGCACCCTCGAGGAGCTCAAGGAGGACGGCGACACCGGACCCTTGCCGGTCATCGTGGTGGCCGACGTGCGCGGACCGATCGGGCGCGCCGATCTGGTGGTGGCGCCGGGCGACGATGCCCGCCTCGCCGAGGGGCTCCTCCGACTGCTCGGCCGCGGCGTACCGCGCGCGCCCGGTCGCGCCCGCGTCGTCGTCGTCGAGGACGAGCTGGAGATCCTCGATTTCACGCGCTTCGTCCTCGAACGCGAAGGCTACGAGGTCATCAGCGTCACCTCGGGCGAGGCGGCGCTCAACGCCGTCGGCCCCGACGTGGACCTGGTCATCCTCGACATCGTCCTCGAGGACGCCGACGGCATCGAAATCTGTCGCCAGCTCAAGACGCGCGAATCGAGCGCCCACGTGCCGGTGCTGATGGTCACCGCCATGTCCGGCCACGCGGTCGAGCGCAACTCGCTGGCGGCCGGCGCCGACGGCTATCTGGTCAAGCCGTTCGGTCTCGACGAATTCCTGCAGAAAGTCCGTCTGCACCTACGGGCGGATCGCAGCTCGATTCAGCGGGAATCCGCTTGACACGACGCGTCCCAAGGTCTACGAAACATGGACTTTGTTCTGGACCCAGGCACGTAGCTCAGTGGTAGAGCACTACCTTGACACGGTAGGGGTCGCCGGTTCAATCCCGGCCGTGCCTACAAACGTCCTCTCGCTCCATCCCTCGTCGTGAACGACCTAGAGAAACTGCGTCACAGCGCGGCCCACGTGATGGCCGATGCGGTCAAACGAATTTGGCCGGACGCGAAGCTCACGATCGGCCCGCCCATCGAGACGGGCTTCTATTACGACTTCGACATCGATCACCACTTCAGCGACGAGGATCTGGCGCGCCTCGAGACGTTGATGGGCGAGATCGTCGCCGCCGATCTCCCGTTCAAAGAGCAGGAGATCACGCGCGAGCAGGCGATCGATTATTTCCAGAAGCGCAACGAGCCCTACAAGGTCGAGCTGGCGCAGGCGATCCCGGAGGGCGAGCGCATCACGCTGCACTCGCACGGCGAGTTCACCGACCTGTGCCGCGGTGGCCACTGCAAGACCACCGGCGAGATCAAAGCCTTCAAGCTGCTCTCGGTCGCGGGCGCCTACTGGCGCGGCGACTCGAAGAACAAGATGCTCCAGCGCATCTACGGGACCGCGTTCCCGGATAAAAAGGCGCTCGCCGAGTTCGTCAAGCAGCGCGAAGAGGCGGAGAAGCGTGACCACCGCAAGCTCGGCAAGGAGCTGGGGCTGGTCGGGTTCCACCATTGGGCCCCCGGCGAGGCGTTCTGGCTGCCGCGCGGCACCACGCTCTACAACACGCTGGCCGAGTTCATGCGGAAGCTCCTCCTCGGCCCCGGTGGGTACCAGGAGGTCAAGTCGCCGCTGCTGTTCAACAAGCAGCTCTTCGAGACCTCCGGCCACTGGGAGCAGTACGGCGACAATATGTTCAAGCTCGTCTCGGAGGAGCAGGAAGTCGGCCTGAAGCCGATGAACTGCCCGGGGCACGCGCTCATCTATCAGATGGGGCTGCACTCGTACCGCGACCTGCCGCTCCGGTTCCACGAGCAGACGATGCTGCATCGCAACGAGGCGTCGGGCACGCTGTCGGGCCTGACCCGGGTGCGCGCGTTCGCCCAGGACGACGCGCACATCTATCTGCGTCAGGATCAGATCGAGCAGGAGATCACCGACCTTCTGGCGCTGGTGGCCAAGGTCTACAAGATCTTCGGCTTCGAGTATCAGATGGAGCTGTCGACGCGGAACCCCGAGAAGTTCATCGGGGACGTCGAAAAGTGGAATCAGGCCGAGGCTGCACTGGCGCGGGCCCTCGACAAGAACCAGATCACCTACAAAGTGGCGCCCAACGAAGCAGCGTTTTACGGACCGAAGATCGACATCCAGGTGACCGACGCCATCGGCCGCAAGTGGCAGTGCGCGACGATTCAGCTCGACTACATACAGGCCGAGCGCTTCGACCTCACCTATGTCGGCGAGGACAACGCGCGCCATCGGCCCGTCGTCATCCATCGCGCCATCTTCGGCAGCTTCGAGCGTTTCATCGCAATGTTGATCGAGCACTACGCCGGCGCGTTTCCCACGTGGCTGGCGCCGGTTCAGGCGAGGGCGGTGGTGGTCTCCGAGAAGCAGGAGGAGTTCGCCAAAGGGGTCGCGGCAACGCTGCAAGCGCGCGGGATTCGCGCGGACCTGGATCTCTCGAATGACAAGCTGGGAGCGAAGATTCGTCGCGCCCAGCTCGAGAAGATTCCGTACATGCTGGTGGTGGGCGACAAGGAAGTCGCCGCTGGGACGGTCGCCCCACGCCAGCGCGACGGAAAGCAGCTCGACCCGATGACGGTCGAGGCGCTTGCCGATCGCTTGTCCGAAGAAGCCCGCTTGCCGCTATAATCGCGGACCCAAACGCAAGGTAGAGGAGACAACCATTTCCAAGCCATTCGAAAGCCGCCCTGTTCAACAGGACTTGTATCGTGTGAACCGGCGCATCCGTGTGCCGCAGGTGCGCGTCATTGGCGCCGACGGTGGACAGCTCGGCGTGCTCGACACGTCCGAGGCGCTGCGTATTGCCGAAGAGGGAGGCCTCGATCTCGTCGAGGTTTCCCCGAAGGCAATGCCGCCAGTCTGCAAGATCATGGACTACGGCAAGTTCAAATACGAGGACTCGAAGAAGCGCAAGGACGCCAAGAAGCATCAGTCGACGGTCACCTACAAGGAGATCAAGTTCCGTCCCAAGACGGACGCGCACGATCTCGACTTCAAGGTGAAGCACATCCGTCGCTTCCTCCTCGAGGGGAACAAGGCGCGCCTCGTGGTCATCTTCCGCGGCCGAGAGATCGTCCACCCCGAGACGGGGCAGGCGATGCTCAAGAAGGTCATCGAGCTGACCAACGACATCGCCATGGTCGAGCAGCCGCCGATGATGGAAGGCCGCCGCATGCTGATGATCATCTCGCCCAAGGCGGGCGCGGTGCCCAAGCTGCCTGGCGCTCCTGGCGCCACTCCCGGTCCGGGCCCTGGCCCGACCGCGCCGCGTCCGGCGACGCCCGCGCAGGGCGCGCCGTCCGC
>JAQBQH010000259.1 GCA_028287105.1 Myxococcales bacterium
TAAAGGACCCGCGTCGCGCGCAGCGCGACATCAGCGGGTCCGCTGGAGGAGCACGCCGCGAAGCGGCGACTGCGACGGATTCCGACGCCGGCAGCGCGCCTTGCTACCTCCGCGACCCCAGCCGTCCTAGCGTAGCGGCAGGCGCATCACCACCGTCGGCGCCGCGGCCGTCGGGTGCTTGGGATCGAAGGCGTCCCACTGCGCGTTGGCCACGAAGACGAAGGCGCCGTCGACGATCGCCCCCAGCGTCGGCTCGGTCAGCCGCGGCGCATTCATGAGCAGGATCTCGGAGCGGACGCGGTCGCCGTCGACGCGCAAGCGAACCACTCGCGGCGGCTGCACGCCGTTCTGCGTGGCGACGAGCGATCCGTCGCGCGCGTCGAGCAGGAGGCCGTCGAGGCCGGAGAGGGTGGCGTCGTCGCCGCGCAGCCAGCGGACCGCGCGCGTGCGCCGATCGATGGCCGCCAGCCCGCGGCCGTAGTCGGCGGCGAAGAGGGTCTGCCCGTCGGCGGACCAGGCGAGCCCCTGCGGCGAGGCGAGCGTACCGGCGGGCAGCCACACCTCGTGCGACCCTTCCGGGCTGATGGCGTAGATGGCGCCGCCGAAGCCGTCGGAGACGAAGGCGCGGCCGTCGCCGTCGAGGACCAGGTCGTCGAAGTGATGCCGCTGACCCGTCTCGAAGAGCTCGATCTTGCCGTGCACGGCGCCGCTGTCGAGATCGAAGCAGTGGACCGCGGTGTGGCCACGCTCGCCGTCGCCGAGGCCGGCGACCTCGGGGAGCGCGGAGCTGGTGGCCCACAAGAGCTTGCGCACGGGATCGACGCGCAGCCCGAGGACGCCGTACAGCCCGCCCTCGCCCGGCGGCACGAAGTCGCGCGGCTTGCCGTCGGAGCCGAGGCGGAGGATGCGGCGGCGATGGACGCTCGAGACGAAGAAGTCTCCGCTCGACGGATCGTAGGCCAGCCCTTCGACGAGCAGATCGTCGGCGTCGAGCGTGAAGCGCACCTCGGCGCTGCCGACGACGCGGTGGCGCGCGGCTTCGAGCCGAGCCAGTGCCGCTTTGACCGACGGATCGCCGCTCACGCCGTCGAGATCGTGCTCATGCGCCAGATCGAGCCACGTCGCTTGCGCGGCGAGTCGATCGATCGTGGCGGCGGTCTCGGCGGCGCGCCGGTTCAGCCCCTCGGCGCAGGCGAGGTTGTAGAGCCGCCGCGGCGAGGACGGATCGGCGGCCACCTCGCGGCGCGCCAAGGTCAGCATCGCCGTCCAGTCCTTGCGCTGATAGGCCGCCTCGAGCGTGTCGCCCGCTTTGACGGCGTGGCAACCGGCGACCAGCGCATAGAGCGCGAAGGGCGCGACGAAGCGGGCGAGGCGGCGCATATGCATTAGACCCCGAACCCTGCGATCAGCGGTTGACGTCGACGACGATGCGGCCGCGCACCCGTCCGGCCATCAGCTCGGCCGCGGCGCCGATCGCGTCACCGAGCGACACCTCGCGACTGAGCGCATCGAGCTTCTCGAGATCCAGATCGGCCGCCAGCCGCGACCAGGCGCGTTCGCGCAGCGCCCGCGGCGCCATCACCGAGTCGACGCCCTGCAGCCGCACGCCGCGCAAGATGAACGGCGCCACCGTCGCGGGGAAGTCCATTCCCTGCGCCAACCCGCACGCCGCGACCACGCCGCCGTAGCGGGTCTGCGCGCACGCATTGGCGAGCGTGTGCGAGCCGACCGAGTCGACGACGCCGGCCCAGCGCTCCTTCTGCAGCGGCTTGCCGGCGGCCGAGAGCGTCGCGCGATCGACGATGCTGCGCGCGCCGAGCCGCTTCAGCCAATCGCCTTCGCTGGCCTTGCCCGTCGACGCGGCGACGTCGTAGCCGAGCTTGCCGAGCAGCGTCACCGCGACCGAGCCGACCCCGCCGGTGGCGCCGGTGACGAGGATTTCCCCCTCGCCCGGTCGGACCCCGCCGTCCTCGAGCGCCATCACACACAGCATCGCGGTGTACCCGGCGGTGCCGATGGCCATGGCCCGTCGCGGCGAGATCGCCTCGGGGAGCTTCACCAGCCACTCGCTCTTCAAGCGCGCGCGCTCGGCGAGCCCGCCCCAATGCGTCTCGCCGACGCCGAAGCCGTTGAGCACCACGGCCTCGCCGCTGCGCACGGACGGCGCGTCGCTCGTCTCGACGGTGCCGACGGCGTCGATGCCGGCGACCATCGGCCAGCTGCGCACCACCGGCGCGCGATTGGTGATGGCGAGCCCGTCTTTGTAGTTGAGCGTCGAGTAGGCGATGCGCACGGTGACGTCGCCGGCGGGCAGCTTGCCCTCGTCGAGCTCCGTCACTTCAGCGCGAAAGACGTCGTCGTTCTTGGTCAACAGGATGCCGCGGAAGCTCATGGCCCACCTCGCGAAGAGGCTCGCATCCTAGCGCAGCGGCTGGGTGGCGGTTACAGCGATGAAGCTATTCCCGGCCCTGCGACGACACCGGCACAATCTTCTTCAAGCGCAGGTAGGTGACGATGTTGCCGTAGTGCTCGTTGTCGTGCGCGACGTTGATGTCGAGCGCGCCGAACTTCGAGGTCTTCATGAATGGCAGCTCGGCCGCCTCTTTCAGGGTCGCGTCGGTCGACGCCGCGTAGACCGCATCGCAGTACGCGAACGCCTCGGCGAGCGACTTCTTGAGCGCGTCCCTGGTGGTGACCGTCTTCTCGATGTTCTTCGGCGCCAGCTTCTCGTGCTTCGCCGCCGAGCAGAACATGTAGTTGGCGTCGGCGAGATGGCCGATGAGCTGGCCGAAGCTGCGCACCTCCGGCGTCGGCTTGTACGCGTAGTCGGCGGCCGGCATCTGATCGGCGGCGCCGATGATGAACTTCTTCACCCGCTCGTAGCTGCCCTTCACCGTCGACGAGATCGGGTTGGGTTCGTCGGCCATCGCCGCCGAGGAGGTCAAAAGGACGATCAGGATTGGTAGCTTTCGCATGGTCACCTCTAGAAGAGGGCGACAGCCTATCACCGCTTGCGCCGGCGGTCGCGGGCCTCTAGTACAATGGGTCCATGGCGTGCGGATACGCGTCGATCGATCTGACCGCCAGCCCGCCGGCGATCACTTTTCCGTCGACGTACAACGCCGCCGTCGATCTCGTGGACCGCCATGTCGCCGAGGGGCGCGGCGCGCGCGTCGCCTACCACGATGACCGCGGCAGCTACAGCTACGCCGAGCTGTCGAAGCGCGTCGACGGCGCCGGTCAGGCGCTGCGCGCGCTCGGGGTCGCGCCCGAGCAGCGCGTGCTTTTGGTCATGCTCGACACGATCGATCTGCCGGCGCTCTTTCTCGGCGCGATCAAGATCGGCGCCGTGCCGGTGCCGGTCAACACGATGCTCAAGCCCGCCGACTACGCCTTCTTCGTGCGCGACAGCCGCGCTGCCGTCGTCGTCGTCTCCGATGCGCTGGTGCCGGCGCTCGATCTCGCGCTCGCCGATCGGCCACCGTCGCTGCGCGCGGTCGTGGTCGCCTCGTCGCCGCACGGTGGCTCGAGCGGCCCACACCTCGTCCTCGACGAGCTCACCGCGCGCGCCGTCCCGCCGCTCGAGCCGTTCGCCGCCGGTCCCGACGACGTCGCGTTCTGGCTCTACTCCTCCGGCTCCACCGGCGCGCCCAAGGGTGCGATCCATCTGCACGCGCACCTCATGCGCACCGCGGCGCTCTACGGCCGCGGCGTCCTCGCCATCGCGCCCGACGACGTCGTCTTCTCGGCCGCCAAGTTGTTCTTCGCCTACGGCCTCGGCAACGCGCTGACCTTCCCGCTCGCGGTCGGCGCCTCGGCCGTCCTCTCGGCCGACCGCGCCACCCCCGCGACGGTGGCGCGGGTCATGCGCGCCCATCGGCCGACGATCTTCTGCGGCGTGCCGACGCTCTTCGCGGCGCTGCTCGCCGACAGCGACGTCGCCGCGCACGGGCTCTCCCCGTCGCTGCGCGTCAGCACCTCCGCCGGCGAAGGGCTGCCGCGCCACGTCGGCGAAGCCTGGCGCGCCCGCTTCGGCAGCGACATCCTCGACGGCATCGGCTCGACGGAGCTGCTCCACATCTTCCTCTCCAATCGCCCCGGCGACGTTCGCTACGGCACCACCGGCAAGCCGGTGCCCGGCTACGAGCTGGAGCTGCGCGCCGACGACGGCACCCCCGTCGGCGACGGCGCGGAGGGTGCGCTCTGGGTGCGCGGCCTGACCGCGTGCGCCGGCTACTGGAACCAGCGCGCGCGCAGCCTGGCCACCTTCCACGGCCCCTGGACCGCGACCGGCGACCGCTACCGGCGCGACGCCGAGGGCTACTACACCTACTGCGGCCGCAACGACGACATGCTCAAGGTCGGCGGCATCTGGGTGTCGCTCTTCGAGGTCGAGAGCGCGCTGGCCAGCCACCCCGCGGTGCTGGAGGCCGCGGTGGTCGGCGCGCCCGACGGCGAGGGGCTCATCAAGCCCAAGGCGTTCGTCGTCATCAAGAGCGGCCACGACGCCGGCGAAGCCCTCGACGGCGAGCTCAAGCGCTTCGTCAAGGAGCGCCTGGCTCCCTATAAGTACCCGCGCTGGATCGAGTTCGTCGCTGAGCTGCCGAAGACTGCTACGGGCAAGATCCAGCGCTTCAAGCTGCGCCCCTGAACGCCCGACCGACGCAAAAGAGCGGTGTCGGTCGCCGCAGTTGAACGATTACGCCTGTCGCGCGCCGCCGTTCGTCCTTAGCTTGTCCTCGTCCCACACGAGGAAAGCGAGTGTCCAATGGCAACGACGCACACGGCCGTCTGGATCGATCATCACGAGGCGCACGTCTTTCAGGTCGATCCTTCGAGCTTCAGCGTGTCGACCGTCCTGGCTCCCATCCACGTCCTACGCCATTCCAAGCGCGAGCGCGCCGAGCGCAATCATCCCGACGATGCGCCGCGCTTCTTCCGCGACGTCGTCAGCGCGCTCGCCCCCGCCAGCCAGGTGCTCGTCGTCGGTCCCTCGACGGCCAAGGTCAACTTCGTCGACTTCATGCATGACCACGCCAAGGGCGTGGAGGTGGTCGGCGTCGAGACGGTCGACCATCCCACGGACAAGCAGGTGGCCGCCTTCGTGCGCCAGTACTTCGGCCCCACCGGAGGCGATCATGGACGTTCGTGAGATCATGACCTCGCCGCTGCAGGCGCTCGGGCCCGAGGACACGTTGAACTGCGCCGCCAAGACGATGCGCGACCACGCCGTCGGCTGCCTGGCGATCGTCGACGACGCCGGCAAGCTGGCCGGTATCCTCACCGATCGCGACATCGCGCTCTCCGCGTACGAGCATGGCGAGGCGTTGTGGCAGCTGCGCATCGTCGACAGCATGAGCCGGCAGGTCTGGACCTGTCGCGCCGAGGACGGCGTCGATCAAGCGGCGCGGATCATGCGCGAGCATCGGGTGCGCCGGCTTCCGGTCCTCGATGCGGCCGGCAAACCGATCGGCATGATCTCGCTCGACGACCTGGCGCACGCGTCGCGCCAGCCGATCCTCGACCCGACACCGGGCCTGACCACCGACGAGATCGGCGACGTCTATGACGCCACGTCGGGGCGCTCCAAGCACGAGCGCAGCGACCCCGCCTGAGCGCGCTGAGAGCGATCGCGTCGTGATCAGGCGGGCGCGAGCGTTCGGCGCGTCTGGCGCGCGATCATGCGCTCCTCGTCGGTCGGCACCACCCGCACGGTGCAGGCGCTGCCGTCGACGCTGATGATCGGCGCCGAGGCGGCGTTGCGGGCGGCGTCGAGCTGAACGCCGAGAAACGCGAGCCCGTCGCAGAGGAGCGCGCGCACGGGGGCGGCGCGCTCGCCGATGCCGCCGGTGAACACGAGCGAGTCGAGCCCGCCGAGCGTCGCGGCCAGCGCCCCCACCGATTTGCGCGCCTGATGGCAGAACAGCTCGACGGCGAAGGTCGCGTCGGGATCCGTGGCGCGCCGCTCGAGGAGCAGCTTCATGTCGGACGTCGAGCCGGACACGCCGAGGAGGCCGGCCTCGTGATTGACGAGCCGCTCGAGCGAGGGCGCGTCATATCCGTCGTTCAAGAGGTGCAGCAGGAGGCCGGGGTCGAGATCGCCCGAGCGGGTGCCCATCATGAAGCCGCCGGTCGGCGTGAGCCCCATGGTCGTGTCGGCAGACTTGCCGTCGCGCACGGCGGCCATGCTGGCGCCGTTGCCGAGGTGCGCGAGCACCGCGCGGCCGAGCGTGCGCGCGCCGAGCGACTCGACGAGAAACTCGTACGACAGCCCGTGAAAGCCGTAGCGATGGAGGCCGCGCTCGCGAAAGCTGCGCGCGAGCGGAAAGCGGCGCGCCACTTCCGGCAACGTGCGGTGGAACGCGGTATCGAAGCAGGCGACCTGCGGCAGCGCCGGGAAGTGTGACGAGACCGCTTCGATCGTGCGCAGCTCGACGGGAAGATGGAGCGGGGCGAAGGGCGTGATCCGGCGCAGCCCCTCGACGAGCGCCGCATCGATGACGTGCGGAGCGTCATGCTCGGGGCCGCCATGCACGATGCGGTGGCCGACCGCCGTCAGCGCCGCCAGCTCCGCCGGGTCGAAGAGCGCCAGCGCCGCGGTGATGGCGGCGGCATGGTCGGCGCACGCGATCGGCTGGTCGCTGGCGAGGCTGCCCTCGCCGGCGCTGCCCTTGCCGGCGCTGCCCTTACCGGCGTCGCGCTTCAGCCACGCGCGCCCGCGATCGAGGCCGATCCCCTCGATCGCGCCTTCGGCGATACGCGCCTCCGCGTCCCCGTCGAAGCGAAACAGCGCCAGCTTGAGCGACGAGGATCCACAGTTGACTGCGAGGATCAGCGACTCCTTCACGCGTTCGACCAGGTCCAGTCGCGGATCTCCGGCAGATCCTCGAAGTGCTCCTGGATATAGGCGCAGTGCCGCGCCAGCTCCTTGTTGCACGCGTCGATGATCGCGCTCGCATTCGCGGGGACGCGCCGCGCGCGCTTGAGCGCCTCGATGCACAGGTGATAGCGGCTCATGTGATTGAGCACGACCATGTCGAACGGCGTCGTCGTCGTGCCCTCTTCGCTATAGCCGCGCACGTGAAAGCGCGCCGCGTTGGGGCGCCGATGCAGCAGCTGATGGATCGCGCCCGGATACCCATGAAACGCGAAGACGACGTCGGTCTCGCGCGTGAACAGGTCGACGAAGCGCTCGTCGCTCATCCCGTGCGGATGCTCGTCCGGCGAGAACAGCCCCATGAGGTCGACCACGTTGACCACGCGCACGCGCAGCTCCGGCGCGAACCGCCTCAAAAGCCACGCCGCGGCGACGATCTCGAGCGTCGGCGTATCGCCCGCCGACCCCAGCACGATGTCCGGCTCCTCTTCGGCGCCGGCGGTGCCGGCCCACTGCCACGTCGAGGCGCCCCGCGCACAGTGCTCGCGCGCCGCGTCGATATCGAGCCACTGCAGCTGCGGCTGCTTGTCGATGATGATCAGGTTGACGTAGTTGCGGCTGCGCAGGCAGTGGTTGGCGACCGACAAGAGGCAGTTCGCGTCGGGCGGCAGATAGACGCGCGCGACCGTCCCCTTCTTGGAGATGATCGTGTCCATGAACCCCGGACCCTGATGCGAAAAGCCGTTGTGATCGTTGCGCCAGCAGGTGGAGGTGAGGAGGTAGTTGAGCGACGCCACCGGCTGGCGCCAGGGGAGGGCGGCGCAGGCCTGCAGCCACTTGGCGTGCTGGGTGGCCATCGACGCGACGATGAGCGCGAACGCCTCGTAGGTGGCGAACAGGCCGTGGCGCCCGCTCAGAAGGTAGCCCTCGAGCCAGCCCTGGCAGTTGTGCTCGCTCAACACCTCCATGACGCGACCGTCGGCGGTGACGTGATCGTCGTCGGGCGAGGTCGGCTCCACGAGGCAGCGATTCTCGACCTCGAAGACGGGGCCGAGCCGATTGGAGTTCGTCTCGTCGGGGCAAAAGAGGCGGAAGTTCTTCTGCGCCGCGTTGGCCGTGAAGACGTCGCGCAGAAGGACACCGAGCGCGCGCGTCGATTCGGCGCGCTCTGTCGCCGGCTCGGCCACCTTCACCGCGTACTTCGTGAAATCGGGGATCTCGAGCGGGACGAGCCGCTTGCCGCCGTTGGCGTGCGGGTTGGCGCCCATCCGGCGATCGCCGGCCGGCGCCAGCGCGGCGAGCGGGCGGACGAAGCCGCCGCGTTCGTCGAACAGCTCCTCGGGCCGATAGCTCTTCATCCAGCTCTCGAGGATCTGCAGGTGCGCCGGATTCGTCGTCACGTTCGACAGCGGCACCTGATGCGCGCGGAACGTGCCTTCGATCTTCTGGCCGTCGACCACCTTCGGTCCGGTCCAGCCCTTCGGCGTGCGCAACACGATCGCCGGCCACAGCGGACGGCGCGTAAAGCCGTTGGCGCGCGCCTCGGTCTGAATGGCGCGGATGTCGGTGTAGCAGCGCTCCAGCGTCGCCGCGAATTCGGCGTGCACGCGCAGCGGCTCGTCGCCCTCGACGAAGTGGACCTCGTATCCATGTCCGCCGAGCAGGCCGCGGATCGCTTCATCGGTGGCGCGTCCGAGCACCGTCGGCCCCGAGATCTTGTAGCCGTTGAGATGCAAGATCGGCAGCACCGCTCCGTCGCGCGCCGGATTGAGGAAGCTCACGCCCTTCCACGATCCTTCCAGTGGACCGGTCTCCGCTTCGCCGTCGCCGATCACCGCCGCCACGATCAGGTCCGGATTGTCGAACGCCGCCCCGAACGCGTGCGAGAGCACGTAGCCGAGCTCACCACCCTCGTGGATCGATCCGGGCGTCGGCGGGCTCACGTGGCTCGGGATCCCGTTCGGCGTCGAGAACTGGCGGAACAGCCGGCGCAGCCCGGCGACGTCGCCGCCGATGCTCGGATAGATCTCGGAGTAGGTTCCCTCGAGATAGACGTTCGCCACCACGGCGGGACCGCCGTGCCCTGGCCCCGCGAGAAAGATGACGTTGGCGTCGTGCGCGCGAATCAGTCGATTGAGGTGCACGTAGATGAGGCTGAGCCCGGGCGACGTGCCCCAGTGACCGAGCAGCCGCGGCTTGATGTGCTCGCGCTGCAGCGGCTCGCGCAGGAGCGGGTTGGCTTGTAGATAGATCTGACCGACCGTCAGATAGTTCGCTGCACGCCACCAGGCGTCGATCGAGCGCAGCTCGCCGTCAGAAATCGTCTCCATGATGGGGTGCGCTCCTCGCGCGGGGTGAATCTAGGCATGCGGCGGAGTGGTGCGAGAACAGCGCC
Organism: Myxococcales bacterium; assembly: GCA_028287105.1. Classification (GTDB taxonomy): domain Bacteria; phylum Myxococcota_A; class Polyangia; order Palsa-1104; family Palsa-1104; genus JAQBQH01. The sequence goes on from JAQBQH010000259.1 coordinate 9,273, forward strand.
GACCCTGTCGGTGCTCGTTGCGTCGGACGTCTCCCTGACGGCGGAATTTTCGGCGCTTCGACCGAATTGGCCGTCCCAGATTGCCCCACCTGATTGACAAACCTCTATATGGGTCCATCCTAACCGCTGTCAGGTCTGGTCTGTATTCAGGAACGAGCAAGAGGCACGAAGCCAAGCGAGCTTGTCGGCGGGTCCACACCGACGGAAAGCGAGGCACGCAATGACCCCCAAAACGCCGCGTACCGCGCCGGCTACCGTTCAGAAAACCAGTACGCCCGCCGCCGTTCGTCGCGGAAAAGACGTTGTTTCTGCTAGGTCCAATCTGCTCCCGGTCTTTCCGGTGGTCGGTATCGGGGCCTCCGCCGGTGGCCTCGAAGCCTTCACCCAGCTCCTGTCCTGCCTGCCGTCCGACACGGGCATGGCCTTCGTGCTCATCCAGCATCTCGACCCGCAACACGACAGCCTGTTGGCGCACGCGCTCAGCCGCGCCACCTCGATGCCGGTCGTCCAGATCACGGACGGCATGTGGATCGAGCCCAACAACGTCTACGTCATTCCGCCCAACGCGGACGCCGCGATCCTGCATGGCGTCTTGACGCTGCTGCCGCGCCCGACCGACACGCGGCGGCCGCACCTGCCGGTCGATTTCTTCCTCCGCGCGCTCGCGGCCGACCTCGGCAAGCAGGCGATCGGCGTCGTCCTCTCCGGGACCGCGTCAGACGGAACCGCCGGGCTCAAGGCGATCAAAGCCGCGGACGGCATCGCGCTCGTCCAGGATCCCACGACTGCGAAGTTCGTCGGGATGCCGCAGAGCGCGATCGACGCCGCCGTCGCCGACGCGATCTTGACGCCGGTGGAGCTGGCCGAGGAGCTCGGGCGACTCGCGCGTCACCCCTACGTGGCCGAGGGTGCGACGACGTCGCCGCCGCGACTGGTCACCAAGCAGGACGACGAGACGCTCAAGAAGATCTTCGTCGTCGTGCGCAACGCGGTCGGGGTCGACTACACCGAATACAAGCCGGCGACGTTGGAACGGCGTCTCGCCCGCCGGATGGCGGTGCGCAAGACCGCTACCCGCGATGCGTACCTGAAGGTGCTCCTCGAGGACCCGGACGAGCCCAAGCTCCTGTACGAGGACGTGCTCATCCACGTCACCTCGTTCTTTCGCGATCCCGAGGCGTTCGAGCAGATCAAGCGCAACGTCTTTCCCGCCATCCTCGGCAACAAGGAGGATGGCGCGCCAATTCGTCTGTGGATCGCCGGCTGCTCGACGGGTGAAGAGGTCTACTCGCTCACCATCGCGCTCACGGAATATCTCGACGGCGCCGCGCGCTCGCATCCGATCCAGATCTTTGGAACCGACATCAGCGAGAAAGCGATCGAGGTCGCGCGCGCCGGCGTCTATAGCGATGGCGCGCTGCGCGACGTCAGCGACGAGCGCCGCCGTCGCTTCTTTACCAAGGTCGATCGCGGCTACCGCATCAGCAAATCCGTGCGCGAGCTGTGTGTCTTCGTTCGGCACGACCTGGCGCGCGATCCGCCGTTTTCCAAGCTCGACCTGGTGAGCTGCCGCAACGTCCTCATCTATTTCGGGGCGGAGCTCCAAAAACGGATCATCGCCACGTTCCACTATTGCCTGAACAGTCCCGGCTTCCTCCTGCTCGGGCGCACCGAGAGCATTTCCGGATTCAACCAGTTCTTCACCAAGACGGATCGCGGCGGAAAGAGCTTCGCGCGCACGGCCCGGCGCAGCTCGCTGACCTTCTCGCCGCGTGCCGGCAGCCTCAACGCCGAGACGCACCGGCTCGCCCCGGTGAGCGGCGATCCACCGCGCCCGACGACGGACCTGGCCAAATACGTCGACCGGCTCCTCTTGTCCAAGTACGCGCCGGCCGGAGTGCTGGTCAACGAGAAGCTCGACGTGCTCCAGTTCCGCGGTCGCACCGGCGCCTATCTGGAGCCGCCGACGGGAACTCCGCAGCACAACCTCTTGAAGATGGCGCGCGAAGGACTGCTCTCGCCGCTGCGCATGGCGTTCGGCGAAGCGAAGAAGGCCAACGACGTCAGGCGCCGCAGGGGCGCGGTCGTCGGCGAAGATGGAGAAAGCCGCACCTGCGACGTCGTCGTCGCGCCGATCCGCGCCCCCGACTCCGAGGAGCAGCTCTTCCTCGTGCTGTTCGAGAGCTGCGTCGAGGCCGCGCCCGAAGAGCGCCGGCGGGCCGGCAAGAAGCCGGCGGGCAAGATCAAGGTGCCGCGTGCGCGCGCCATCGCCGACCTGGCGAGCGAGCTGGCTTCGACGAAGGAGTATCTCGAGTCACTCGTCGAGGATCATGCCCGCACCAACGACGACCTGGCCTCGGCGAACGAAGAGTTCGTCTCCAACAATGAAGAGCTGCAGAGCTTGAACGAGGAGCTCGAGACGGCGAAGGAGGAGCTCCAGTCGACCAACGAGGAGCTCACCACCGTCAACGACGAGCTGCACAGCCGCAATCAGGAGGTGAGCCAGAGCAACGGCGACCTCGTCAATCTGCTCAACACCGTCGACATCCCGGTCGTGATGCTCGACGCCGAGCGGCGCGTCAAGCGCTTCACGCCGCGCGCGCGCGCGGTGCTCAACGTGCAAGCCACGGACGTGGGCCGGCCCATCGACGAGATCAAACCGAACATCGACGTCACCGACCTCGAGCAGCGCGTGGCCGCGGTCATCGCCACCGGCACGCCCGCGGAGTGGGAGGTGCGCGATCGTCAGGATCGTTGGTATCGGCTGCAGATCATGCCGTCGCAGAACAGCGAAGGGGTGATCGACGGAGCGATCGTGTCGCTCATCGACATCGACGCGCTCAAGCACAACGTGAGCGACGCCGAGTGGGCGCGCGACTACGCCGTCGCCATCGTCGAGGCGGTGCAGATTCCGCTCGTGGTGCTCGACGAGGAGCTACGCGTGAGGTCGGCCAATCACGCCTTCTACGATACGTTCCGCACGACCGCCGATGCGACCGAGACCCAGCGGCTCTTCGACCTCGACGGCGGCCAGTGGAACATCGAGGAGCTGCGCCAGCCGCTCGAGCGGATGCTTTCGACCAAGGAGAAGATCGTCGATCTCGAGGTCGATTACGATTTTCCGCGCGTCGGCCGGCGGGTCATGCACGTATCGGCGTCGGCGGTGCAGTCGCGCACCGACCTGCCGATGATCCTCCTCACCATCGAGGACATCACCACGCGCAAGCGCGCCGACGACGAGCGCGCCGAGCTCTTGCGCCGTACGCAGGCGGCCAAGCAGGACGCCGAGCGCGCCAACCTGGCCAAGGACGAGTTCCTGGCCATGCTGTCGCACGAGCTGCGCACGCCGCTGTCGACGCTGCTCATGCAGTCGCAGCTGTTGCGCCGCGGCGCCGTCGACATCGTCAAGATCCATCGCATCAGCGATACGATCGAGCGCGCCACCCGGCTGCAGGTGCAGCTCATCGACGACCTGCTCGACGTCTCGCGCATCGTCACCGGCAAGCTGCAGATCGAGCTGGAGGAGGTCGATCTGGCGAGCGTGATTCAGTCGGCGCTCGAGAACGTCAGCGCGCTGGCCCTGGCCAAAGGGGTGCGCTTCACCGTCGAGATCGAACCGGCCATGGCCAAGCTGTCCGGCGATCCCGTGCGCCTCTTGCAGGTGGTGTCGAACCTCCTGACCAACGCGGTCAAGTTCAGCCAGAAGGACGGGCGGGTCCTGGTCTCGTTGACGACGATCGACGGTCGAGCGGCGCTGCGCATCAGCGACGAGGGGCGCGGAATCGAGCCCGGCTTTCTGCCGCACATCTTCGATCGCTTCACGCAGCAGGACAGCTCGACGACGCGGCTGTTCGGCGGGCTCGGCCTCGGTCTGGCCATCGTTCGCCACATCGTCGATCGCCACGGCGGCAGCGTGCGCGCCGAGAGCCCAGGTCCCGGCAAGGGTGCGACGTTCTCGGTGACCCTGCCCCTTTCGCCTTCGCACGAGGACTCGGCGACGCCGAGCGCGGCACACGAGAGCCGCCCCAGGCCGCGGGCCGGACATGACGGAGATGAGCAGCTGCGCGGACTGCGCGTTCTCCTCGTCGACGACGACTCCACGATCCGCGAGACGACGACCGAGATCCTCAACCTGCTCGGGGCGTCGGTGGTGGCCACGCCCTCGGCTGCCGACGGGCTGCGCGCGCTCGACGCGGCGCGGTTCGACGTCATTCTCTGCGACATCGCGATGCCCGGGCAGGATGGCTACGACTTCATCCGGCTGCTCCGGGAGCTCGACCCGCAACACGGCGGCGCGACGCCGGCGATCGCCTTTACCGCATTCGCCGGCGATCACAATCGCGCCCGCTCGCTCGAGGCCGGCTTCCAGCTCCACCTGTCGAAGCCGGTCGACCTCGAGCGGCTCGCCGAATCGGTGAAGCTGCTCGTCGAGCGCCGTCCTCCGCCGCCAAACTGAGGCGCCGCCAAACTGAGGCGCCGGCGACGATGACCGGAAGCGGCAGCGTCGCTGCCAGCTAAAAGGATGGCCTTGCCCGAAGCCTGAGTCGGCTTACGTCCTCTCGGTGCTGGCCTCTTTCGCACACGTCGGACGATGACCTCGTCCCCGCCGGGACGCTCGACGATGCGCGTCGTGGTCGTCTCCGCCATCGCGGCGATCGGCGGCTTCCTGTTTGGCTTCGACACCGCCGTCATCAACGGCGCCGTCGGCGCGCTGCAGAAGCAGTTCCACGCCAGCGAGCTGGCCATCGGGCTGACCGTCTCGTCCGCGCTCATGGGCTCGGCCCTGGGCGCCTTCTTCGCGGGACGGCTCGCCGATCGCTACGGGCGCGCGCGCACCATGTCGATCACGGCGCTGCTCTTCATCATCACCGGCTTTCTCTCGGGCGCCGCCTTCACGCTGTGGGACCTCTTCGTGTGGCGGCTCGGCGGCGGCGTCGCCATCGGCATGGCCAGCGTCATCGCGCCGGCGTACATCGCGGAGATCGCACCCGCCCATCTGCGCGGGCGGCTCGGCTCGCTGCAGCAGCTCGCCATCGTCACCGGCATCTTCGCGGCGCTGCTCGGCGACTTCGCGATCGCGCGACACGCCGGCTCGTCCTCCGCGCCGGCGTGGCTCGGCCTGCCCGCATGGCGCTGGATGTTCTGGACCGAGCTTCTGCCCGCGTTCATCTACGGCATGGGCGCCTTCTTCATCCCCGAATCGCCGCGCTACCTGGTCGCGCGCGGCCGCGACGTCGACGCGCTCGCGGTCCTGCACACCATCGAGGGCACGCACGCGGAGGCCAAGCTCGTCGAGATCCGCCTGACCGTCACCACCGAGTACGTCCCGGTGCTCGGCGATCTGCGCGCCCCCCGCGGGGGCCTTCTGCCCATCGTGTGGGTGGGCATCGCGCTGTCGGTGTTTCAGCAGCTCGTCGGCATCAACGTCATCTTCTATTACTCGAGCGTCTTGTGGCAGGCGGTCGGCTTCTCGGAGCACGACGCGCTCGCCATCACGGTCATCACCAGCATCACCAACATCGTCACGACGCTCCTGGCCATCGCCACCATCGATCGCTTCGGACGGCGACCGCTCCTCCTCGCCGGATCGGTGGGCATGACGCTGACGCTGGCGACGATGGCGGTGGTGTTCGCGCGCGCCGGCACCGACCCGGCCGGCAATCCGATGCTCACCGGCCACAGCGGCACCGTCGCGCTGGTGGCGGCGAACCTCTACGTCTTCTGCTTCGGCTTTTCGTGGGGCCCCGTCGTCTGGGTGCTCCTCGGCGAAATGTTCAACAACCGCATCCGCGCGGTCGCGCTGTCGGTCGCCGCGTCGGCGCAATGGATCGCGAACTTCTTCGTCTCGGCCACGTTCCCGCTCTTGCAGCGCGCCGGTCTCGGCATCGCCTACGGCATCTACGCCGCGGCGGCGCTGGCCTCGCTCGTCTTCGTCTTGCGTAAGGTGAAGGAGACCCGCGGCAAGGAGCTCGAGCAGATGTAGCCGACCGTCGAGGGGCGACTTACATTCGCATCATGACGTTGCCCCTCTCGGTGCTCGACCTCGTCCCGGTTCCGGCCGGCAGCACGTCGAGGCAGGCGATTGCCAACAGCATCGAGCTGGCGCAGCTGGCCGATCGCCGCGGATACCGTCGTTACTGGTTGGCGGAGCACCACAACACCTCGAGCTTCGTCAGCACCGCACCCGAGATCATGATCAACGTGATCGCGCGCGAGACCGAGCGCCTGCGCGTCGGCTCGGGCGGCATCATGCTGCCCAACCACTCGTCGCTGAAGGTGGCGGAGAACTTCCGCACGCTCGAGGCGCTGCACCCTGGCCGCATCGATCTCGCCATCGGGCGCGCACCCGGGACCGATCAGCGCACGGCGCTGGCGCTGCGCCGCTCGGTCGACGCGCTCGGCGCGGATGACTTTCCCGAGCAGCTGCAGGAGCTGCTGGCGTTCTGCGGCGAGGCGGAATTTCCGCCGGGACATCCGTTCGCCGGCGTGCGCGCCATCCCGAACGACGTGCCGCTGCCGCCCATCTGGCTGCTCGGGTCGAGCGACTACGGCGCGCGGGTGGCGGCGGCGACCGGGCGCGGCTTCGCCTTCGCGTTTCACTTCAGCCCCGACGCCGCCCTCGGCGCCATGCGCGCCTATCGTCGGGAGTTCCGGCCGTCGCCGGTCCTCGAGCGACCGTACGCGATCCTCGCAGTCTCGGTGGTATGCGCCGACAGCGAGGAGCGTGCCGAAGAGCTGGCGCGCACCCACGACCTTCTGTGGGTCAAGATTCGCAGCGGCCGCAGCGACGGCGGTCTGCCGAGCCCCGACGAGGCGCGCGCCCATCGTTTCACGCCGCAGGAGCTCGAGCTGGTCCGCGGCTCGCGCCGGATGCTGGTCGTCGGAACGCCCGAGCGGGTGCGCGCGCGGCTGGAGGAGCTGACGCGCGAGATGGAGGCCGACGAGCTCATGGTGACGTCGCATATCTACAGCCACGCCGATCGGCTGCGCTCGTACGAGCTCCTGGCGGATGCGTTCGCGCTCCCGGAGAGCGATCGGACGCACGCTCCCGCGTCGGGCTGATCGACGGACCGACCTCGCGCCGCGACCTACGATCTCCGCCATGACCTCCTCCTCCGTCATGACCTCCTCGTGGCCCTCGTTTTCCTACGCGGAGTGGCGCGACACGGGCGCGACGCTGCAGCGCTACGCCCAGATCATCGGCAAGATCCGGCTCGGCCTGACGCCGCGCACCAATCACTTCTGGAACTGCGCGCTCGCCCTCACGGCGCGCGGTCTCACCAGCCGCGCCACGCCGTGCGACGGCGACCTCTTCGACGTCGAGCTCGACTTCGTCGACCACAAACTGCGCGTGCGCACGGTCGGTGGTGAGGAGCGCACCCTCTCTCTCGACGGCAGACCGGTCGCTGACTTCTATCGTACGCTCGGGACGCTCTTGTCTTCGCTCGGCATCGACGTGCACATCGACGATCGCCCGGTGGAAATCCCGACCGAAGCCATCCCTTTCCACTCCGACGAGCTGCACGCCACGTACGATCGCGATCAAGTGGAGCGCTTCTGGCAGATCACGCGGCAGACGGCGGCCATCTTCGAGGAGTTCGCCGCCCGCTTCGTCGGTAAGTCGAGCCCGGTGCATTTCTGGTGGGGCAGCTTCGACCTGGCGCTGACGCGCTTCTCGGGACGGCGCGCGCCGCCCAACCCCGAGGCCGACGCGATCACGCGCGAGGCCTACTCGCACGAATGCTGGAGCGCCGGCTTCTGGCCCGGCGACGTGCGCCTCGAGGAGCCCGCGTTCTACGCCTACAGCGCGCCGCCTCCGGCCGGTTTCGCCGAGGCGCACGTCGCGCCCGAGGGAGCGCGTTGGGACCGGCAGCTCGGGGAATTCATCCTGCCGTACGAGACCCTGCGGCGCGACGCCAATCCGCGCGCCGCGCTGCTGGCGTTCTTGCAGAGCTCGTACGAAGCGGCGGCGGACCTCGGCCACTGGGATCGCGAGTCGTGCGAGCGGCGCGGCGACGCTCGGCCCTCGGCGACGGACGCGCAGCTCCCGGCCCTTTGAAACCGCCGCGCAACGCCCCACAATGGCCGCATGCAGCTCGAAGGCTCGTGTCAGTGCGGCAAGGTCCGCTTCACCGTCGAGTCGGACACGCCTCACCCCTACCAGTTCTGCTTCTGCTCGATCTGTCGCAAGTGCACCGGCGGCGCCTACGGCTGCAACATCATGGCCAAGAAGGAGACGCTCGTGCTCCGCGGGAAGCGTCACGTCAAGCGCTACCACGCGCGCGTGCATTCCCGGGGCGGAAGGCCGCGCACCGCCGAGGGCTGGCGCGTGTTCTGCGGCGCGTGCGGCACGCACCTGTGGCTCGAGGACAAGCGCTGGCCTGAAGGCATCTGGCCCAACGCCGGTGCCGTCGACACGGAGCTGCCGGTGCCGCCGTCCTACGTGTTCATGATGACGCGCTACAAGCCGAAGTGGCTGCCGTGGCCGGGCGGACGCGCCCAGAAGTTCCCCGAGTACCCCAAGCAATCGATCGCCGACTGGCACGCGAGCAACGTCCAACCTCGCCAGCGACGGTAACTCGGATCGCTCCCGTTACCGGGTAACCGCGAGACAGGGAGGAACGAGCGAATTTCCCGCGCCCATGGCATACCGGTGGCATGGGTTTCACCGGCGTGGAGAGAGCTCGAGCGTGACCGAGATGGAACCCGCGAGCGTGCGCCGCCCGGCGGCGCCGGCGAGCAGCCTCCATTTCGTCCGCGCCGGTTCCGCCGAATTCGCGGTCGACGCGCTGGCCAGCTCGACCATCGACGCCTCCAGCCGCGGGCTGGCCTGGGACGGCGTCGTCGCCGAGGTCGGTTGTGTGCCGGACTGGCAGGCCGACGATCTCGCGCTCGCCGGGCACTTCATCGCGATGAATCGCGCCTCGGAGCCGCTGTTCATCGAGAACAAGGGGCCTCACGGTTTCAATCGCATCGTCATGCCGCCCGGAAGTGTCTGGATCAGCCCCGCCGGGCAGTCGTTCACGCGGCGGAACCAGGGCGTCACGCGCTGGGGCGCGGTCGAAGTCTCCGTCGACAAGGTCCGCCGGGCGCTCGGGCGTGACATCGAGATTCGTGGTGGGTGCGGAATCAGCGACGAGCCACTCGAAGCGGTCGTGCGCGCGCTGCTCCTCGAGGCGATGACAAACGGCTCGTCGGGACCGCTGTTCGCGGAGTCGCTGGGAATCGCCGTCGCGTGGCGGTTGGCGCGCCAGTTTGGCGAGAGCCGGGATGGCGTGGCGGGGCGCGGTGCGATCGACAGCCGCCTGACGCTCGTGTTGGAAAAGATCGAAGACACGATCGGCGAGGCCATCACGATCGCCGATCTGGCGGCGATCGCGCATCTCTCTCCGGCCCACTTCGCGCGCGAGTTCAAACGCTGCACGCGCCAGACGCCGCACGCGTTCGTGATGGACCGCCGCATCGAACGCGCGCGTCAGGCCTTGGCCGGCGGCAGCTCCATCGCCGAGGCCGCCGCCACGTGCGGCTTCTCGGACCAGGCGCACCTGTCGCGGCTCTTCAAGCGGCGCTACGGCATGACGCCAGGTTGCTTCGTTCGCGCCGCGACCGACCGACCGTCGAAGCCGTAACAGCAGCCTGGTTCAAGCGCGAATCAGCCCGATACAAGAGCGCACCAGATCGGCACGCTACGCTTACCAGGTGGCACGCATCCTCGTCGTCGATGATCAAGCTCTCAACCGGGAGTTGATCCGCGCCTTTCTCGACGGCAGCGATCACGAATTGGTGGATGCGGGATCAGGGGAGGAGGCGCTCGCCGCGGCGGAGCGGCAGCCGCCCGACCTGGTCCTGCTCGACGTCATGATGCCGGGGATCGACGGCTACGAGACGACGCAACGACTGAAGGAACAAGCGGGGGACAAATTCCTGCCCGTCATCCTGCTCACCTCGTTGGCCGATTCGACGGCGAAGGTGACGGGGCTTCTCATGGGCGCCGACGAGTTCTTGACCAAGCCGATCGATCGTCGGGAGCTCACCGCGCGCATCCGAAACCTGCTCGCCTTACGGGCCAAGGACATCGCGCTGAGAGACAAGGTCGTCGCCCTGGCGGAGCTGAATCGTTTCAAGGACGAGATGGCGGGTCTCCTGATTCACGACCTCAAGAATCCGCTCTCGGTGATTCTGGCGAATTGCGAGTACCTGTCCGACGGTCTGCGTGGCATGGACGGCTGTTATGTGGAAGCGCTGGAAGATTCGAAGGCGGCGAGCCGACGAATGCTGAGGCTGCTCGCCAATCTCTACGACGTCGGGTGCCTCGAGGGCAGCCGCATGGATGTCCGCCGCACAGCCGCGAACCTGATCGCGCTGCTCACCGACATCGCCAAACAGCGGAAGGTCCTGGCGGCCTCGCGCATGCTGACCATCGACGTCGCAGGCAATCCCGACGTCACCGTCTCGATCGACGTCGACCTGATTACGAGGACCATCGAAAACATCCTCGACAACTCGATGCGGCACACGCCGCCGGGTGGCCGGGTCGAATTGAGCGCCTCGCTGATCGGCGATCATCCGCAGATCCGGATCGGCAATACCGGCGTCGCCATCCCCGTCGAGGCGCGCAGCGTCATCTTCGAGAAGTTCGGCCAGGCGGTCGCGAGCGCGGGTCGCATGAACCTCGGCCTCGGCCTCTATTTCTGCCGCCTCGCGGTGGAGGCGCATGGCGGCCGCATCTGGGTCGAGGAGACCCAGTCGCTGCCGACCGTGTTCGCCATGCAGTTTCCCCGATAAAGTTGCGCCCGCCGCTGGACGGAGGAACATGCGTAGCCATGGTCGCCCTTACCGAGCGGAAGATCAGCAGCGGACCCGCATTCGAAGTGAAGGGAACGATCGCCCCGGTGACCGTTCTGTGCCTGCGGTCGACGGAGCTCGACCGCATCGAGGCGGAGCTGCGGGCGCGCGTCGAGCCGGCGCCGCAGATGTTCTTGAACGCGCCGATCGTCATCGACGTCGCCGACATCGAGGGCGAGCTCGATTCGCTGTCGCTGCCCGGCCTGGTCGAGCGGCTGCGTCGCTGCCGGCTGATTCCGATCGGCGTGGCGCATCTTCCGGCCGCGCAGGCCAAGCTCGCCGCCGAGATGGGGCTGGCCGTGGTGCAGCTCGGCTTCGGCCGCACGCGCGGCGCGCGCGCCAACAGCCCGGCGCACGAGATGCCGCCTGCAGCGGCCGCTGCGCCCGTCGCTGCGCCGGCCCCTGCGCCGGCCGCGGCCCCCGCGCCAACGGCCAAATCAGCGCCTTCGGAGCAGCCCGCGACGCTGACCATCAGCTCGCCGGTTCGCGGCGGCCAGGTGGTCTACGCCAATCGCACCGACCTCGTCGTCATGGCCGCGGTCAACCCGGGCGCTCAGGTCATCGCCGACGGCCACATCCACATCTACGGTCGCCTCATGGGGCGCGCGCTCGCCGGCGCCCACGGGCAGACCGACGCCCGCGTGTTCTGCCAGAGCCTCGAAGCGGAGCTGGTGTCGGTTGGCGGCGAGTTCCTCACCGCCGAGGACATCCCCGCGAAGATGCACGGCAAGCCGGCCCAGATCTTCGTCGAGCACGGCTCGGTTCGCATCGCTCCGCTCTGATTCGGAAAAAAAATCGCATAAAAATTTGCCCGCGGACTGCGCTTCCCTCTTATTGGACCGTGCAGGACGTTTCACCACCGACAGGAGGTGCCCGGTGTCCAAAATCGTCGTCGTCACGTCAGGCAAGGGCGGTGTCGGCAAAACCACCACCAGCGCCAACATCGCCACCGGCATTGCGCTGACCGGTAAGAAGACCATCGCGATCGACTTCGACGTCGGGCTGCGCAACCTCGACCTCATCATGGGTGTCGAGCGTCGCGTCATCTACGACCTCGTCAACGTCATCAAGGGTGAAGCCAAGCTGCAACAGGCGATCATCCGCGACAAGCACATCGAGAATCTGTACATGCTCCCCGCGTCGCAGACCCGCGACAAGGATGCGCTCGATCCGGAAGGCATCGCGCGCGTCCTCGAGGACCTGAAGCAGATGGGCTTCGAGTACATCATCTGCGACTCGCCGGCGGGCATCGAGAAGGGCGCTCAGATGGCGATGTACTTCGCCGACGAGGCCATCGTGGTCACCAACCCCGAGGTCTCCTCGGTGCGCGATTCCGATCGCGTGCTCGGGCTCCTCGCCGCCAAGACCAGCCGCGCCGAGCAGGGCGGCGACCCGATCAAGACGCACCTCCTGTTGACGCGCTACTCGCCGGCTCAGGTTGCCCGCGGCGAGATGCTCTCCGTCGGCGATGTGCTCGAGATCCTCGGCATCCCGTTCCTCGGCGTCATCCCCGAGTCGAAGGCGGTGTTGCAGGCGTCGAACAAGGGCGCGCCCGTCATCCTCGACGAGCTGACCGAGGTGGCGCAGGCGTACCGCGACGTGGTGTACCGCTTCCTCGGTGAGGAGCGACCGCACCGGTTCATCGAGCAGGAAAAGCGCGGCTTCTTGAAGCGCATCTTTGGCTAGCCGACCACACGCGAGGTGATGAATATGGGTTTCCTCGATTACTTCAAGCGGTCGTCGCAAAGCGCAGCGGTCGCCAAAGATCGATTGCAGATCATCGTCGCGCGCGAGCGCACGGTCAAAGGCGCGCCCGATTACCTGCCGCAGCTGCAACAAGAGCTCCTACAGGTGATCGCCAAGTACGAGCTCATCGACCTCGGCCAGGTCACCGTCAACGTCGACAAGAGCGGCGGTTGCGAGGTCCTCGAGCTCAACGTCGTGCTGTCGGCGAACGCGAAGCCAAAGCCGCCCGCCGATCCCGTCGCTCCTGTCGTCGCTCCAGCATCCCCGTAGCTCCTCCCGCTTTCGCGGCGACCAGACTGCTCGACAAGGCCGACCCGCTCACGCGAGCGTGACCGTGATCCCGTCCGTGGCGACGGTGGCGGAGTAATTTCGCAGCGAGGTGCGCGCCGGTCCGCTCACCACGGTGCCCGTCGCGCTGAAGTTGGAATCGTGACAGGCGCAATGGATCGGCGTGCCGCCGCCGACATATTGGACCGTGCAGCCCTCGTGGGTGCAGATCGCGGACAGCCCGATCGCGGTTGCCTCCGCGGTACGGATGACGACCACCAGCGTGCCGCCAGCATCGACGACGACGCCGGTGCCGACGGTCTGCAGGTTCGGAAATTGCGCGAAGGTGAGCTGCACGGTTCCGTTGGTGGGCGTGACGCTGCCGTCGACGGGGGCGCCGCCACAGCCGGGCAGCTGGGTCAGCGCCAGCGCTCCCACGCCCATGCGGGCGCTCAGCGCGAGAAAGGTTCGACGCGTGCACTGCGACATCTTGGACAACCTCCTCGTTGTGCCAGGGCGGGACAGGATCGTCGGTCGAGCGGTCCGGCTACACATCGCTCCCAGGGGGGGACCCGAAGCGACCTCACCGGACCGCTCGCCGACAAACCGGCGCTGCCGCGCCTGACGGTACCGTGGGACGCGGTGCAAGACACGCTCCGCGCCATCCGTGCGCCTACGCGCGCCTCGGCGGCCGCGGCCGCTCAAAAGCGAGCAGCTGCGCAATTCACGTGCAATGCGGATTCAATTGAGCTGCGCCCGCTGATACAACCGGGAGGCGCGCTGCTCGGCCACGGAGAGCACCGCGCGCAGCTGCGTCACGAGCAGCACGATCTGTCGTGCCTCGCCGAGCGTGAACTCGAGCATCCGTACGCGCTCGAGCGCATCGGCGGCACAAGAGCGCGCCGTCGCGAGCCGATCGTCGCTGGGCTCGTCGAGGGCGGCATGGGCGAAGGCGAGCGCACGTTCCACGAACGGTTGTAGCGGTTTGTCGCGGATCATCGGGACCTCGTGGGCGAGTCAAATGCCCTTCACAGATAGAACGCGGACGGGCTCCGGCTGTTCGCCGTGATCTGCATTTTTCTTGGGTTGCGTTTTGCCGGCGCCGACGGTGGGACGCCTGCTGCCGGGGATTACGGCGCCGCGGCGCCGCTCGGACCGTGCGAGACCGTGGCCGCGCTCTGGCGCGCCATCTCGCTGACGACGCCGCCGGCGATGTTGCGCACCGCTTCAGCGAGCGCCGCCGCCAGCGCCGACGCCACCGCGTCCGCGCGCCTGTCCGACTTGACCGACGCGATCGGCCGCTCGACGATGAAGCTACGCTGCAGCTGCACCGACTGCTCGTCGCGGAGCAGCCAGGTCACCTCGACCCGCGCGACGTGGCGCGGGGCGCGCAGCTCCTCGAACGACGCCAGCTCCACCTCCAGCGTCGCTCCGGGGCGGCCGACGAGCTCTCGTACGCCCGCGTCTTCGAAGAGCGCGCGTCCGATGGCGCGCCGCAGGTACGACTCGGGCTTCTCGCTCCAGCGCAGCTCCTCGTAGTAGCCGATCTCGTGGCTGTCGTCGCGGAAGGCGATGCGGTCCTTGATGTTCGAGGCGGCGTTGACGCGGCCGATGCGCAGCTCGAGCCCGCGGCCGCCGAGATCAGCGGTCGTGGCGACGGTGCGCGTCGACTCCGGCACGCCGGCGGGCGTGAAGTAGCGCAGCATGACGGGGTCGCTCTTGGAGGTGAGCGCGCAGCCGGCGCAGCCGACGAGTGCGACCAACACGAGACGCGAGGGATTGCTCATTTGCTCTTCGCCCTTCCCTTGAGGAGCATGTCGGGATCCCGCTCGAGCGCATCGGCGACGCGCTGAATCGACGCGGTCATCTCCTGGACGTCGCGCAACGTCTCTTCGAGCTCACGGCCGACGCCGCGCGCGCCGAGGGCGACGTCACCGACCGCGCCGGTGGCGCGCTGCGCGCTCGTGACCAGCCCCTTGTCGCCGTCGAGGCGGGCGATCACCGCGTTGGCGTGGCCGAGCGTGCCGGCGAGCGCCACCAGCGCCGCCTGCGCCTTGTCCGAGAGCTGCCGCGCGTCGACGTCCTTGACCGCGCCCTGCATCGACGCGAGCAGCCCGTTGGCGTGCTGCAGCACCGTGGCCACGCTCGCCGGCGCGGTCTTGAACTCTCCGAGGAGATGATTGATCTGCGTCGTGATCTTCAAGATCGAATCGGCCAGCTCGGGCATGCGATTGACGGTTCGAACCACCGAGTCCTCGAGGTTCTTCATCGTCGAGACCGCGGCCGGAATGTAGTTCGCCGGCTCGGGGAAGGGGAGGTCGGGCAGCGGATTGTCCTCGACGCTGAAGAAGTCGATCTGCAGGAACTTGACGCCGGTGATGCCTTGCGACGCGAGCTGCGCGCGCAGGTCGGTGGGCACGCCGATGTGCACCTGACGCCCCTTGCCCTCGCTCAGCCCGAGCTTGGTCAGATCCTTGAGCGCCAGCGCGCTGGTGACGCCGACGAGCCGGCGATCGGCGGCGATGTCGATCTCCGAGACGGTGCCGATGGTGACGCCGCGAAACCGCACGGCCGAGCCGACCTCGAGCCCCTGCACCGACTCGTCGAAGTAGGTCCGATAGTTGACGACCTTCTTCTGCAGGCTCTGCGCGCCGAGGAAGACCAGCGTGCACATGAGGAGCGCGAAGCCGACGACGACGAACAGACCCAACTTCCAGTGATTGGTAGGCGTGGACATCAGCCGCTCCTCGGTATGCGATTGAAGAAGTCGTGAACGCGAGGATCGGCACTGCCGTCGCGCAGCTCCGAGGGGTCTCCGGTCGCGATGATGCTCTTGGTCTCTTTGTCGAGCATGATGCAGCGCTTCGCGATCTTGAAGATGCTCGGCAGCTCGTGCGTGACGAGGACGACCGTGAGCCCGAGGACCTGGTTGAGCGTGATGATGAGCTCGTCGAGCTCCGCCGCGCTCACCGGATCGAGCCCCGCCGACGGCTCGTCGAGGAAGATGAGCTCCGGCTCGAGCGCCATCGCGCGGGCGATGGCCGCGCGCTTCTTCATGCCGCCCGAGAGCTCCGAGGGCAATTTGTTGGCGGCGCCGTCGAGCCCGACGAGCTTGAGCTTGGCCAGAACGATGGCGGCGATGGCGTCGTAGGGCAGCCGGGTCCACTGCTCGAGCGCCAGACCGACGTTTTCGCCGACGGTGAGCGAGCCGAACAGCGCGCCCGACTGGAACATGACGCCAAACGGTGGACGGCCCGCCTCGAGGCTGGGACGGCCGATGCCGTCGATCAAGATCTCGCCCGTGTGCGGCGTCTCCAGGCCGACGAGGTAGCGGAGGAGGGTCGACTTGCCGCAGCCGCTGCCGCCCAGGACGGCGAAGACCTCGCCGCGCTCGACGCGGAAGGTGGCGTTCTGTTGCAGCACGACGTCGCCCCAGCCGATGGTCAGGTCGGTGACCTGGATGAACGGATCCGCCGTCGCGGAGGGGCGCGCGCCCGAGCCGCTCATAGCTTGAACACGTGGAAGAGGATGGTGAAGCCGGCGTCGATGATGATGAGCGTGAACAGGATCGAGACGACCGACGCCGTGGTGCGCTTGCCGACGCCCTCGGCGCCGCCGGTGGTGGCGAAGCCCTGCTGGCAGGAGATGAGCGTGATGGCGAGCGCGAAGACCACGCTCTTGAGCAGGCCCGAGGTGACGTCCCAGGCGCTGACCGCGCGCTGGGTCTCGTGGAGGTAGCCGCCGACGGAGAGGCCGAGATTGCCGACGCCGACGACGAGGCCGCCGAGCATACCGACCAGATCGCCGATGAGCGTCAGGATCGGCAGCACCAGCATGAGCGCGACCGCGCGCGGCAGGACCAGATAGCGCATCGGGCCGAAGCCCATGGTGCGCAGCGCATCGATCTCCTCGGAGACGCGCATCGATCCGAGCTGCGCGGCGAAGGCGGCGCCCGAGCGGCCGCACAGGATGATCGCGGTCATCAAGGGGCCGAGCTCTCGCGCCACCGAGAGGCCGACCAGATCGGCGACGTAGACGTTGGCGCCGAACTGCTTGAGCTGCGTCGCACCCTGGAACGCCATGACCAGGCCGACGAGGAAGTTGATCAGGATGACGATCGGCACCGCATCGGCGCCGGTGCGCTCCATGGTCGGCCAGACCTCGCGCCAGTTGCCGGTCTTCGGCTCTTTGAGGAGGCCGAGCGCCGCCAGCAGCATCTCGCCGAGGAAACCGAGCGCGCCGCGAATCTCGGCGAAGAAGTCGAGCGTGGCCCGTCCGATCTGCGCGAACAGCCCCTCCCGGAGGCCGCGTATGCGCGCGACGTGGTCGAGGTCGCCTTTGTAGAGGCGAATCAGGGCGTCGACGTTCTTCGAGGCACCGGAGAAGGTCGCTTCGATGCCGCGCGCGGACAGCTCGCCGCGCACGTGGACGAGCAGGGCCATGGTGCCGCCGTCGATCGACTCGACGGCGCTCATGTCGATGTCGAGCGGCTCGCCTTTTTGCAGCGGCGCGACGGCGCGACGCACCTCGTCCCAGATGAGCGGCGCTTCGGCGAAGACCAGCCGCCCCTCGAGGGCGAGGGTCTGCGCGCCGCCGTGGGCGACGAGCGGGGCGACCCGCGACCGGCGCGGCGCGGCCTCGGGCGTGGCCGACGGTGGAGCGGCGCGGCTAGACATGCGCGTCGACGCGGTCAGGGCGCATGGGTCGTCTGCGGCTGGGGGTGGAGGCGCTTCTTGCGCTCTTCGGCGCGACGGCGGTCCGCCGCTTTGCGCGTCGCCGCGTCGTTCGCTCGCGTGGCCTCGTCGGCCTTCGCGACGGCGGCGGCCTTTTCGGCGGTGAGCTTGTCGGCGGCGCTCTTGCGCTCCGCTTCCTGCGCCTCGGCCGCGGCGGCCTTTTGCTTCTGCTCGGGGGTCTGATTGGTCGCCTCGAGCGCCTCGCTCACGTCGCGCGCGATCTGCTTGAGCTCGGTGCCGGCATTGCGCACCCCGTTGACCAGATTCTTCGGAATCCCGATGCTGACCTTGATCGGATCCATGTCGGGGCCGATCGCGTGCCAATCCTTGACCAACGGCCGCGCCAGCCCCTCGTCGGAGAACGCGTACGGACGGGGAAACATCCTGCCGTACGGTGGCGTGTACGCCGTCGGCATCATCTTGAGCCGCGCGAAGATGCCGAAGACGTCGGCGCCCACCGAGACGATCGAGTTGCGATAGCCGCTGGCGGCGTCGATGGCGCCGCCGATGGTCAAGATCCAGATGCGCGCCTCGAGCCCGGCGGTGCCGTGCAGGCGGTTCTCCGTCCCCGCGATGCGTGTGAATTCGTAATAGGTGCCGACGAACACCGTCGCTTTGAATTCTTTGTAATCGGCAAAGACATAGGCCGCCCCGAAGCGAGGCTGCAGCGTGATGTTCTCGCCGACGCGCGCCCGCTCGTCGCGTAGGAGCGCGGTGTTGCCGCTGGCGCCGAGCAGATGGACGGTGAGATCGGCGCGAAAGAATCGATTCGGAATGAAGCCCAGCCCGAGGGAAGCGCGCCACGGCACCTCGACCGACTGGAAGAAGCCGGGCAGGGACAGGTTCTCCTGCATCGCATCGCCGGCGCCGGAATAATGGAGCGGCGTCGAGAAGCTCGCGCCGAGGAGGAAGCGACGCGGCAGCTGCATCATGCCGCCCACCACCGCGCCCGCCGTGTAGGACGAGTACGACGGGTCGCCCAGGTTTTCGCGCGACAGTCCGATCTGGCGCTGCGCCTGCCCCAACACGAGCGTGACTCCGACCGAGAAGCGATCGTGCGCGAAGAGGCGCGCCGCCGAGACCACCAGCTCGCGCGTGATGACCGTCAGCTGGGCGACGTTGCGCAGCGGCTCGAGCCGGTAGCTCTCTTCTTCGCGATAGGGCGACAGATAGCCGACGCTGACCGCCCACGGATACAGGCCGAGCGCGAGGCCGAAGCTGTTGGTCGTGATCGCCGAGTCGAAGTGTTGAACGTTGGCGTCCTGAACGCTGTCGCTCGCAAAATGGATGTCGCCGATGCCGACCGTCATGGCGAGCCCGGCCGGGTTGTCCATGGCGGCGATGAAGGTGTCGGCCAGCCCCGCCGACGCGCCGCCCATGCCGACGGTGCGGATATCGCCGTGCACCGACGTGCTCAGGCCGTTGAACGACAGCGTCCGCTTCGCATAGGGCAGCGTCGCCTGCGCCGCCGCGTCGGGCGACATCGTCACGAGCGCCACGCAGCCGACCACGACGCGCGCGACCCAGTGCGATGCGCGCGCCACGTCGCGCCGGATACCGGTTTCTCGGGCTCGCCGGCGAATACGCGGCCGTTCGCAGACATCGCTCAGCGCCGGCCCTGTCGGGCGCCGGCCATCAACACCGCGAGGAGCAGTCCGGACCGTCGGTACGAGCGGCCGGCTTCGACTGCTGCAAGATGCTCCACTTGGCGCCTTTCGAGCGATATTGTCAAATGACGAAACCGATTGCGAAACGATCGGTTCTAAATGGAAAACGATACGCGCGCGACGGTCGTCACCGCGTGCTGAGAGCTGTGCTGCTGCGAGACTGGGCGAGCTGGCTGGCGGCGCTTGATGCGTCGAGCAGCTCTTCGGCGGGGACTGGTAAGGTGATCACGGAACCGGCGCTGTCAATGCCTCGCGTGGAGGCGGGCGGAGCGCGGCGGAGGAGCGATCAGAAGCAGGTGGCGGCGGGACCGAGGATCAAGGTCAGGTCGGACACGGCGTGATGGTCGTTGACCGCGCTCGACGCCGCGGTGAAGCCGAAGAAGAGGCTTCCCGCCGGCAGCTTCAGACCGCTCGGGAGGTCGGCGTCGATGGTCTTGCCGCCGTCGATCTCGACGAGCAGGTGCACGCCGTTGAAGCGGATGTGCGCGACGCGTGACGCGGTGGCGCGCAGCGACTGGTTCATCGTTCCGCTGCTGAGGAGGTGCGTGCCGTCGGAGGTGCGCACCAGGCTGACGTGATTGCCGTTGGGGTCGCCGTTGCCGAGGTTCATGAAGGTGTCCAGCTCGACCGCGAAGCCGTCCATGCCGAGGTAGCCCACGCCGTAGCCGGCGTTGAGCGCGCCGTTGCCGAACGGCGTGAGCGCACCGGCGCTGGCGGCGTTGGCGAACACGAAGGCGAGGCCGTCGGCGCCGGCACCGTCGGCGATGCGAAACGTGAAGGTCGCATCGAAGGAGCCGCCCGGCAGCGCGCGGTCGTAGAAGGCGCTCCCCGCGACGTTGAATCCGAGCGAGGTCAGCTGCACGGCGCCGTGGCTCGGGTCCAGCGTGGCGTCGCCCATCACCGTCCAGCGCGTCGAGGCATCGGCGGCGAACGACTCGATGACGCGGGTGCAGGGCGACGAGAGGTCGGCGGATGGTGGTGGCCCCGAGGTGCCGAGGTCGGTCGCCGTCGAGAGATCGTAGACCGACGCGAGATCGTCCGTCGGCGCGAGGTCAGCCGACTGCGTGACGAAGTCCGGGTTGACCCTGAACTGGCAGCCGGCGGCAAAGAGGGACATCGAAGCGAGGACGGGGAGCACGTCTCGTAAGGCTTTGGCGCACTGTGTCATTGCTCCAATGTAGGAGGAGAATATTTCGAACCGGCGTCGGGAACGTTAATTCGAAGGGCGCGCTTCGATCCGGCCGCGTCTCCGACGGGCACCGATCGCCAACCCGAAGCCGAGGAGCACCACGAGCCCGGGCGAGGCCGGGCCGCCGCTTCCCGCCGCGACGGCGCAACCGCCTGCGTGACCGCCCGGCATCGATCCA
Source organism: Myxococcales bacterium (assembly GCA_028287105.1). Classification (GTDB taxonomy): domain Bacteria; phylum Myxococcota_A; class Polyangia; order Palsa-1104; family Palsa-1104; genus JAQBQH01. Next base: position 29,898 of record JAQBQH010000259.1, read on the forward strand.
TCCGACCCACCGCTGCCGGCGCCGCCCGTGCCGCCGCCGCCGCCATGGCCGCCACC
>JAQBQH010000278.1 GCA_028287105.1 Myxococcales bacterium
GACCGCGCGCGCCAGCGGCGCGACCCCGGCCGCGCACTGCGCCGAGCAGAACGAGCGCACCACGCCGCCCGCGATCTGCACGTGCGGCGTGCGCAGCGGCGTCGCTCCGCCGCATTGGGCGCAGCGATGGCCCGCTTGGGCGGAGTCGGTTGCGCGTGTGTCGGCCATCGCGCACGCGATCATCAAGTTCCGCGCCAAGATCGCGATCGCCACATTCAGCACAGTTGAGGGCGCAATACCTGGGAGCGGAAGGGACGCATCCTCCGAAAATCGGAGACTCCCTGGCGCCCCGATCCGCATTTCGGTTGACAGTGAATTCATCAATCGATTAATTAATTCCCGAGACCATGGCCCGCCCCGCCAACGCCAATGCCGACGACACCCGCCGCCGCGTCGTCGACGCCGCCATCCCGCTCTTCGCGGCGCACGGATTTCACGGCGCCTCGACGCGCGAGCTGGCCGCCGCCGCCCGCGTCAACGTCGCCACGCTGAGCCACTACTACGAGTCCAAGCAGGGTCTCTTCGACGCCGCCGTCGACGAGGTCTACCGCCGCCTCGGGGCGCGCGGCGCCGAAGTGCTCGTCGGCTCCTCGCCGGCCGATCTGGACACGCTGCTGGCCCGCCTCTACGTCGTGGCGCGCGCCGAGCGCGACGGCGTCCGCCTCCTGGTCCGCCAGGTGCTCGACCACGGCCGCCTGACCCCGCGCACCGAGTCGAAGCACTTCGTCCCCGAGCTGCGCCAGCTCGCGCGCCAGACCTCGCTCCTGCTCGGCGTCAGCGTCGAGCGCGCCCGCTCCGCCGCGGTCGCCGTCTCCTATCTGCTCTCGCGCTACGTCATCCAGGACGACGACTCGCTCACCGTCGCGTTCGGCGTGCGCAGCGTCAAGGAAGCGCACGCCCGCGCCATCGCCACCCTCACCGCCACCGCGCACGCGCTCCTGGGCGCGCGCGCGAAGGAGTAGCCGTGCTGGCCCGTCCACGAATCCCCGGGGCTCCGCCAATCAAGTTCACGCTCGCCGGCGCGCTCGACGCCGAGCAGCGCGACTTTCTCGACAGCTACGGCTACATCCACTTCGCCGCCTTCGCCACGCCGGCCGAGGTCGACATGATCCGCGGCGAGCTCGGGCAGATCGAAGCCGCCTGGGTCGCCGAGGACCGCCGCGTGGTCAACGGCATCCCGATCAAATACGGACGACGCCCCGACGGCAGCCGCTTCGTCAACCGCTTCGCCTTCACGTCGCACTTCTCGCCCAAGCTGCGCGCCTTCCTCGCCGACGAGCGCTGGGAAGCGGCGCGCATCGCCTGCGGCGCCCAGTTCCGCCTCGGCCTCGACGAGAAGGACGGCGTCGTGGTCAACCAGTTCATCAACCAGCCCGGCTCCAGCTACACGCGGCTCGGCTGGCACGTCGATGCCCTCCGCGACCTCTTCTACGGGCGGCTGCCGCAGCCGATGCTCAACGTCGGCCTCTACCTCGACGACTCCTACCGCGACAAGGGCGCGCTGCGCATCCTGCCCGGCAGCCACAAGCAGAGCCTGTGGAAGATGCTCTTCGGCAAGCTCCACTTCCTCGACCACCGCGACGATCCCGGCGAGGTGATCCTCGAGGCCGACGCCGGCGACCTCACCTTCCACGACGGCCGCACCTGGCATCGCGTCGGCAAGGCGCAGACGACCGGCCTCCAGAGCCTGCGCCGGACCATGTACCTGCCGTTTCTCACCGGCCCGTACGAGCCCAAGACGGAGTCGAGCCCGACGCCGTTCTACCACCGCTTCTCGCGTTCGCTGCGCTGATGCGGACCTTCGCGCGCAGCTCGCTGGTCATCGCGCTCGTCGCCGTTGCGCTCGTCGCCGTCGCCGGTGTGGCACGCGGCAATCCGCTGTCGCTGGCGCGCTTCGGCGGCCTCCGCGGCGACGCCGTCCAATCGGGCGCCTTCGCGCTCTACTGGAACCCGGCCGCGCTCGCCGGCGAGGGCTGGGACGTCGGCCTCGACCTCGAGCTCATCGCGCGTCAGGCGAGCTACGACCGCGACGCCGACCTCAACTACGTCCCCGACGCCGCCCGCGCCGCCAACTCCGGCGTCGCCACCATCAGCACCGTCGGCGTCGTTCCCAGCCTCTTCGCGCGCTACGGCCGCCGCGTCGGCACCTTCGACGTCGGCGTCGGCTTCGGCGTCTTCGTCGAGAACGGCGGCAGCGCCAACTGGAACAAGAACCTGGGCGCCCCGACCGCCTTCCCCGGCGCCGTCGACGGCCCCCAGCGCTGGGCATCGATCAGCGCCCAGCTCCTGTTGGTCGATCTCGGCCTCGGCCTCTCCGCGCGCCATCGCAGGAGCGGCCTCTCCCTCGGCTTTGTGCCCATCTTGGTCGCCGGCAGCTTCTCGACGGTGCGCGCGCGCAACATCGACCAGTCCGAGGATCTCGTCGACGCCTCGGGCAATCCCAAGGAGGGGCGCGCCTACTTCGACGGCAGCGGCGTCGGCTTCTCCGCCATCATCGGCTTGCGCTGGGATCATCGCGCCGGCTTCAGCGTCGGCGCCACCTATCAGCGCGGCGCACGCCTCGGCCTCGCGGGCGATCTGCGCGTCGCCTTCGGGACCCAGGCGCCGTCGACGCAAAAGGCGACGCTCGACCTACCCATCGCCGACACCGTGCGCCTCGCCGCCGCCCTGCCGCTGACGCGCTGGCTCACCTTGCGCCCGTCGCTCGAGCTGGCCATCTGGTCGGTGCTGAAGGAGCACGTCTTCTCCGCCGCCGACGGGACCCCGCTCTTCGTCATCCCGCGCAACTCGCGCGACATGCTGGCGGCGCGCCTGCGGGCCGACGCGCGGCTGAGCGATCGCTGGCGCCTGATGGTCGGGGTCGGCGGCGAGCGCGGCCCGACGCCGTCGAGCACCATGGAGCCGGGCTTCGGCGAGCGCTCCAACGTCGAGGCCGGCGCCGGCGCCAGCTTCGCGCTGTCGCACCACGTCGATCTATCCGCCACCTTCCTCTTCCAATATTTCTTGCCCGTCACCGTCGAGAACAGCATCCAGCGTCCGACGGCAAACGGCACCTATCGCGATGCGCGAGAGATCTTTGTCGTCGATGTGGAGGTCCACGGATGGCGCCCGACCGTTCGCTGAGCTGGCCGCGTTCGCTGAGCTCGCTGCGCCTCCTGGCGCTGGCGGCGCTCTTGTCGCTCCTGCCGCTGGTGGCCGGCGGCTGCCGCGGAGCCGCCGACGACTACACCGACTTCCTCGAGCGTCGTCAGAGCGCCGGCGCCGATCCCGAGGTGCAGTCGACACTGCAGGATCTGAGCGGCAGGTGGATGCTGCACGCGCTCCTCGCCGGCGGGCTCGATCTCGGCCTGCGCGTCGAGCTGCGCATGGACCTCGCGTCCAGGCCGATGACGGTGCACGCCCGCATGTGGCTGGCCGCGTCCAATCCCGACGTCGACGCGCCTGTCGCCGACACCGACAGCCCGGTCGCCTCCGACGGCACCTTCGTGCTGCACGCCGAGCCGCTCGTCCTCGCCGCCGGCTCGACGCCCGGGCTCAACAGCGCCGTGCGCGCCAACGTCGTCCTCCTGGCGGCGACGCAGAGCACGAGCGACTGGTGCGGCACCGCCATCGGCACCGTCGAGCAGCCGCTGATGCTCGACCTGGCCGGCTCGACCTTCGCCGCCCGTCGCGACGATGCCCGCGTGCTGGCCGTCAGCGACGTGCCGCTGAGCTGCTTTCCCCACGGCAGCGGCGACGGCGGCCTCGTCGAGACCCCGCGGCCGATGTCGCCCGATCTGTCGTCGGTGTCGAGCGCCGCAGCCGATCTGACGGGGAACTGGATCCTCGACGCCAACCTGGCGCAGTCGCTGCCGCTCCGGCTGTGGGCCTCGCTCGTCTACGTGCCGTCGGCCGACGGTGGCGGCTCCCTCGACGGGGCCCTCCGGCGCGCCATCGATCCGCCCGGCTCGGTCGCGCTGACCACCTTCTCGACGCCGGTCACGCCCGACGGGCGCTTCGAGCTGTGGCTGCCCGCGCTCGCCATCGGCACCACGCAGGCGAGCGTGCTGCTGGTCGGTGCCACGCGCAGCGCCGACGTCTTCTGCGGCGCCGGCGCTGGCCGGGTGCACAAGCCGATCGATCTCGATTTGATGGGGACGACGTTCGGGGCGGTGCGCTGGACTCCGGGGACCGCGCTGCCGGCGGGTGTGCCCGATCGCTGCCAGTAGGCCGCGGAGGCCGCGGCGAGGACGAACGAGCTACGGAAGGGTGTCGCCGGTGACGATCTTGTAGAGCGCGCGGCGGATCGAGTCGTGGCCCTTCATGTTCGGCAACAGGCAGGTCGTGAAGTCGCCCGCGTCGTACCAGACGTCGGCGACGTTGGAGTTGTTGTAGCCGTGGCCGTTGAAGTCGGCGTGCATGTCGTAGAGGGCGGCGCCGATCTTGTTCGCGTTGGAGGCGATGACGCCGTTCCACGACCCGAACGTCGCCTGCACGACCGACGGATTGACGTTGGCGGCCGGGCCGCACTGCACGGTGGCGAAGTTGCCCATGCCGTCGGTGAAGTCATAGATGGTGCCGAGGACGACGTAGACCTTGCCAGTGCCGAGGCGGCCCGGCGTGGTGAGCTCGGCGAGCTGCTCGCCGAGGTGCTTGTCGAACTCGGCGCGGAAGCCGGCGTCCGAGCCGGTGATGGCCGCGATGGCGTGGCCGTTGAGATCCCCGCCGCCAATCGTGATCGAGATGAGCACGTCGCCCGGATAGTCGTGGCGGAGGCCAGCGACCTGGGTCTTCATGAGCGGCACGTCCTTCGGCAAGAGGTCGCCGTAGACGTCGACGATGGCGTCCTTCTGCGCGGCCTGCACGAACGTGAGGCCGGGGAACTTGCCGGCGAGATCCGCGTTGAGCTGATCGTCGAAGTAGGGACCGGTGCCGCCGTGGGCCGAGATGGCGTCGCCGAGGACGATATAGGTACCGATGGTGGCGCCGCCCGTGAGCAGCGGGCCGGTGTTGCCGTTGCCGCCGGTTCCGGTGCTGCCGCCGCCGCCGCCCGCGCCGCCACCGCCATCGCTCGTGCCTTGGACGCTACCACCGCCGCAACCAGTGACGACGAGCACACCAAACAAAGCAATCATCGTTCGCATCGCGTTCATGAGTTTGTAATAGCGTGTTTCTCGCCCGGCGCACAACTAAATTCTCGTTTATTTCCAATGACTTGTAACAATTGTAATGAACACTTCTGATACTACGGCGTGGCGTGAGAATAGTGGTTGATTCATTACTTTCATTACCCCGACAAGCGTTCACCGCAGCTCGACGCGACCGTGCAAAATGCGCGTTCTCGACGGAAACCGCGCTCGCGAAGCGAATGCGCGGCGCGTCGAGATCGCCAACGGTGCAGCGTCCGCGTCGACGCGCTCAGCCGCCGAACGACAGGCCGACCGAGACGCGATATTGCAGGTAGTAGAACGGTTGCCCGCTGACGTGCGGCACCGGCACCGTGATGAGCGCCGGATCGAAGACGAACCGCAGCGCGTGGCCGAGATCGACGTCGAGACCGAGGACGCTCAGCCCGACGTAGGGTCCCACGCTGCCGGCCGGCGCTCCATACAGATCGAAGAGCAGCGTCGAGAGCCCGACCTGCAGCGTGGTGCGCAGGTTGACCCGCTCCCAGGTCATCGGATAGCGACGCACCACCGAGACGTACGCGTTGAAGGCGCCGACTCGCGCCGTCGACGCCTTGAGCCCGAGAAACGGATTGAGCTCGCCGTCGAGACCGAGGACCCACTTCTCGGTGAGGCGGAAGCGCAGGCCGAGCGCAGCGGCCGCACCGGCGCGATCGATGGCGCCGGCGACGGTGAGCTGAGCGCCGAAGCGCGGGCCCAGACGCTTCTTGCCGCGCGCCTGCTCGATCTGCTGCGTGCTGAGCGGCGGCGTATCGCGACCGGGCTCCTTGGCGCTGGACGCGGGGGCGGGGCTGGCGGGCGTCGCCGGCACGTCGACCGCCTGCGGCGGCGGCGGCGTTGACGGCTCCCGGGCACGCTGCGGTTGCGGTTGCGATTGCGCCTGCGCGGCCGTCGACCCGCCCAGCAGCGCGATGCCGGCCACCAGCAGCGCAGCGGCGGAGCGCACCCGACGGCGTGCCACCGCCCCGCCGACCGCAAGCATCGCCAGCGCCAGGACGAGGAGCCCGCCGCGTACCGGGGCGTCGCGCGTCTCCGCCGTCGACGGCGCGCCACCGATCGCGCAGCCGCAGCCGAGCGCCGACGACAGCTGCGACTCCGGCGCGCCACACCACGCGTTGTCGAACGAGCAGCCCGGCTGCAGCGTCAGGTAGGTCGCCAGCAGCGCGTCGATGCGCGCCAGCTTCTCCGCCGGCGTCGCGCCGCGGTCGAGCGTCGTCACCAGCATCTCGGTCGCCGCCTGCGTCGCCACCGAGCGGCGCAGCGCCTCGAGGTCGTTGCCGCTCTCGCAGCCGTCGAGCGCCAGCGAGTGGCCGGGCCCGTCGCGCCGCTCGTCGAGGTGCCCCTCCTGCTGCTCGACCCAGTTGAGCACCACCGTCGGCTGCCGCTGATCGGCCGTCCGGAAGCTGTGCGCGAAGCCATCCTCGAACGCGTGCATCGCCTGCGCCATGCGCACGTAGTACGTGGGCAGCTGCGCGGAGGTGCGCGCGCCGCGTATCGTCAGGTAGACGTAGAGCTCGGTACGCACGGCGGCGTCGGGGCTCCCGTCGCTGCCGAGCCCCGCGAGCGCATCGGCGACCCGCTCGCGAATGAAGGCGCGGCACTCCGCGAGCGCCGGCTCGGAGCCGCCCGGCTCGTCGTCGACGTCGCGACGCAGACAGTGCTCGCGCTGCAGCGTCGGGTCCGCCGTCAGCGGCACCAGCTGCTGCTCGTCCGTCGAGCTGTAGCCCTTGAGATCGTTGTCGGAGATGGCCATGACCAGCGTCGCGCCGCCCAGGTCACGCATGTCGGGGTCGAGCCTGAATGGGATGTCGTCGATGAGCGCGGCCTCGTCGCGCGTGGCGGTCAAGGGTGGCGCATTGCCGGTCTGCACCCGCGCCTGCCGCAGCGCCTCCGACGTGATCTGCTCGTGGCAGGGCGCGGTGATCGGGCTCTGCAGCGTGTAGCCGTGCGCGGCCGCTGCCCACACCGTGACCGCGAGCCCAGCCAGACCCTTCATCCAACGGTTCTAGGGCCCCTACGGTAGGCGGCCATCACCAGAGCGAGAAATCGACGCACACGGGCGCGGTCGCGCTAAGGTGCGGCCAACGTGGGCCGGTTCGCTCGGCATTTGTGGCTGCTCCTCTCGATCTGCGCGCCTTGCCGCGTCTGGGCGCAGCCGACAGTCTCGCCGGCGGCGGCGGCCGCGTTCGAACCGGCCAGGCTGATCCATTCGGTGCTGCCGGTGGCGCCGCACCTCGAGCCGGGCGATCAGATCGATGTCGTCCTCGTCCTCGACGTCGATGCCACCGGGCACGTCACGCGCGTGACCGTCTCCGAGCCGGGCGGCGAGGCGTTCGACCGCGCCGCGGAGACCGCCGCGCGCCAGTTCGCGTTCGCGCCGGCGCGCATGGCGGGTCGGCCGGTGGCCGTGCAGGTCACCTACCGCAGCCGCTTCGTCGGCCCGCCGCGAGCCGCCGCC
>JAQBQH010000296.1 GCA_028287105.1 Myxococcales bacterium
CCCCGAGGCCGCGAAGCCCGCGCCGACGCCGCCGCCCGCGGCCACGCCCGACCCGACGCCGCCAGTGCCGCGCATCGTGCACAAGGCGCCGGCGCGCCATCGCGTCGTCCGCGCGCACGCCGCCTCCCCCGTCGACGATGCCGAGCCGGCCTCGGCCCCGACCTCGACGCAAACGGTCAAGGAAGGTCGCATCGTCGACCCGTTCGCGGGGGTCAAATGAGCGCGCGCCTCACCTCCGTCCTCTTGATCGTGGCCGCGCTCCTCGCCGCCGCGCCCGTCTACGCCGGCGACAAACGCGCCGCCGCCGCACACTTTCAGCGCGGTCGCGCCCTCTTCGAGAGCAACAGCTACGCCGCCGCCTTGGACGAATTTACCGCCGGTTATGACGCTTATCCCCTACCAGGATTTCTCGTGAACATCGGACAGTGCCAGCGCAAGCTCGACCGCATCGACGACGCCGCTGCGTCGTTCGCCAAGTTCCTCGACTCGGACGTCGCCGACCCGCGGCTGCGCAGCGAAGTGCAGGAGGCGCTCTCCGAGATCTCCGCAGAGCGCTCGCGCCGCCTCGCCGCCGACCTCGAAGCGCGCCGCCAGCGTGACGAGGCCGAGGCGCACCATCCCGCGGTCGTCGATGAGGACATGCGTCGCGCCGAAGCTCGCCGCGTCGAGGCGCACCGCGCCGCCGTCGCCACCGCCGATCTCCACCCCCGCGGCGCGTCGGCGTCGGCGCTCACCAGCGCCCCGGTCGCCGCCGTCAGCGTCGAAAATCCGGCCAAGAGCCGCAAATGGGTCTGGGCCCTGGTCGGCGCCCTGGCCGCCGGTGCCGTCGCTGGCGGCATCACGCTCGCGGTCATCGAGACGCGTCAGCCGTCGCAGCAAGCCGGCTCGCTCGGCCTCCTGGATGGTCGCCGATGAGCGCGCGCAACGACCTCGTCGCCGCCGTCGCGACCGCCGTGCTGTCGGCCGCGGCGCTCTCGTTCGCCAGCGGCTGCTCGGGCCCGCCGGCCAGCGTGCGTCTGCAGATCTCGTCGTCGCCGAACTTCAGCGCCGACGCCATCGCGCTCACCGTCTTCGACCGCAACGGCCGCGTCATCGACGGCGCCGCCCTCGGCGGCAGCGCCAAGCTCCCCGGGGATGTGCTGGTGCTGCTCGGCGCCGGCGCCGGTGAAGCGCGTGCCCTCGCCATCGCCACCGCCTCGGGCGCCCGCGTCGGCATCGCCGTCGGCCGCGTCCCGGTCGTGCCCGGCCGCGAGTCCTCGCTCGGCCTCCAGCTCTCGGCCAACGCCATGCCCGACAGCGACGGTGACGGCGTCCCGGACATCATCGACAACTGCCCCGTCACCCCCAATCCGGCGCAGACCTCCAGCGACGGCGACGTGACCGGCGACGACTGCCGCCCGACCGGCGGCGGCCACGACGGCGGTGTGGTCGGCTCGAACCCCGGCGCCGACCTCGGCTCCGGCGGCGGCGGCGGCAGCGACGGCGGCGTCGTCGTTCCGGCCGGCTGCGGCAACGGCACCCTCGACACCGGTGAGCAGTGCGACTCCGGCAGCGGCAACAGCGACGATCCCGCCTCCGCGTCGACCTGCACCACGATGTGCAGGGTGCGCGCGCCCTGCGGCACCATCTCCGGCGCCGCCGGCGCCAAAGTCGACGCCGCGACCGGCCACTGCTACGTCGCCTGGCCGGGCCCCATCAACTGGGCCTCGGCGCAGCGAGACTGCCAATCGCGCGGGGGGCAGCTCGCCGTCATCACCTCCGCCGCGGAGAACACGTTCATCCAGACGCTCGGCGGCCTCTCCCAGATGTGGATCGGCCTCGAGATCCTCCATGGCGCCACCGACACCTTGAAGTGGGTCGACGGCGAGCCGGCGACGTTCACGGCGTTCGCGCCGAACGAGCCGAACAACGGCGCCAACAACGGCAACCGCAACGAAGATTGCGGCGCGCGGACGTCGACGGGCTGGGCCGATATGCCGTGCGGCTTCCCCGAGACCGGCACGCTACCGGCGTCGGTCGGCTTCTCGCTCGGCTTCATCTGCGAGAACAGCTGCGGCAACGGCGTCGTCGACCCCGGCGAAGAGTGCGACGGCGGCGCCGCCTGCACCGCCACCTGCCGGACCAAACGCGCCTGCACCGAGAGCAACGGCTACGTCTCGCCGATCAACGGCCACTGTTACTTCGCCATCAACAACAGCGTCGACTACCCGACGGCGCTCAACAACAGCTGCCCGGCCACCACCCATCTGGCGACCCTCGGCGACATCTCCGAGACCGAGGCGGGCCAGCTCGCCATGGGCGCCGTCACCGACGCCTGGATCGCGCTCAGGGCGGGCAGCAGCGTCGGCAACTACAGCTGGCAGGCCCCGTCGTTCGAGGGCTTCAACTCGCGCCGCTATCACGGCTTCAGCGGCGTCGAGCCCAACGAGACCGGCACGCCGAACTGCGGCCGCCTCGTCGCCGGCGTCGGCTGGAAGGACCGCCTCTGCACCGACGTCTTCGGCACCCTGTGTGAACGCGACTGAGCCGTGTCCGCGCGCGCGCTACTCGCGATCGCGCAGCCCGAACTCCTTCATCTTGTTCTGCAGCGACTTGCGGCTGATCTTGAGCTTGCGCGCCGCTTGCGTGACGTTGCCGCCGGTCTCCTCGAGCGCCCGCACGATGAGCTCGCGCTCGACCCGCTCGGTCTCCTGACGCACCAGCTCCTTGAGCGACGACGCGCGCCCCTCGCCGGCGGGACCGGCAGGCGGCATCGGGGTCCCAAAGGCAGGCGTCGCGCCCGGCGGCATGCTCGCCTGCGTGACCAGCGACGACGCCGCAGCCGCCGCGGCAGCGGTGACGGTCGTCCCCGCGTTGCCTACGAACTCGGGCGGCAGGTCCGACGCGTGGATCCGCGGCCCCTCGCAGAACAGGATGGTCCGCTCCATCACGTTCTCCAGCTCGCGAATGTTGCCGGGCCAGGGGTGCGCCATCAGCCGCGCCAGCGCCTCGTCGTCGATGCCGGCGATCTGCTTCTTCAGCCGTTCGTTGAAGCGCGAGATGAAGTGCGACACCAGCGACGGGATATCGCCGGTGCGCTCGCGCAAGGGCGGCAGATGGATCGGCACCACGTTGAGCCGATAGAACAGATCGTCGCGGAACGCGCCCGCGGTGACCTCTTTTTGCAGGTCGCGGTTGGTCGCCGTCACCAGGCGCACGTCGACCTTGATGGTCTTGATGCCGCCGACGCGCTCGAACTCCGACTCTTGCAGCACGCGCAGCAGCTTGACCTGCATCTCGACGGGGATCTCGCCGATCTCGTCGAGGAAGAGCGTGCCCCCGTCGGCCAGCTCGAACCGCCCCGGCTTCGACCCGACGGCGCCGGTGAAGGCGCCCTTCTCGTAGCCGAACAGCTCGGACTCCATCAGCGTCTTCGGAATGGCGGCGCAGTTGATCTTGATGAACGGCCCGTTCTTGCGCGACGAGTTGGCGTGCAGCGCGCGCGCGATCAGCTCCTTGCCGGTGCCCGACTCGCCCGAGATCAGCACCGTCGACGGCGTATCGGCCACCTTCTCGATGACGCTGAAGACCAGCTCCAGCACCGGCGAGCGGCCGATGAGCCCGAAGCGCCCGCCCGGCGCCCCCGGCGGCTGCGCCAGCTGCGCGCGCGGCGCCCGCTTGTCGAGCTCATGGGTCTTGATCGCCTTGGCGACGACCTCCTGGATCTGGGTCTGCTCGAACGGCTTCTCGATGTAGTCGAACGCGCCCAGCTTGACCGCCTCGACGGCGGAATCGACCGAGCCGTGCGCCGTGATCATGATGACCGGGATGTCGGGGTGATCGGCCACGACCCGTCGCAAGAGGCCCATCCCGTCGAGCCGCGGCATGCGCAGGTCGGTGATCACCGCTGCTACCGCGCTGGCGTGCTGATCGACGAGCCGCAGCGCCTCTTCGCCATCGCGGGCCTCGAGCACTTCGTAGCCATCGCGTGCCAAAATGGTCCCGAGCACTTTCCGCAGGTTGAGCTCGTCGTCGGCGAGGACGATGCGCGGACGTGGCATTGGTGCGCAACGCTATCACACTCATATGATCGTGCCAGCGGCCGATGTGATCAGTGTTGCTTGATCCGGCGACGAACCAGTCGATAAGATGTCATAGGAGCTTAATCCATGCGTACCACCTTGCTTGTTTCGATGGTTGTGGGAGTCGTCGGCTGCGGACACGGAATTCCCGGTCCGACGGACGACATGGCGGGCGACATGTCCGTCAGCGATGACATGTCCGTCTCGGGGGACATGACCATCCCCGACGACGCGCAGCACCTCGTGACGTACACCATGTTCGCCATGGATTACGCCAAGGAGATCTGCGCGCACTACATGAAGTGCGGTCAACTCGACGTCGGGCAGACCGACGCCTGCATCGAGCGCAACCTGAAGCATCTCGGCTGGGACGAAGACGTCGAGATCATGAAGGGGCGCGTCTCGGTCAACGAGCTGCAGTGCCTCGACGCGCTCAAGAACGCGCGCTGTGACAACTCCGACTCGGCGGCGTGGCAGAGCCGCTGCGTCACCTTCCTTCATCAGCCGCATCAGCCGAACGGCGCGACCTGTCTGGCCGGCGTCGAGTGCACCAGCGGTCTGTGCAAGCACGGCGGCAGCGACGGTGGCGCCGCGGGCGTCATGCAGGTCACCGGCTGCGCGGGAACCTGCGCGCCGACGCTCGCCCTCGGCGACCAGTGTCGCCTGAGCAGCGATTGCGGCTCGACCGCGTACTGCGACCCCGGCACCGGCGTCTGCACGCACACCCCGGCGCTCAACGAGGTCTGCGCCGGCTTCTGCCAGTTCGGCCTCTTGTGCCCGAGCTTCCCCGCCGCTCTGCCGGCGCATTGCATCGTGCCGACGATGCAGACCATGCTCGACGGCGACTGCGACCCGATTCAGGGCGTGACCACGCCCACTCCGCCGTGCCCTGCCGCCATGTACTGCCAGGTGCAGTACTCGGGCGCCACGGCCGTCGGTGGCAAGTGCAAGATGAAGGTGGCCGCCGACACGGCGTGCGATCCCAAGAACGACGGCGCCTACGCCTTTGCCGAGAGCCAGTGCGCCGACGGTACGACCTGCCACAGCCTCACCGGCGTGGCCGGCAGTGAGACCTGCCACGCGTTCGGCGCGCTCGACGGTGATTGCGTCAGCTTCGGCGGCACGACGTCCTCGTGCAAGCAGGGGCTGTGGTGCGACACCACCACCACGCCTGGCAAGTGCAAGGCGTTCGTCGTCAATGGCGGCAGCTGCCCCAACAGCAGCGCGCGCTGCGGGTCGTCGCTGCCGGGACAGGCCACGTGCATCGACGACACCAGCGCCGGCGGCACGACCTACACCTGCCAGCCGGCCAAGAACTTCGGCGCCGCCTGCAAGCCGGGCATCGAAGACTCGCTCTGCGCGGCGTCCGACAACGCCGGCAGCACGTACTGCGCACCGACGGGCGGCGGCACCGGCACCTGCGCCCCCAAGTGCTTCTGACCCGGATCTAGATCGACCGAGCGAGGCCGCGTCAGCCCGAGCTGGCGCGCGCCTCGAGCTCCGGCTTCGCCTCTTTCACATCGTCGAACAGCGGCAACACCACCGTGAACGTCGAGCCGACGCCGACGCGGCTGCGCACCTCGATGGTGCCGCCGTGGTTCTCGATGATGCGCTGGCTGATCGGCAGCCCGAGGCCGGTGCCCTTGTCCTTGGTCGTGTAGAACGGGATGAAGAGGTTCTTGAGCTCCTGTCCGGGAATGCCGACGCCGGTGTCGCGGAAGCGCACCTCCAGCATCGGCGTCGAGCGCCGCCCCGCCTTGCGCAGCGCCGTCGAGATGGTCAGCTTGCCGCCCGACGGCATGGCCTGCACGCCGTTGATGGCCAGGTTCAAGAAGACCTGGCGCAGCTGCTCGGCGTCGGCGCGCGCGCGCGGCAATTCGTCGGCGAGCTGCAGGTGCACCTCGACCGGCGGCGCGGCCTCCGTCCCGTCGACGGACGGCAAGGGCGGCGGGGTCACCAGCTGCGCGGTCTTGCGCACCACCTCGTTGACGTCGAGCGGCTGCGGCTCGCCGCGATACGGGCGCGCGTAGTCGAGGAACTGCGACACGACGCGATTCAGGCGATTGGCCTCTTCGACGATGATGCCGAGGAACTCGCGCGCTTCGGCCGGCACGCCGTGCCCGTCGCCGAGGAGCGGGTGCGCCGCGTCGCCCTGCGGGATGAGCAGCTGCGCCGCGCCCTTGATGGCGCCGAGCGGATTGCGGATCTCGTGCGCCAGGCCCGCCGCCATCTCGCCGAGCGCGGCCAGGCGGTCGCGCTCCTTCATGCGCTCGTACAGCTTCGAGTTCTGCACCGTGATGGCGATCTGCGCCGCGACGCCGCGGAAGAGATCGATCTCGTCGGTGGCGTAGGCTTCGCGGACCCGCTCGTCCTTGAGACCGAGGAGGCCGATGATCTGCTCGTCGGCGACGACCGGGATGCACAACGCGGCGTTCATCTCGTCGAGCGTGCGGGCGATGGCGTCGATGGTCTCGGTCTCGGGCTCGGGCGCGGCGCCCTTGGCGGAGTGCTCCCGCTCGAGCTGCTCGATCGAGACCGCGCCAAGGCGCGTGGCGTTGATGCGCTCGAAGAAGGGGCGGCGCGCGGCGGCGTCGATGCGCTCGACGGGGCGCGGGCCGAGATGGCCGTGCAGCTCGAAGCCGCCACCGTCGGCGTCGACGAGATAGAGCGACGCGTGCGTGACGCGCCGCGACTCCTCGAGCGACGAGATGGTGATGCGCACGGCTTCCTTGAGATCGATGACGTTGGTCAGGACGTGGCGGAGCGCGTCGATGCGCGCCTTGAGCTCGTACTTCTCGCGAAACATCCACTTTTGCACCTGCCCCTCGACGGCAGTGCGCAGCGGATCGAACAAGATCAAGATGACGAACGACGCCACCAGCGTGTTGAAGAAGAAGACCCCCGACTGATCGGCGGGGATCCAGGCGACCAGGAGACCGTAGATCGCGGCCAGGATCAGCACGAAGGTGGCGATGACCACCATGCGGCCGAGGAGCTCGGTCAGATCGAGCAGGCGATAGCGGAACAGCGTCTGCGAGATGAAATAGAGATAGATGATCGTGAGGACGTTGCCGACGGCGGGGAAGGGCAGGCCGAGCTTGGGCAGAAAGTCGGTCGCGGCGAAGGTGATCGACGCGAGGCCGCCGATGAGGAGGAACTTGATGCGCGTCTTCTCGACCCGCGCCAGGGTGCTGCGGTATTTGCCGTAGAGCTCGAGCATCGAGGCGTAGAGCCCACCGAAGACGTAGCCGCCGAGCGCCAGCGTGAAGGTCCACGAGTGGTGCAGTCGATATTTGCGGAAGGCGATGGCGTAGCCGATGGCCACGATGAAGCCGACCGCCAGCGGCACCATCCAGCGGGGCGTGGCGGCACGCGCGGCGCGCTCGTCGGCGAGAAAGACGCGGAAGAAGCGCATCGACGCGATCGGGATGGCCACTGACGCCACCAGCGACACGAAGTAGACCGAGTCCCACTCGAGCGTGGCCTGCAGGAACGTGGTGATGTGCCACAGGCACAGGACGAAGCAGAACACCGCGAACAGTCGATAGGCGCGCTGCCGCCGATCGCGCAACACCACCGAGGAGCCGATGGCGAAGCTGACGATGGCGGCGAGAAGCGCCGACAACGACTGGATGTTCACCGACAAATCATAGCATCGGCGCTTTGCTGAGCTATAATCGTAGGTGAGCATGCAACTGCCCGCCGACCGCAACGCGGTGCTTCGGCGACTGCCGAAGGTGGACGAGGTGCTCGCGTCGCCCGCGCTGAGCGGGTTGCTCGAGCGGGCACCTCGCTGGGCGGTGCTCACGGCGGTGCGGGGCGAGATCGAGCGGCTGCGCGCCGAGATCGTCGCCGAGCGGCTCACCACCACCGCGGAGCGCATCGAGGTCGACGCCGCGCAGGTGGCCGTCGAGGTCGCCGCGCTCCTACAGCCGTCGCTGCAACCGGTCCTCAATGCGACCGGCGTGGTGCTGCATACGAACCTCGGGCGCGCGCCCCTGGCGGCGGCGGCGGTGGCGCGGGTGGTCGAGGTCGCGCGCGGCTACGCCAACCTCGAGTATCGGCTCGACGAGCGTCGGCGCGGCTCGCGGCACGAGCATGTCGCCCGCCTGCTGGCGACGCTGACCGGCGCCGAGGATGCGCTGGTGGTCAACAACTGCGCGGCCGCGGTGCTGCTGGCGCTGTCGCAGCTCGCGGCCGGTCGTGGCGTCGTGGTCTCGCGCGGGGAGCTCGTCGAGATCGGCGGCTCGTTCCGCGTCCCCGACGTCATGCGCGCCTCGGGCGCCCGCCTGGTCGAGGTCGGCACCACCAATCGCACCCACGCGCGCGACTACGAGGCTGCCGTCGCCGACGACACAGCGCTCCTCCTCAAAGTGCACCGCTCCAACTTCGCCGTCGTCGGCTTCACCGCCGAAGTCTCCGTCGGCGAGATGGCGGAGATCGCGCATCGCAAGGGCCTCTACGCCATGGTCGACCTCGGCTCGGGCGCGCTCGCCGACCTGCGCGCGCTCGGCCTCGGCGACAGCGAGCCGACCGTGCCGCAGATCGTGGCCGCCGGCGCCGACGTGGTCACCTTCAGCGGCGACAAGCTGCTCGGCGGCCCGCAAGCCGGCATCATCGTCGGTCAGCGCGCGGCCATCGCCGCCATGCGCGCCCACCCGCTCCTGCGCGCCGTGCGTCCCGACAAGATGACGCTGGCTGCGCTCGAGGCGACGCTCGAGCTCTATCGCGACGGCCGCGCCGCCGAGATCCCCGCGCTCGCCATGCTGTCGACGCCCGAGCCGACGCTCGAAGCGCGCGCCCGGACGTTGTCAGGAGCTTGTCAGGAGGCCTCTGCCGCGCTCGCGTTCACGCCGGTGCGGGTGCGCTCGGCGGTCGGCGGCGGCGCCCTTCCGACCGTGGAGCCCTGGTCGTGGGCGGTGGCGGTCTCGGCGCGCGAGCCCGCAGCCGCTGGCGCCCCCTCGGCCGAGGCCCTCGATGCCCGCCTGCGGCGCGCACTTACGCCAGTAGTGGCGCGCATCGCCGAAGACCGGTTACTCTTGGATGTACGGACCTTGGGGGATGACGACCTACCCGCGGTTGTGCGGGCTTTCGCGGAGACACTCACGTGACCAACTCCAGCGTACTCGTCCTCAATCGCAACTATCAGCCGGTTCACGTCACGTCGGTCAAGCGCGCCTTCGCTCTGCTCTACATCGGCGCGGCCCGGGTGATCGAGCCCGACTTCTCCACCTTCGACTTCGACAGCTGGGCCGACCTCGGCTACGCCGCGGAGCACGACGTCATTCGGACCATCGGCCGCTCGATCCGCATTCCGCGGGTGATCGTGCTGCAGATGTACGACCGCCTGCCGCGCACCAAGGTGCGCTTCTCGCGGCTCAACATCTACGCGCGCGACGACAACACCTGTCAGTACTGCGCGCAGCAGCTGCCGCGCACGATGCTCAACCTCGACCACGTGATTCCGCGCGCCAAGGGCGGCCGCACCACCTGGGAGAACGTCGTCTGCTGCTGCGTGCCCTGTAACTTGAAGAAGGGGGCCAAGCTGGTGAACGAGGCGGGCCTCAAGCTGCTCAAGCGCCCCGAGCGCCCCAAGTGGAACCCCACGTTCCGGGCGCCGGGCGGACGCATCGCCTATCGCGAGTGGATCCCGTTCCTCGGCGTCGTCGACGCCAGCTACTGGAACACCGAGCTCACCGACGACGAAGACTAGACCGTCAAAGTCCTATGACCGGTCTCCAATGATCGACTAGCGCGCGTCACTCAGGCGGGGGCGCTTGCCGCTGTGTCTGAATTCGCTACGGTCGTCGTCGGCAACTGCGCGAAACCGTGTGCGCGCGCGGGCGGCACGCTCTTCGCAATCGGCCGCGCCCGTGCAGCCGCAGCCGTCGGTCAAAATCGTCCTCCCCATCATCGCGATCTTCTGGCTTTTGGTGGCGCTCGCCGCCTTCAGTGGCGGCCTGTGAGTCACGCCGTCGCGACGAGATAGCGGAAGGCGTTGCCGATGTGAACGCTGCCGTCGGGGCGCCGGAACTTCTCGAGCACCGCGCGATGCGCCGCGTTCACCGCCGCGTCGCCCGAGTGGCGCCGCGCGCGCTCGGCCACGCCCGACGAGCCGAGCCCGCGCAGGCCCGTCTCGACGTCGGGATAGGCGAACGGGCACTCGACGTCGACGACGTCCAGCGGTTTCCAGCCGGCCTCCGCCGCCAGCGCCCTGAGCACGCCTTCGTCGGAGAGCGCGAACGGGCCCGGCGCTCCCGGCGGCGGCGCCGGCAAGAGCGGCTTGAGCGCGGCCAATAGCTCGGCCGCCTGCGTACGGTCCGGCGTGGTCCAGGTCGCTACGACGACCTCGGCACCCGGCCGCGCCACGCGCCGCGCCTCGGCGAGGGCGTGCGCCGGCCGCGCCGCGTACTGAAACGCATTGAACCCGGTGATCACGTCGAACGACGCGTCCGCGAAGGGCAGCTCCTCCAGCTCTCCGACCCGCACGTCGGCCGACGGCACCCGCTCGCGCGCGATCGCCACCAGCGACTCCGCCGCGTCGAGTCCGCTCACTGTGGCGCCGCGCTGGGCCGCCAGCTGGAGCGCCATGCCCGAGCCGCAGCCCACGTCGAGATACGCGGTGCCGCCTCCGACGCGCGTCCGCTCGAGCGCCGCGACATACAGCGGTCGCGCAATCGCCTCCTGCGCCTCGGCCCACGCCCGCGCCTGCGCGCCCCACAAGCTGCCATTCACCGTCGCCGAGCCCTCGTTCGTCATGGATGCCTCCCCGCCGCGAAGCATAAGCGCTGTCGCCGTTCTTTGGCACGCGCCCGTTGTTCGGGATACCCTGCTCTCGTGGTCGAAGCCGACGATGCAGAGGAGGGAGGGGCACATCCAGCGCCCTCGAGCGAGCGCGCGGGCGGGCGCCGCATCATCGCCATCGGCGGCGGCAAGGGCGGCGTCGGCAAATCGCTGCTCGCCGCCAACCTCGGCATCTACCTGGCGCAGCTCGGCAAGCGCGTCATTCTCATCGACGCCGATCTCGGCGGCGCCAACCTGCACACCTTCGTCGGCGTCGAGCGCCCGTCGGTGACGCTGGGCGACTTCTTCGACAAGCGCGTGGCGCGCATCGAAGATTGCGTCGTCGACACCGCGGTCAAGGGGCTCGGCCTGGTCTCGGGCGAGGGCGATCCGCTGTGGGCGGCCAACCCGCGCCCGGCGACGAAGAATCGCCTCATCAACCAGGTGCGCGAGATCGACACCGACTATCTCATCTGCGATCTGCCGCCCGGCTCGGGCTTCATCGCGCTCGACTTCTTCCTGGTCGCGCACATCGGCATCCTCGTCGTGGTGCCGGAGCCGACCAGCGTCGAGAACACCTTCCGCTTCATCAAGAGCGCCTTTCTGCGGCGGCTGCGCGACATCCAGAAGGTCGACAAGCTGCCGGTCGATCGCACCTTCGAAGGCGGGATGCCGTCGCCGCTCGATCTCTACAACGCGGTCAAAGAATCCGATCCGCCGCTCGCCGAGCGCGTGCTGGCCGAGATCTATCGCTACCGCCCGCGCATCGTCGTCAACCAGACGCGCACCCGCGCCGACCTCGATCTGGGCGCGCAGCTGCGCTCGGCCGGCAAGCGCCGCCTCGGGCTCAACATCGACTACATGGGACACCTCGAGTCCGACGACGCGGTGTGGAACGCGATCCGCAAGCGGCGCCCGCTCGTCGTCGAGTACCCCGAGTCCAAGGTCGCCAAGAACGTCGAGCGCATCGTGCGGAAGCTCCTCGCCGTCGATCAGAACGATCGCAGCCAGCCGCACGATCCGCCCAAGCGCACCGAGGACCAGTCGTTCTACGAGGTGCTCGAGATCGATCCCGGCGCCAGCGACGAGGACGTGCGCCGCGCCTACAAGCGCATGCGCGAGATGTACGCGTCCGACTCGATGGTCGTGTGCGGCCTCTACACGCCCGAGCGGCTCGAGGTGGTGCACCGGCGCATCGAAGAGGCGTACGACACGCTGCTCGATCCCGACAAGCGCAAGATCTACGACATCAAGCTCTTCCCGGAGGGCATCCCGACGCGCACCACCACGACGCCGCCCGTCGGGGTCGCGCCGATCGCGCCGACGCTGCCGCAGAAGGACGACCTGACCCCGGCCAGGGTCGAGATCCCCGAGCCCATCGTCGACGCCGGCACCGAGATCACCGGCGAGCTGCTCAAGCGCCTGCGCGTGGCGCGCAAGATCGAGCTGGTCGACATCTCGCAGCGGACCAAGGTCTCGGTGCATCACTTGAAGTCGATCGAAGAGGAGACCTGGAGCGCGATGCCGGCGCAGGTCTATCTGCGCGGCTTCCTCGTCGAGTTCGCGCGCTACTTACGCCTCGACGTGCAGCACGTGACGCGCTCGTATCTGGCGCGCTATACGAAGGGCAAGGCGCACACCGGCTGAGCGGCGCGCGCGGCGGAATCGCTACGGCTTGCCGTTGTCGGGCCGGCAGCGATTCCCCGCCGGATAGTCCGGGTGATAGTGGTGCTTGACCGGGCGCTCGACGCAGCGCAGACACTGCCCGCGCTCGCCGGCGTCCTGGGTTCCCGGCAGCTTTTCGCACTGTCCGACCGTGCGCGACTCGTGCCCGTTATCGTGCGCGAACGCCATGGGCGCCGCCGCGGCCAGCATCAAGATGCCCGCCCCCAATACCATCCACTTGTTCATCGTCCCTCCTATCCCCTGGACCCGCGTACAAGGTTGAAAGTTAAGGCGGCACATCATACCATCGCCAAATGCAGCTCATCGATAAGCCGGATCGCGCGCGCCAGCTGGCCCGCGCCATCGCCTCGGATCTGACGCTGTATCACGAGAAAGAAATCGTCGAAGGTATCGAGAACGACTCGCTCTTCGACGTCATGCGGGCGCACATCGAAGAGGGGCGCGCGCTGTTCAAGAGCCGCGTCACCGCCGAGATCTACACCTTGAACCTTTACGACCGCGCCATCATCGACGTCATGATCAAGTCCAAGGGACACGTGAAGTCGAAGATCTGGTAACGCGCCACGACGTGTCCAAAAACGAGCCTGACTGTCTCGGATTCCGTGAGACGGCCTAGCTCAGCCTGACACCCACATCGTGCAATATCAGTGAGTTGGCGCTGGCAAGCGGCCTGCACTACCGCCGGTCATGCGCAACACGGTGGCTGGGGCGGTGCTCTTCGGAATGATGGTGGGCCTCGGCGGAGTCGCCTCCGCGCAGGCGCCGGCGCAGCTCCATCATCAGCGCGACAAGTCGTACGTCGAGCACAAGAGCGATCAGGTGTTCGCCGCGTTCTTGACCTTCGCGCCCGCGCGCACCGTCGAAGAGCAGCAGAACCGGTTGGGCGCGATGCGCGAGCGTGACGCGCTCCTCCTCGGCGGCGGCTCGCCGTCGACGCAGTCGAGCGCCATCGGCGCCATGATGATGGGCGCGACCGTGGTGCTGGCCGCGCACGCGCCCGAGCGGCTGCGCCCGCTGGTCGACGGCGTGGTCCACCTCGGTCCGGCCGTGTTCGACGGCGGCGGCATGGGCGCCGGACTCGGCGGCCGCTTCTAGTACACTGCCTCCGCCTGGACCGCTACGAGCTCACCGTTTCACCCGAGGACGAAGGCGAGCGCCTCGACGCCTGGCTGGCGCGGCAGGGGCTGCCGTGGTCGCGCTCGCAGATCAGCCGGCGCATCGAGGAGGGCGAGGTCAGCGTCGGCGGGCAGGCGGTGCGCACGCCGGCGCGCAAGGTGCGGGCGAACGAGCGCGTCGTGTTCGTGGCGCCGCCGCCGGTCAGCGTCGAGGACAAGCCCGAGGACATCCCGCTCGCCATCGTCTACGAGGACGCGCACCTCATCGTCATCGACAAGCCGGCCGGAATGGTCGTGCATCCGGCGACCTCGCATCAGGCGGGCACCCTGGTCAACGCGCTGCTCCATCACTGCGGCAACTCGTTGCAGGGGGTCGGCGGCGAGCGGCGGCCCGGCATCGTGCATCGGCTCGACAAGGACTCCTCGGGCGTCATGGTGGTGGCCAAGGACGAGCCGACGCTGGTGGCGCTGCAGGTGCAGTTCCACGCGCACGATCTGGAGCGCAACTACCTGGCGCTCGTCGAAGGCGCGGTGGCGGAGAAGGGCAGCTTCAAGACCACGTACGGGCGCGATCCGCGCGATCGCAAGAAGTTCTCGTCGGAGGTGCTGTCCGGCAAGCGCGCGGTCACGCACTGGCGCGTCGTCGAGCAGCTGCCGGGGGCCAGCTTCGTCGACGTGTCGCTCGAGACCGGGCGCACGCACCAGATTCGCGTGCACTTCGCCGACCATGGCCATCCCCTCATCGGCGACCGGACCTATGGGCGGCTGCCGCGCGACCCGCTCTTGCGCACGATCGCGCGCACGCTCGGGCGTCAGGCGCTGCACGCGCACGTCCTCGGCATCACGCATCCGGCGACCGGCAAGAAGGTGCGCTGGTCGACGCCGCCGCCGGCGGACATGCAGGCCGCCCTCGCGCAGCTCCGCGACGCGTGAGATCACAGCGCGACCAAGTCATGACAGCGATGTCCGATTGTCGACGGTGCGGCGCGCGCGGCGGCCGCTAAGTCCGCGTAGTCCCGGCGGCGCCAGGGTGGCACTGCAGATGCTTTAGCGCGGTCCGACCTTGCGGAGGATCGCGATGCGCGCCCTGGCTCTCGTCCTGTTGTTCCCGTCCGTAGCATTTGCCCAGACCGTCATCGTGCCCGCGCCGCCGCCGGTGCCTGCGCCGCCGCCCGCCGCCGCCGCCCCCGAACCGTCGGAGTGTACGGTGACGACGACGGTGCACTGTACCGGCGCCGCCGCGCCCTACGCCGTGCAGGCGGCGCAGCCGCAGGTGATCCTGCCCGCGCCCCCGCCGCTCGCAGCGTCGCCCGCGCCGGCCGCACTGCCGGCCGCACCGCCGGCCGCCGAGCCGTATGGAGCGCCGTCGGCGGCGCAGCTGCAGACGATCATTCTCGACCCACGCCAGCTCGGCGACGGCTGGCGGCTGGTGCAGACCCCCGACGGCTGCCTCTATCGCGAGCGCAAGGTCTCGACCGACTCCCCCGCGGTGTGGGGCACCGGCATGGCGTTCTGGCTCGGCGGCTACGCGGCCGGGATCATCGGCGGCATGCAGGAGGGCGGCGCCAACTACTTCGCCTGGTGGCCGATCATCGGCGCCTTCGCCAACAGCGCGTTCAACTCGGGCGGGGCGCAGGCGGCCTGGGTCGTCGACGGTCTGGCGCAGGCGGGCGGCTTCGTCACCTTCCTCGTCGGCCTGGCCGCGGGGCCCGACAAGCTCGAGCGTCGGCCGCTCAGCGTCGTGCCGGCGGCGTTCGTCGGCGGCGGCAGCGGCGTCGCCTTGCAGGGTCGTTTCTGACCGTTCTGCTATCCTCCCGGTCATGTTGGTGGTGACCTCACGCGCGCTCGACGGCGTGCGCCACGGCTTCTCCACGCGGCGCGGCGGCGTGTCGACGGGCCGCTACGCCACGCTCAACGTCGGCGGCAAATGGGGCGACGCGCCCGAGGCGGTGGCGCACAATCGGCGGCGGCTGGCCGCGGCCGGCGGCTTCGATCTCGGTCGGCTCTACACCGCCCGCCAGGTGCACGGCGCGCGCGTCGCCCTCGTCGTCGACGGCACGCTCGCCGAGCGCGTCGCCGAGAGCGAAGCCGACGTCGTGGTCACCGCCGTGCCCGGCACCGCCGTCGGAGTCTTTACCGCCGACTGCGTGCCCATCCTCGTCGCCGACGGCGAGGGCCGCGTCGCCGCCGCGCACGCCGGCTGGCGCGGCACCGTGCAGGGCGTGGCTGCCGCCGCCGTCGAGGCGCTGGTCTCGATCGGCGCGCGACGGGAGCGGCTGCGCGCCGCGCTCGGCCCTTCGATCTGCGCGCACTGCTTCGAGGTCGGCGACGAGGTCGCGGCCGAGTTCGACAAGCTGGTGCCGTCCGCCGTGGTGCGCGCCGAGGGCAAGAAGCCGCACGTCGACCTGTGGGAGGCCAATCGCCGGCTGCTCGTCGCGGCCGGCGTGCAGGACTCGCTCGTCGACGCGCATCCGCCCTGCACCATGTGCGAGCCCGAGCGCTTCTTCAGCTTCCGCCGCGACGGGGCCGGCATCGGCCAGCACCTCAGCTTCGTCGTGTCAGGGCGCGCAGGCGGCTGAGCCCGAGGGCGAACGAGTCTTCGCCCGACTCGAGCGGCGGCGTCTCGAGGAACCCCGGGATCTCGGCGAAGCGCTCGTCACGCAAGAGGCGCGCGAACGGGCGCGCCTTGATCAGCCCTTCGCCGATGACCGCGTGGCGATCGACGCGCGATCCGAGCGGGCGCTTCGAGTCGTTCAAGTGGAACGCCTCGAGGTGCGCGAGCCCGACGGTGCGGTCGAGCTCCTCGAAGGTGCGGTCGTAGCCCCGCGGCGTGGTCCAGTCGATCCCGACCGCCCACATGTGCTGGGTGTCGAGGCAGACGCCGAGCCGCCGCTCACCGGTTCGCTGCAACATCTCGCCGAGCTCTGCGAAGCTGCAGCCGATGCAGGTTCCCTGTCCGGCGGTGATCTCGAGGAGGAGCCGCACCTTCGGCTTGGCGCCCAGCGCCGCGCACACCTGCTTGAGCGCGCGCACCACGCGCGCCATGCCGTCTTCGACCGAGCAGCCGACGCACGCGCCCGGATGCACGATCACCTGCGACACGCCGAGCGCCTCGGCGCGCACGCACTCCTCGTAGAGCGTCTCGGTCGATCGCTCCCAGATCAGCGCCGACGCCGCCGCCAGGTTGATGAGGTACGACGCGTGCGCCGCCAGCGGCAGCTTCGCGCCCGTGGTGGCCCCGCGCGCCCGCCGGTGGCCCCGCTTGAACGCGGCAATCGCGGCGGCGTCCAGCGGCTTGGCGGCCCACTGTCGCGACGACCGCGTCCACAGCTGCACCGCATCGCAGCCATCACGCGCGGCGCGCGGAAAGACCTCGTGCAGCCCGCCAGCGACGGACTCGTGCGCGCCCAGAATCACGCGACGCCAACCGATCCGCGCGCGCGAAACCTACTTGCGCGTGCGAATGCCCTTCTTGCGAAAATACGCCTTCAAGAGGCGCTTCTCGAACGCCTGCCAGCGCCGCACTTCCGCGGAGACGTCGACGGTGAACCCATAGGGCGTCAGCGTCGTGATCCCGTCACCAAGGTCCGTGTAGATGATGTACGTCCCTTGTTTCATGCTTCATCCATTATGCGGCCGGCCCCCGCTCCGCGCAAGAGACGCACCGCACCGGTGATGGCCTCGCGCAGGAGCGTGCGCAGGGCCGCCATGAGCGGGCTCTGCGGCGCGGTCTCGGCGAGCGCCGGGTCCGACGACACCAACTGCATGACAGCTACGGGGATTCCGCCCGCCGGGTAGTCGAAGTAGGGCACCGACACGAGCGATCGATACCAGTCCTGGAAGGCGGGCTGCCCCGGCGGCGGGGCCGAGCGCAAGGAGCGCGTCGAGCTCTTGAGCGCCTCGCCCACGACGAGCGCCAGCTCCACCTCGGGGATGGTCTGCGCATCGTGCTTGGGCGCGAACCAGCGCGGCGCCTCGGCGGCGCGACCGGCCATCGACGACAGCGCGCGGCGATAGCGCCCGTCGAGCATCGGCAGAAACAGGTTGAGCTCGACCCGCCCGCCGAGCTTGGCGGCGTCGACGATGCGGTCGCGATGGTGCGCGAGCAGCTCGGTGCCGAAGTCCTGCAGCGTCGCCTCGTCGAAGTCGACCTCGCGATAGGTCTGCGTGGCCCACGCGATGCGCAGCTCCTTGTGGCGGCGATCCCACTCCTCGTCGGTGAAGCGGATGCGGCGCATGAGATAATTGAGCCCGTCCCACGACGAGAGCCGCAAGATCTTCACGCCCTGGCCGTGCCAGAACTTGTACTCGTCCTCGTCGAGCATCTCGGCGGCGCGCTGCTGCTCATCGGAGCCGAGGAGCGGACGCTGCTGCAGGATGACGAAGTGCTCGTGCGCCTCGTCGTGCGCCTTTTTGTGCTCGGACAAATACGCGAGCAAGCGGCGCACGTTCGGGTCGGTGAGGCTCATGCCGACGATGAGCACCGAGCGCGAGTCGAGCAGCGCCATCAGCTCGCGGTTGGTCCACGAGGTGTGCTCGTTGGAGAGGCGGTGATAGTCGAGGTCGCTCGCCACCAGCTCGGCGGCGAGCCGCTTCTCCTCGGCGACGCCGGCATCGTCGAAGGGGAAGTAGCCGTGCAGGTGGACGACGCGCGGCCCGTCGGCGGAGCTGCGCCGCCCGGCGTGTACGGCGCGCGGCCGCCGGCCGGTGATGTTCTGCAGCGTCAGCTCGAGGAGGTCGTCGTAGTTCGTGGTGTGGACGCACGGGTAGGGTGGGTCGCCCTCGAGCGCCAGCTTGGAGAGCGCGTAGTGCACCTCGGTCGGCTGGAACTTGCGCAGCTGCTCGCGCTCGTAGAGGGCGCCGCGAAGGACGACATGGAAATCGGCGCCGACGCGCTGGCGCACCAGATCGACGGCCGCGAGCGACTGCCCCTGCAAGAGATCGAGATAGGCGCGGCTGAGCGCGCGCGCCTGCGCGGCTCCGCCCGGCGCGTGGCGGCCGATGGCATGCTCGAGGAGCGCCTCGTTGAACGCGGCCCAGCCCGGCAGACCGATCGGAACCGAGAGGCCGGCGCCGACGAGAAATCCGAGCCGCCCGGCGCGATGCTGCTCGCGCACCTCGCGCAGGACCTCCTTGGCCACATTGGAGAGAATGGCGTGATTGGCCTTGAGCGGCGACACGGCGCCGGCACGATAGCGCAGCTATTTCTTGGGCGCCAAAACGCTCGACCCCACCAGCTTGCCGAAGTAGTAGGCGGGCACGCCGTCGTGGGCCAGCGCAGACAGCTTGAAGATCAGCTGGTGGGCGTACTCCGCGTCGGTGAGGGTGGCGGTGGTGCGGTCGTCGAGCAGCTGCGCCGCCGGCACCCACGCCCTGGCGCGATCGGCCATCGCCTGCGAATTGGCCAGCGTGCCGCCGCCGTTGGTGTAGACGTCGGCGAAGCGCCGGCCGGGGCCGGGAGCCTTGGCCCAGGTGTCGAAGTCGGCCGTGTTGCCGTAGAGCGAGTCGAGCAGGTACAGCTCGGCGACGGGAACGCCGCCCGTGTTGGCGACGGCGGCCGCGGCCTGATAGCCGCCCGAGTGCGACGCGACGACGACGGTGCCGACGTCGCCGATGCCGGCACCGCCGAGCTTGTCGCTCAGATCGGCGAGGACCTCGGCGAGGAGCGCCTTGAAGCCGTCGGGGTTGCCGAGGTTCCCCGGGTTGCCGGCGCGTGCGTCGAAGACGACCTCGGGACAGAGGAGGATCGCGTTCTTGCCGCTGGCTTCGAGCTGCGCGGCGAGCGCATAGGCCGCGCGCGGGCCGCCGCCGGGGGTGCACTCGCCGCCCGCGTCACGCACCACGTTCTCGACGCAGTTGGAGAAGCCGTGCAGGTAGACCACGACGGCCACCGGCGGCGTGGGATCGAAGTTGCGCGGCACGTAGACGAGCGCGCTCGGATGCGCGGCGGAGGGCGGAAAGGCGCCCGCGTCGAGCGTCAGGAGGTACGTGCCGCCCGCGGAGGACGAGGTCGCGCCATCGGCGCCGCCGTCGGACGGCGACTCGCCCGTGCCGAGGTCGGCGGGCGCGCTGCTCGAAGCCGTGCAGCCGGCGAGCAGCGTCAGGAAGATTGCGCGCTTCACCGTTACGAGCATACCGGTGCGAAGGTGCTGCTGTCGAACGTAGTCGGAATCGCCACCGTGGTTCGCGGCGTCTGGATGCGTCGGAAAAGTCGGAAGCGCGAGGTCTCGCGCGAGAAGCTGGTTGGGGAGGTCTAGGAGCGCGCGACGCTAGTAATCGTCGTCGCGACCGCCGCCGCCGCCGCCGTAGCCGCCGCCGCCGCCGCC